>NZ_JXSI01000011.1:0-230265 GCF_002916705.1 Pseudomonas sp. GZJR-8 | reverse complement strand
CTGTTGCTAATTGGCACCAGCGACACCACAGCCATCGGCAAAGATGTGGCGCCGCCGGCAGTCAAGGCCAGGATTGGCAATTACCAGGTGCTGGGCAAGCAGGTAGCCAAGCTGATTCCCCACGCCACACTGGTGGAATTCCCCGGCCTGGGCCATGCGCCACAGATGGAAGAACCGGAGCAGTTTCATAAAGCGCTGTTGCAGGGTATGAATGCCCTTTGATTTCGAGGCCCATGGCATGTCGATACAGATCGCAGTGATAGATGATTGGCAGAACGTCGCCAGTGACGTGGTGGATTGGTCGGCGCTGGACGGCGTGGGTCAGGTACATTTTCTCCACGACTACCCCGCTGATACGGCGACAATGGTTGAACGCTTGAAGGGCTTCAAGGTGATTTGCGCCATGCGCGAACGGTCCACCTTCAACCAGGCCCTGCTGCAAGAGTTGCCCAAGCTCAAATTGCTGGTCACCGGCGGTATGCGCAATGCCGCCATCGATATTACCGCCGCCAAGGCCCTGGGTATCCAGGTGTGCGGCACCGACAGCTATAAACACGCGGCGCCGGAACTGACCTGGGCGCTGATCATGGCCTCTGCGCGCAATCTGCTGGCCGAAGCCAACTCGCTGCGCGCAGGCGGATGGCAGGTGGGCCTGGGCGGTGACCTGCATGGCAAGACCCTGGGCGTGCTCGGCCTGGGCAGTATCGGCCAGAAAGTCGCAACGTTCGCCCAGGCATTCGGTATGCGGGTGATCGCCTGGAGCGAAAACCTCACGCCGCAACGGGCGGCTGAAGCAGGCGTGACATGGGTCAGCAAGCGCGAGTTGTTTGAACAGGCGGATATCCTCACCATCCATCTGGTGCTCAGTGAGCGCAGCCGTGGGCTGGTGGATGCCCAGGCTTTGGCGTGGATGAAGCCCACGGCGCACCTGGTGAACACCGCGCGCGGGCCGATTGTGGATGAGCAGGCGCTGGTGCAGGCATTGAGCAGTGGCCGCCTGGCCGGGGCGGCGCTGGATGTGTATGCCCAGGAACCGCTGCCGACTGATCATCCATTTCGCCGCTTGCCCAATGTGCTGGCCACGCCACACGTGGGGTATGTGAGTGAGCACAATTACCGGCAGTTCTATCAACAGATGATTGAAGACATTCAGGCCTGGGCCGATGGCGTGCCCATCCGCGTGCTGGGCTGACGCATCAAAAAGGTGCGGCCCTGCCTTCCTGTAGGAGCGAGCTTGCTCGCGAAAATCGTCAACGATAAAGCATGTTTCTTGAATAAACGCGGCGTCTGTGAGTCTTTCGCGAGCAAGCTCGCTCCTACAGAGAACACGCTGCATATCGTTAGATTTATTTTGTCCTACAAAAAACCGCGCTAAACCCTGCAGGCTCTGGGATCTGGCCTAGACTCATGACCGATGGGTCCGTTCCAAAACAAAAACCCCGCAAAAAATCTAAACTTTCCAACTCCGCCTCAGGTCAAGTTTTAGGTAAGGACGTGCACGAGCGTTTCACGCCGAATGCCCGTTCATCCAATCTTTTTCAGCCGACGTTGCAACTGGCATACGCCTTGCCAGCTTGTATAGCGCTGGTGTGCCTGGCCGCAGGATGCGGCCACTTGGAGCTGATGGCAGCGGGCCATTAGCGAACCAACAAATGGGAGTGCATTATGATCAGTGCCGCAGTAGATACTCAGGGAGAGCGTTTTAGTCAGCCGGTAGGGGGGCCAACGTCTTTGGTCGACCTGCCCAACACTGTGCGGCCGATCGTGAGTCAGAATCCGAATCGAAAGAAAGTCTTGTTCGTCACTTCCGAGTTCGCCGACCTGGTGAAAACAGGTGGCCTGGGCGATGTGTCCGCCGCCCTGCCCCGCGCCATGGCGCATTTGCACGATGTGCGGGTGCTGATCCCCGGGTACCCGCAAGTGATGGAAAGCGACAATCCGATTCATATCGTCGGTGAGCTGGGCGGCCACGCGGCGCTGCCGCCGTGCAAGATCGGGCGTATGGACCTGGCGGACGGCCTGGTCATCTATGTGCTGATCTGCCCCGAACTGTATGAGCGTGAAGGCACGCCGTACGGCGCCAATAACGGCCGCGACTGGCCGGATAACCATATTCGCTTCGCCCGCCTGGGCCTGGCCGCCGCCGACATGGCCGCCAACCTGGCACAGATCCATTGGTGCCCCGACCTGGTGCACGCCCATGACTGGCCCGCGGGCCTTGCGCCGGCGTACATGCACTGGCGTGGGTCACGCACACCAACACTGTTCACCATTCATAACCTGGCCTATCAGGGTGTGGTGAGCCTGGCGTCGACGCCCGAACTGGGCATCCCACCCCACGCCCTGCAACAGGAAGGCATGGAGTTCTACGGCAAGATGTCGTTCCTCAAGGCGGGCATGGCGTATTCCAGCCACATCACCACCGTGAGCGCCACCTACGCCCAGGAAATCACCACGCCGGAATTCGGCTGTGGCCTGGATGGCTTTCTTGCCAGCAAGACTCAACAAGGTCTGCTCAGCGGGATTCCCAACGGCATCGACGAAAGCTGGGAAACGTCCACCGATACGCACTTGACCCACAATTTCAATATCGGCGACTGGGAAGGCAAGGCGATAAACGCCGCCCATGTGCGCGAGCTGTTTGGACTGCACGCGTCCAACGGCCCGCTGTTCGCCGTGGTGTCACGCCTGGTTTATCAGAAGGGTCTGGACCTGACTGAAGCGGTCGCCGGCTTTATCGTCGAAAACGGTGGCCAGATCGCGATCATCGGCCGTGGCGAACCCGAAGAGGAACAGGCCATGCGCGAATTGGCGCTGCGCTTCCCGGGCCAGGTGGGCGTGCGCATCGGCTTCAACGAGACCGATGCCCGTCGCATGTTTGCCGGCAGCGACTTCCTGTTGATGCCCTCGCGCTATGAACCTTGCGGCCTGAGCCAGATGTACGCGCAACGCTTTGGTTCGTTGCCGGTGGCGCGGAACACCGGTGGCCTGGCGGACACCATTGAAGATGGCGTCACCGGTTTCCTGTTCAATGAGTCGACGGTGCAAAGCTACGAAGAAGCCCTGCGCCGTGCCTTCAAGGTATTCGCCTTCCCCGGCCTGCTCAACGCCATGCGCAGCCGCGCCATGACACAACCGTTCAACTGGTGCCAGGCGGTTGAACCCTACGCCGAGCTCTACGAACAACTGGTGGCCAAGGCCTTGGGGAAACCAACCAAATAGCCACTTGAACCAACCCGGGAGGTCTTCATAGATGCCGTTACGGACTCTGGACACCTGGCCCCACGGCGCAATCATGCTGGACGCGCAACACACGCGTTTTGCCTTGTGGGCGCCAGACGCTTTTTATGTCAGCGTTGAATTGCAACACGGTAAATCCATCACCCTGCTGCCCCAGGCGGATGGCTGGTTCGAAGTCGAAGCAGCCTGCCCTGCCGGCACGCTCTACCGCTTTAACATCGATGGGGAAAAGGCGGTTCCCGACCCCGCTTCCAGGGCCCAGGCCCAGGGCGTGCACGGTTGGAGCCAAGTGGTCGACCCCAACGCTTACCCATGGCGCCATACCCAGTGGCAAGGCCGCCCTTGGCACACCGCGGTGATCTACGAACTGCATGTGGGCGCCATGGGTGGCTACGCCGAAGTCGAGAAGCACCTGCCACGTCTGGCTGAGCTGGGAATCACTGCGATCGAGTTGATGCCACTGGCGCAGTTCCCCGGTGAACGCAACTGGGGCTATGACGGCGTGCTGCCCTACGCACCGCACGCCGACTACGGTACGCCCGAGCAGCTCAAGCACTTGATCGACACTGCCCATGCCCATGGTTTGGCGGTGATGCTCGATGTGGTCTACAACCACTTCGGGCCCGATGGCAATTACCTGGGCCAGTACGCCACGGGGTTCTTCCAGGAGGACGTGCATACCCCGTGGGGCGCCGGTATCGATTTCGAGCGCCGTGAAGTGCGGGATTTCTTCCTTGATAACGCGCTGATGTGGCTGCTGGAATACCGCTTCGACGGCCTGCGCCTGGATGCGGTACACGCCATCGATAATCCCGGGTTCTTGCAGGAACTGGCACACCGCGTGCGTCAGCAGGTGCACGACGACCGGCACGTCTGGCTGGTGCTGGAGAACGAGCTGAACCAGGCCAGCCTGCTTAAGGAAGATTTCAACGCCCAGTGGAATGATGACTTTCATAACGTGCTGCACGTGCTGCTGACCGGTGAAACCGACGCCTATTACAGCGATTTCGCCGAACAGCCCACCGCCAAACTGGCGCGTTGCCTGGGCGAGGGCTTTATATATCAGGGCGAAACTACCCGCCACGGCCATGCACGCGGCGAACCCAGTGCAGATCTGCCGCCCAGCGCTTTCGTGGCGTTTTTGCAGAACCACGACCAGATCGGCAACCGCGCCTTGGGCGAACGCCTGCACCAACTGTGTTCGCCCCAGGCGCTGAACGCGGCGACGGCTCTATTGCTGCTCAGCCCGATGATTCCGCTGATGTTCATGGGCGATGAGGTGAATGCGGCCGAACCCTTTCTGTTTTTCACCGACCATCACGGCGAACTGGCCGAGGCGGTGCGCGAAGGCCGGCGCAACGAGTTCGCCGATTTCGCGGCGTTTCACGACCCCGAGCAACGCGAACGCATTCCCGATCCCAACGCACTGGAAACCTTTGCGCAATCGGCGCCCTCCTTCGTCGAGAACGAGCACACCCAGCTCTATCGTCAGCTGTTGAGCCTGCGTCACCAACACATAGTGCCGCACTTGCCGGGCACTGTGGCCTTGGGCGCGCAGGTGATGGCCGAGGGAGCTGTCACGGCGCGTTGGCGCCTGGGCAACGGCAGCCTGTTGCAAATCGACCTGAACCTGAGCGAACAGCGTCTGGATCACCCCGCGCCACACCCCATCATTTTCCAGACGCCTGCCCAGCAAGGTACGCAGTTACCACCGTTGAGCGCACGCGTTTGCTTATCACCTGCCGGAGAACACTTTTGAGCGAAGCGAACCTGGAACTACTCGCCAGTCGCGCGGGCCTGGCCGTCGATTGGATCGATGCCAACGGTCGCCCGCAACACGTGCAGCCCGAGGCCTTGCGCGCCGTTCTCAAAGGGCTGGGGCACCCGGCCGATACCGACGCCGAGATCGACGCCAGCCTGCAGGAACTGGAGCAGGTGCAACAAGACACGCACCTGCCGCCCTTGATCACCATCGACAGCGGCGCAAGCCTGGACCTGGCGCGCTACTTCGCCCCGGACACCCCGTGTCGCGTCAGCCTGGAAGGTGGTGAAACCCTGGAGCTGCGCCTGGACGGCAATGCGGTGCTGCCCGGGGTGATTGCCCTCGGCTACCACCAGGTGCATATCGATGGGCAAACCTTCACCCTGGCCGTTGCGCCCAGCCACTGCTACAGCGTGGCCGACGCGGTGGACAGCCGTCCCGCTCGCGCCTGGGGCTTGAGTGCCCAGCTGTATGCCTTGCGTCGCCGCGGCGATGGTGGCTTCGGGGACACCCTGGCCCTGGAGCATCTGGTGCGCTCGGCGGCCGAGCGCGGTGCCGACGCGGTGGCGATCAGCCCCATGCACGCAATGTTCAGCGCCGACACCGAACGTTTCAGCCCTTATTCACCGTCCAGCCGCCTGTTTCTCAACAGCCTGTACGCCTCGCCCGCCTGCATCCTTGGCGAGCGTGAAGTGCGCGACGCTACCGAGGCCGTCGGCCTGACCGACGAACTGCGGGATTTGGAGCAACTCACGCTGATCGACTGGCCCACCGCAGCCAAGGCCAAGCAACGCCTGCTGCGTGCGCTGTATGAAGACTTCCGCCACGGCGCACATCCGCAACATGCCGACTTCCAGAGCTTCCGCCAGGCCGGCGGCGAGGCCCTGGAAAACCACTGCCGCTTCGAAGCCGTGCAAGCGCAACGTGCCGCCGCCGGCGAAGAGCTCGACTGGCGCCACTGGCCCGAAGACTGGCGCACGCCGCAGAGCCCGGCGCTGGCGCAGTTTGCTGAAGAAAACCGCGATGAGATCGGCTACTTTGCCTTCACCCAATGGTTGATCGCCCGCAGCCTGGCGCGCGCGCAACAGGCCGCCCGTGGCAGCGGCATGGGCATCGGCCTGATTGCCGACCTGGCGGTGGGTGCCGACGGTGGCGGCAGCCAGGCATGGAGTCGCCAGGATGAACTGCTGGCCGACCTCACGGTTGGCGCACCGCCGGATATTCTCAACCGTGCAGGCCAGGGTTGGGGCATCTCCGCCTTCTCCCCGGAAGGTCTCAAGCGCAATGGCTTCCGTGCGTTTATCGAAATGCTGCGGGCCAACTTCGCCCATGCCGGTGGCTTGCGCATCGATCATGTGATGGGCCTGCAACGCCTGTGGGTCATCCCCCTGGGTGCCTCGCCCCGCGAAGGCGCCTACTTGTATTACCCCGTGGACGACCTGCTGCGTTTGCTGGCGCTGGAATCGCACCGCCACCAGGCCATCGTCCTCGGTGAAGACCTGGGTACGGTGCCCGAGGGCCTGGGTGAAAAGCTCAGCGCCCGCTCGATTCTGGGTATGCGCGTATTGCTGTTCGAACAGGACCACGAAGGCCGGTTCACGCCGATTCTTGACTGGCCCGACAACGCCTTGGCCACCACCAGCACCCACGACCTGCCCACGCTCAATGGCTGGTGGCACAGCCGTGATATCGAGTGGAATATCCAGCTCGACCTGATCGACCCTCCCACCGTGGAGCAATGGAGCGAACACCGTCTGCGCGAACGTCATGCACTGCGTCAGGCCTTGAGCCAGGACCCGCAGAACTTTGTCGATGAGATCCGCAACGACACCGACCACGTGATCGACGCCAGCGTGCGCTACCTCGGCCACACCCGTGCGCCACTGGTATTGCTGCCGCTGGAGGACGCGCTGGGCATCGAAGAGCAAGCCAACCTGCCCGGCACCCTCGATACCCACCCCAACTGGCGCCGACGCTTGCCAGGCGAGGCCGCCAGCCTGCTCGACCACGACAGTGCTGCGCGCCGCCTCGAACTGTTGGCCGTGGCGCGCAACCAAGCCTATGAGCGTGACCGATGAACGTACTGCCCCTGCGCGCCACCCAGCGCCTGCAATTTCATAAAGGCTTTACCCTCGATGATGCGGTGCCGCTGGTGCCGTATTTTGCCCGACTGGGCATCAGCCACCTGTATGCCTCGCCGCTCCTGAGCGCCCGCGCCGGCTCCATGCATGGCTACGATGTGGTCGACCCCACCCGCGTCAACCCGGAGTTGGGTGGCGAGGCAGCATTGCGTCGCCTGGTCGCCATCCTGCGTGAACACAACATGGGCCTGATCCTGGATATCGTTTCCAATCACATGGCCGTGGGTGGCGCGGATAACCCCTGGTGGCTGGACCTGCTGGAATGGGGGCGCTTGAGCCCCTACAGCGAGTTTTTCGACATCCAGTGGCACTCGCCCGACCCGTTGCTCAAAGGCCAATTGCTGATGCCGTTCCTGGGCAGCGATTACGGCGAAGCCTTGCAGAGCGGAGCGTTGACGCTCAAGTTCGACGCCGCTCACGGCAGCTTCTACGCCGAGCATTACGAGCATCGCTTCCCGATCTGCCCACGGGACTACGCCTTGATCCTGGGCGGCGATGAGGTGCTCAAACCGCTGGCCGAGCGTTTCGCCGCCCTCGCCTATCAGGACGATGCCTACACCGAAGCCGCTAGGCTCAAGCAGGCGCTGACCGAACGCGCCACCGAGGTCTTACCGGCCATCAAGCAACGGCTGGCCGCTTTCGATGGTCGCCAGCCTGAGGGTTTCGAGCGCTTGCATCATCTGCTTGAGCAACAGACCTACCGCCTGGCCAGTTGGCGCACCGCCGCAGACGACATCAACTGGCGGCGCTTCTTCGACGTCAATGAGCTGGGCGGCCTGCGCGTGGAGCGCACGGCAGTGTTCGAAGCCACCCACGGCAAGATTTTCGAGCTGATCGGCGCGGGCTTGATCGATGGCCTGCGCATCGACCATATCGACGGCCTGGCCGACCCACGTGGTTATTGCCGCAAACTGCGCCGCCGCGTGGACGCGCTGTCGCCACAGCGCCATTTGCCGATCTTCGTGGAGAAGATCCTCGGCGAAGGCGAAACCCTGCGCGAAGACTGGCAAGTGGACGGCACCACTGGCTACGAATTCATGAATCAACTGTCGTTGCTGCAACACCATCCTGACGGTTTTGCTCCGCTGGCCGACCTGTGGACGCGCCACAGCGAACGGTCCTCGGCGTTTATCGACGAAGCCCGCTTGGCGCGCCAGCAAATCCTCAATGGCTCGTTGGGCGGCGACTTCGAAAGCGTGGCCCAGGCCCTGCTGCAAGTGGCCCGCGATGATGTGATGACCCGCGACCTGACCCTGGGTGCGATCCGTCGGGCCTTGCAGGAGCTGATTGTGCATTTCCCGGTGTACCGCACCTACATCAGTGCCAGGGGCCGCAGCACCGCCGACGACAAAGTGTTCCAGCAGGCCATGGACGGTGCGCGCAGTACCCTTAACGAAGGCGACTGGCCGGTGCTTGAGCACCTGGAAAAATGGTTGGGCGGCCAGCCTTGGCGCAATCGCCCGGTGGGCCGTGAGCGCAAGATCCTCAAACATGCCTGCGTGCGCTTCCAGCAGCTGACATCACCCGCCGCAGCAAAGGCCGTGGAAGACACCGCGTTCTATCGCTCGGCCGTATTGCTGTCGCGTAACGACGTGGGCTTCAGTACCGAACAATTCAGTGCGCCGTTGGCAGATTTTCACCAGGCCAATCAACAGCGCCTCGCTACCTTCCCGAACAATCTGCTGGCCACCGCCACCCATGACCACAAGCGCGGCGAAGACACCCGCGCACGCCTGGCGGTGCTCAGCGAGTGCGCGCCCTGGTATGCCGAACAGGTCGAACACTGGCGCAACCTCGCCGCGCCTTTGCGCGAGGGCACCGACAGCCCCTCGGCGGGTGATGAGCTGATCCTGTATCAGGTGCTGCTCGGCAGTTGGCCGCTGGAGCACAACCCGGACTTTGAGGCTTACCAGCAACGGCTCTGGCAATGGCAACAGAAAGCCCTGCGCGAAGCCAAGTTACAAAGCAGCTGGAGCGCGCCCAACGAAGCCTATGAGCAGGGTGTCGAGCGCTTCCTCAAGCGTCTACTGCTCAGCGAAGCCGGCCAAGCGCTGCGCGATGCGCTCGACAGCGCCGCTCAAGCCATCGCCCCCTCCGGCGCTCTGAACAGCCTGGCGCAAACTTTGCTTCACCTCACCGTGCCGGGTGTACCGGATGTGTACCAGGGCGACGAGTTCTGGGACTTCAGCCTTGTGGATCCGGACAACCGACGCCCGGTGGATTTCGATGCACGCCAGCGTGCCCTGGATACCCCACCCGACATCGGTGAGCTGTTGTTCAACTGGCGCGATGGGCGTATCAAACAAGCGTTGATCGCCCAGGTGCTGAACGCGCGCAGAGCCTGTCCCGAGCTGTTTCGCAAAGGCAGCTATACGCCGCTCGAAGTGGTGGGTCGGCACGCGGAGCGCGTGGTTGCGTTTTACCGTGAGCACCAGGGCCAACAGCTGTTGGTGGTGGTGCCGCGCTGGCCTTATCCATTGCTGGAAAACGGTGTATTTCCCCACATCAATGCGCAGGTGTGGGGCGATACCCGGGTGAAATTACCGTTCGCCACCACAACACAAAACTGGAAGGGACTTTTTCAAACAGGCGCAGTCACACCCAACAAGGAGCTGTTGATCAGCGCTGCCCTGGGGGATCTCCCGGTCAATGTCTTTATCAATCCTGATAATCAAGAAAGCTGAACATTTTCTGTGAGGAGTTTGTGATGAGTAAAGAAGACAAACGTATTCGCGAACTGGCGCATCAGATCTGGGAGTCTGAAGGCAAGCCGGACGGTGCGCACGATCGCCACTGGGAGATGGCGCGCAAACTGGCCGAAGCCGAGGCGCTGACGCCCAGCAAGCCCAAGCCTGCCGCCAAGCCGAAAACCGCGCCCAAGGCGGCCGCCAAACCCAATCCGGTAGCCGCCAAGCCCGCGGCGAAAAAACCGACCGCCCCGAAGAAGCCAAAACCACCCGCCCCATGATTTCTCGGGCCTGCAGCCGTTATCCCAGGCTGCAGGCCCTTTTTCGTCCATGTCCTTTGCTGAAACACCGTCAGCACGGCCGCGTTCGGCCCGAGAAAAGACCCCTTGCAGGAGCAACACCATGAGCAAACCCGAGAACACCACAGCGACGCCGGATCATGAACCGTCGCGGATTCGTGAAGGTTTGCCCTTCCCGCTCGGCGCCACCTGGGATGGCCTGGGCGTCAACTTTGCACTGTTTTCGGCCAACGCCACCAAAGTGGAGTTGTGCCTGTTCGATGACACCGGCGAAGTCGAGCTGGAGCGCATCGAACTGCCCGAATACACCGACGAGATCTTCCACGGTTACCTGCCCGACGCCCACCCCGGGCTGATCTACGGCTACCGCGTGTACGGCGCGTACGACCCGGCCAATGGTCATCGCTTCAACCACAACAAGCTGCTGATCGACCCCTACGCCAAGCAACTGGTGGGCGAACTCAAATGGTCGGAGGCGCTGTTCGGCTACACCATCGGCCACCCGGATGACGACCTCAGCTTCGATGAGCGCGACAGCGCACCCTTCGTGCCCAAGTGCAAGGTTATCGACCCGGCACACACCTGGGGCAACGATCAACCCGTACGGGTGCCTTGGGACCGCACGATCATCTATGAAACCCATCTGCGCGGCATCAGCATGCGCCACCCTTCGGTGGGCGAGTCCGTGCGCGGCACCTGCGCCGGCTTGATGGAAGACGATGTGCTCAAACATATCCGCCAGTTGGGCGTCTCTTCGGTCGAGCTGCTGCCGGTGCACGCCTTCGTCAACGACCAGCACTTGCTGGAAAAAGGCATGACCAACTACTGGGGCTACAACAGCATTGCCTTCTTCGCCCCCGACCCGCGCTACCTGGCCAGCGGCAAGATCGCCGAGTTCAAGGAAATGGTCGCGCACCTGCATGAGCAGAAGCTGGAAGTGATTCTGGACGTGGTCTACAACCACACCGCCGAAGGCAACGAGCGCGGCCCGACCCTGTCCATGCGCGGCATCGACAACGCCTCTTACTACCGCCTGATGCCCGACGACAAGCGCTTCTACATCAACGACTCCGGTACCGGCAACACCCTGGACCTGAGCCACCCTTGCGTGCTGCAAATGGTCACCGACTCCCTGCGTTACTGGGCCACCGAGATGCATGTGGACGGTTTCCGCTTCGACCTGGCAACCATTCTGGGCCGCTACCGCGACGGGTTCGACGAACGCCACAGCTTCCTGGTCGCCTGCCGCCAGGATCCAGTGCTGCGCCAGTTGAAAATGATTGCCGAACCCTGGGACTGCGGCCCCGGCGGCTACCAGGTGGGCAACTTCCCGCCAGGCTGGGTGGAATGGAACGACCGCTTCCGCGACACCGTGCGTGCGTTCTGGAAAGGCGACGACGGCCAACTGGCGGATTTTGCCGGGCGCATGACCGCCTCGGGCGAGATGTTCAACCATCGTGGGCGCCGGCCTTACAGCTCGGTGAACTTCATCACCGCCCACGATGGTTTTACCTTGCACGACCTGGTCTCGTACAACGACAAGCACAACGAGGCCAACGACGAAAACAACCAGGACGGCAGCAATAACAACCTGTCGTGGAACCACGGTGTCGAAGGCCCGACCGACGACCCTGAGATCAACGCACTGCGCCTGCGCCAGATGCGCAACTTCTTCGCCACCCTGCTGCTGGCCCAGGGTACTCCGATGATCGTCGCCGGTGATGAGTTCGCCCGCACCCAGCACGGCAACAACAATGCCTACTGCCAGGACAGCGAAATCGGTTGGGTCAACTGGGACCTGGACGATGACGGCAAGGCCCTGCTCAAGTTCGTCAAGCGCTTGATCAAGCTGCGCCTGGCCTACCCGATTCTGCGTCGTGGACGCTTCCTGGTCGGCGACTACAACGAAGACATCGGCGTAAAAGACGTCACCTGGCTGGCGCCCGATGGCAACGAAATGAACACCGAGCAATGGGAAGACAGCCAGGGTCGCTGCCTGGGCATGTTGATGGATGGCCGCGCCCAGGAAACCGGGATCCGCCGGGCGGGTGCCGATGCTACGCTGTTGCTGGTGGTCAATGCCCACCATGACATGGTCAATTTCCGCCTGCCGCCGGTGCCGGAGGGTGAATTCTGGACGTGCATGCTCGATACCAATGAGCCGGCGATACGCGGCCAGGAGCGTTTTGACTTTGAGCATGAGTACGCCGTGACCGGCCGCTCATTGCTGTTGTTTGAACTGCAGCGTGAAGACGAGGTGTGAAATGGCGTTGCACAGTTTCCTTCAGGGCTACCGGGGCTACGCGGATACGTACGCCCTGGGTACGGCACTGAAGGCACTTCAGGAAGAAGGCCTCGATCAACTGCCGCTGCCGGGCAGCGGCGAAACCCTGGCCCGCTTCAGTCGGCTGGCCCAGGTGGCCGGCCATGACTTGCGCCTGTGCAAGTTGTTCGAAGGTCATACCGACGCGCTGGCGATCATGGCCGAACTCGACAGCCCCGCGCCGCCGCTTGGCAGTACGTGGGGCATGTGGGCGGCCGAACCACCCGCAGCCAAGGTGCGCGTACGGCGCGACGGTCAGTGGCTGATCGTCGATGGACGCAAAGCCTGGTGTTCCGGCGCGGCGGTGGTCAGCCACGGCTTGCTGACTGCCTGGGACGAGGATGATCGGCAGCAGCTGGTGGCCGTGGCGATGGATCAACCCGGCGTCACGGTGTCGGACGAGGGTTGGAATGCGGTAGGCATGGCTGCCACCGGCAGCGTTGACGTTCTGTTCAACGCGGCCAGGGGTATCGCGGTGGGCGGGCCGGGTGATTACCTGTCGCGCCCCGGTTTCTGGCAGGGCGGAGTCGGTATCGCCGCGTGCTGGTATGGCGGCGCGCAACGCCTGGGCGAAGCGCTGCGCACCCAATGTGCGCAACGCTCGGAGCCTCACGCGCTGGCCCATTTGGGGGCAGTTGACAGCGCACTGAACAGCGCCGCTTGCGTACTACGCGCCAGCGCCGAGCAGATAGACCGCGAGCCTCGCGCCGATGCCAGGCAACTTGCCCAACAGGCACGCGCATGTATTGAAGACACCGTCGAGCAGGTCATGCGTCATGTCGGCCATGCGGTAGGCGCCGGCCCCTACTGCAAAGACCCGCACTTTGCCCGGTTGATGGCAGATTTGCCGGTGTATGTGCGGCAAAGCCATGCCGAACGCGACCTGGCTGCCCTTGGCGAACTGGTCACCGGCGACGACTCGGGACGGTGGCAGCTATGAAACCCAATCCGATTGTCGGCCAGGGCACCCCACTCAATCATTGGCAAACCTCGGCACGGCTGGCCGAGTTGCCGCACATCAGCGCCGCGCAGTTGGTACCGCAGGGGCACCGCGCGGTGATCATCGCACCGCACCCGGACGATGAAGTGCTCGGCAGCGGTGGCCTGCTGCAAGGTCTGGCCGTATTGGAGCGCCCAATCCTGTTGATCTCCGTCACCGACGGCAGCGCCAGCCATCCCGGCTCCAAACGCTGGCCGGTGGCACGCCTGGGTGTGGTGCGCCCGCAGGAGTCGGCCCAGGCCCTGCACCGCCTGGGCCTGCCGTTGCACAGTTTGAAGTGGCTGCGCGGCGGTTTTACCGACAGCAAGGTGGCCGAGCGCGAAGCCCAACTGTGCGAGTTCATCCAGCGTCACCTCAAACCCACCGACATCGTGTTCGCCACCTGGCGCGAGGATGGCCATTGCGACCACGAAGCGGTGGGCCGTGCCAGCGCCAAAGCGGCCCAGGTTGTCGGCGCCACCCTGTGCGAACTGCCGGTGTGGACCTGGCACTGGGCGACTGCCGAAGACCACCGGGTGCCCTGGCATCGGGCGCGCAAGATTGCATTGACGCCCGAGCAAGTGGCACGCAAACGCCACGCGATCCACGCGTTCGCCAGCCAGTTGGAGGGCGACCCGCAGGTCGGCCTGCCGCCGGTGCTGGCACCCTACGTAGTGGAACGCTTGCTGCAACCTTTTGAAGTGGTGTTTGTATGAGTGTGGCCACCCCGTACTTTGATCAACTGTTTGCTGGTAACGACGACCCCTGGGCGTTTCGTCAGCGTTGGTACGAACAACGCAAGCGCGCACTGACCCTGGCCGTGCTGACCCGACCGCACTATGCCTCGATCTTCGAGCCTGGTTGTGCCAACGGCGAGCTGAGCGCCGAACTGGCAACCCGTTGTGAGCGCCTGCTGTGTTGCGACACCGCTAGCGCCGCCGTGCAACTGGCACAGACGCGCCTGACCGCGTTTGCTCATGCTCATGTAGAACAGCGCCGGCTGCCCCATGAATGGCCCGCGGGTCAGTTCGAACTGATCGTGTTGAGCGAGCTTTGTTACTACCTTGATGTAAATGATCTGAATCGTCTGATCGATCACGCCCTGGCGGCCTTGACCGATAACGGCCAACTCCTGGCCTGCCACTGGCGCCCGCCCATTGACGGTTGCCCGCAAACCGCCGAACAGGTGCACGCCCTGCTCCAGCACCGACTGGGTATGCCACCGCTGGTACAGCACCATGACAAGGATTTTCTGCTCGATTTGTGGAGCCGCGATGGCACCTCGGTCGCGCGCCATGAGGGGTTGCGATGATCGGCATCTTGATTCCGGTGCACAACGAAGAAGCGCTGCTGGATGACTGCCTGAGGGCTGCGCAGATCGCCGCCAACCATCCGGGGTTGCACGGGGAAACGGTGCAGATCCTGGTAGTGCTCGACAGTTGCAGCGATGCCAGTGCAGCGATCGCCCAGGCGCATGATGTGCAAAGTGTCCAGGTGCAGGCACGCAACGTAGGGCGAGCCCGAGGCGTCGGCGCACGGCACTTGTTGAACCAGGGTGCGCGCTGGATTTCCTGTACCGACGCCGACAGCCGCGTGGCCCCCGACTGGCTGGTGGCTCAACTGGCCCTGGGCTGTGACGCGGTGTGTGGCACCGTGACCGTGGACGCCTGGAGTGAGGGGTTTGACCCCGCGGCGCAGATTCGTTATCACCAGGCTTACCAGGCGCGTGATGGCCATCGGCACATCCATGGCGCCAACCTGGGCGTGAGTGCCAGTGCCTATGTGCAGGCCGGCGGCTTTGAACCGCTGGCGTGCCACGAGGATGTGCAATTGGTGCGCGAACTGGAACGTTGCGGTGCTTGCATTGCCTGGAGCCATGCGCCGCAAGTGGTCACCAGCGCACGCCTGGATTGCCGCGCCCAGGGAGGTTTCGGCGATTACCTGAAAAGCCTGATGATGGTTTCGTAAAAAAACGACAAACCTGTGACACATCCTTGTCTATGCTGAGAGTGCCTTGCATAGCATCCCAGGATTGGAATGCCGTGCACTCACCGCAGCGGAGCCTGCGCTGAAGTCAAGAGCATTACCCACCGACAAGGACGTGACACCCCATGAAGCCTGCCTCCTCAAGCGAAGGCCGTCGCGGCCCCGCGCAAATCTGGAACAGCGCGCCGCAGTTGGCGCAAATCCCCTGCATCGCACTGGCTACCCTGGTGCCGCCCGGTGCCCGGGTTGTGGTGATAGCGCCCCACCCTGGCGATGAAGTCCTGGCGTGCGGCGGTTTGCTGCAACTGCTCAGCACGCGCGAGCATCCGCTGAAATTGATCTCCATTACCGATGGCAGCGCCAGCCATCCAGGCTCCCAGGTGTGGCCGGCCAGGCGCTTGAGCGTAGTGCGTCCCCAGGAAAGCGCCGAGGCCTTGCGCCGCCTCGGTATGCCGTTGCACAGCCTCAAATGGATTCGCGGTGGTTTTTGCGACGACGCGCTAGCTGCCCACGAGCAGCCGATGAGCCAGTTCATTGCGCGCTACTTGCAACCTGGAGACGTGGTGTTTACCACCTGGCGCAATGACGGTAATGACGACCACGATGCAGTCGGTCGGGCGAGTGCAAAAGCTTGTAGCCTGGTGGGCGCGCGACTGTATGAACTGGCGATCTGGGCCTGGCATTGGCCGGCACGCGAGGGTGCGGTGATTCCCTGGCAACGCGCACGCAAGGTGCGCCTGGACACCTGGAGCGTGGCGCGCAAACTGCACGCTGCCCATGCCTATGCCAGCCAATTGGTCGGCGACCCGCAGATAGGCTTGCCGCCCATGCTCGCCCAAGTGTTGCTTGAGCGTATGCGCGAACCCTACGAGATCGTGTTCACCTAGGCGTTGGCTCGTCTATACCTGTCAGGTTTTACAGTGGCGGCCTTTTCGATCTGCAACTAAGGTGCGACAAGTGCTGCGCCAGTTGAGGTGCAGTCGAGAAAGCCATGCCAACCCATTGCATTGCCCGGTGTTTTCAGATGCAGGTAACTCGTAGTCCCTGATCCGTATCGCGTTCGTTGTTGCCATGGTTTTGAACCGCGCCCGCTGTACCGGGCGACGGGACATCATTGTGCTCAAGCGAGGACGGATCATGCGCACACGGATAACTTCTTTGTTGTACTCAGCGATTATTCTGACGGCATCGCCGTTTGCCTCGTATGCAGCGTGCACGGTCAACAACACGCCAGGCAACGACACCTCCAGTTGTGACAGCGCCACCGCGCCGGGCTTTACCGATACCGGCGGCGACAACACCCTCGAACTCACCGCCACGGGTCGAGTAAGCGGGAATGTGATCTTTGGAAGCGGCAATGATCACGTGGTTGTCAACGGCCCGAGCGCGGGCATCGATGGCAACCTCAACCAGGGTGATGGCAATAACATTTTCCAGCTCAACCAGGGCAGTATCACCGGATCCATCAGCCAAGGCGCGGGCGCTGATGGGGTGGAGATTTCCGGGGGCCAGGCAGGCGCTGTCAACCAGGGCTCGGGGATCGACCGTTTTGACATGCGCGGCGGCACCATTGCCTCGCTGGAGCAGGGCGACGGCCTGGACGTCTTCAACATGAGCGACGGCATCATCACCGGCGGCTTCGACGACGGCGACGATGCGACGATGACCGGCGGCACCATCGGCCGGGTCAACATGAAACTCGATGACAACCGGTTCGATATGTCTGGTGGCAGGATCATCGGCAACCTGGTGACCGGCTTCGGCAAAGACACCATCCTGATTTCAAACAACGCGTTCGTGGGCGGCAATATCAGCGTCAGCGGCGGTGACGATCAGGTGATCATTTCCGGTGGTGAGGTTAACGGGCAAGTGTTGCTCAGCTTCGGTAACGATGAATTTATCTGGTCCGGCGGCAACCTGCATTCCTCCGTGTTAATGGGGGCCGGCGACGATACGGCGCTGCTTCAGGGGCTGGTGGCTGAGCAAGTGGCGGCGGCGCAACTGATAGATGGTGGCGTGGGGATTGACGCCTTGACCCTGGACAACACCAAAACCGCTGATCCCGGCCTGTTTGCCAACTGGGAAAGCATTCGCCTGGACAACGGCTCACAAATGAACCTGGGCGGGACGTTGACTCTGGGGGACAGCGAGACTGGCACCGGCGCCCTGCTCATTGATAGCACCAGTTCGCTGCTGGTCAACACGGGCGGGATCAATCCGTTTACCGCCGGCCAGTTGGTCAACGTGACCAACAGCGGCACCCTCGACATGGTCACTGGCAGCACCACCGCCCGTGACACCTTGACCATCAACGGCAACTACACCGGCAACGGCGGGCGTCTGGCGCTGCAAACCGTGTTGGGAGCAGACGACTCGGCCAGCGACAAACTGGTGGTCAGCAACGGCACACTGCAGGGCAACACCACCCTGTTGATTACCAACCTTGGGGGCGCCGGCGCGGCGACGTTACAAGACGGCATCCAGGTAGTGCAGGCGCTCAATGGCGCCAGCGGGCCTGGCACTGCCTTTACCTTGGGCAATACGGTAACGGCCGGGGCGTTTGACTACTACCTGTTCAAAGGCGCGGGCACGGCTGGAACCGAGCAGAGTTATTACCTGCGCTCCACGATTCCGGTCACACCGCTGCCCGAACCTGAAGGGCCGGTCACGCCAGTGCCTGAGCCGGTGGTTGGAACCCCGCCCCTGCCGTCTAACCCTACTGACAAGGAGGTCCCGATCTATCCGCTGTACTCTGTGTTGTTTCCTGCCGCGCAGCAAATCGTGCAGGGCATGCTCGGCACGTATCACGAGCGCATGGGCGATCAGAGCCGGCAACAGCAAACCGGCGTCATGCCGGCAGGTTGGGGCCGGGTCTACGGCAGCAGCAGCCGCCAGAGTCTCGCCGGTGCGGTCAACCCTACGTTGGACGGTTCGCTGACAGGGTTCCAGGTCGGCACCGATGTGTTCGCCAGCCTGCTGGACAACGGCCTGTTGCAGCGCCTTGGGTTCTTTGTCGGTCACAGTCGCCTCAAAGGCAATGTAAAAGGCTTCAACGGCGGCTGGGAGAACAAGGACGCCGGCAAAACCACCTTGCGCGGCGATAGCCTGGGGGTCTACTGGACACTGATCGGCGCCAACCAGGCTTATCTTGACCTGGTGTTGATGGGCACCCGCTTTGATGGCAACGACGAGTCAGCGCGTGGCGTCAAGATGAAAACCCGCGGGCATAACGTTACCGCCTCCGCCGAAGTGGGCTGGCCGTTCGCGCTGAGTGCTCGCTGGATTCTGGAGCCCCAGGCGCAGTTGATCGTCGGCAAAACCAAGCTCGATAGCCAGAACGACGGTATTTCCGACGTGTCCTATGACGCCGATACCAACGTCACTACGCGCCTGGGTGTGCGCTTGCGCGGCGATTACACCGTTAATGGCCTGCCGCTGCAGCCTTATGTGCGTGCGAATGTCTGGCATTCCAGCGCTGGGGACAACAGTGTGATATTCAACGATGTGACGCGTATAGACACCGAACAGAAATCCACCACGATGGATGCCAGCCTCGGGGCAACCCTGCAAGTTGCCCAGGGCATCAGCCTGTACGGTGAAGTCGGTTATGACCGCAACCTGGACAGCAATAGCTTCAACGGCCGCCATGGGACGCTCGGCGTAAGAATGGATTTCTGACCCAGAAACCGCTGTAGGAGCGAGCTTGCTCGCTCCTACACGGCCGTGTAAGACTTTTTCCCAGAGCTTGGATCTGCCACACTGATGCGAATAATTATCAACAGATTTTTTATTCGCCACGGATGGCCTTTGGGAGCCCTATATCCATGTCTGTGCAACAACGCGTCAGCAACGCTTTTTCACCCAGCTCAATGGCGATGGCGATCTGCCTAGCAACCTCACAAGCGGCCCTGGCCGCCGACGCCGAAGCCCCGGCCACCATTGAGCTGGGCGCCACCCAGGTGTCGGGCCAGCAGCTTGGCGCAACCACTGAAGGCAGCGAGTCATACACCACCGGCTCGATGAAGACTGCAACCAAACTGCCGCTGACCCTGCGTGAAACCCCACAAGCTGTCACGGTGATTACGCGCCAGCGCATGGATGACCAGGCCATGACCAGCATCAACGACGTGGTCAACGCAACGCCCGGGTTGTTCCTCAACTACTCCAACGGGCCTGGCCGCCAGAGCTACACCGCTCGCGGTTTCGACATCGACAACCTCATGTATGACGGTATCCCCAGCGGTTACAACGGCGCGTCGGTGGGCGCCCAGCCAAACCTGGCGATGTTCGACCGTGTCGAGGTGGTGCGCGGCGCCACCGGCCTGGTGACCGGCGCGGGCAACCCCTCGGCAGCCATCAACCTGATCCGCAAGCGGCCCCTGGACGAACAGAAAGTCACCCTCACCGGCGCCGCCGGCAGCTGGGATGACTACCGTGGCGAATTCGACGCCTCCAGCCCACTCAACCCCAGTGGTACCTGGCGCGGTCGCGTCGTCACGTCCTACCGCGACGCCAACAGCTTTATCGACAAGGCCGAGCAGGATCACGGCCTGTTCTACGCCGTCACCGAAGCCGACCTGAGCGAAGACACCACTCTCACCCTCGGCTACTCGAACCAGAAGGACAAGACCAACTACTTCTGGGGGGCTTCGATGGTCGGCCTGGATGGCCGTCACCTGGACCTGTCGCGCTCTTACAACCCCGGCACCGACTGGGAAAACAAAGACCAGGAAATCAACACGGTGTTCGCCGAGCTGCGCCAGCGCCTGGCCAATGACTGGAGCCTGCAGGTCAACGCCAATTATTCCGAACAGGACGCATTGTTCTCCGGCTCCTACCAATCGCGCTGGACGAACAAGACCCTCGCCCGCACGGTGTATCAGGCCCGCTATGATGAAAACCAGGCCGGCGTCGACGCCTTTGCCAGCGGCCCGTTCGAGGCGTTCGGGCGCACTCATGAGCTGGTGGTGGGCGCCAGCAAGCGCATCTACGACATGACCACTCATAACTACAGCCCGTATGAAATGAACTGGCCGATCAATGCCGGCAAACCGAACTTCACCCGCACCAACAACGCTCGTGAAGTCACCACCCAGGACGGTTTCTACCTGACCTCGCGCCTGAGCCTGGCCGACCCGTTGAAGCTGATCCTTGGCGGGCGCCTGGACTGGTATGACTATGACAACCGTGATGGCGACGGCGACTACAAGGTTACCCGCAACCTCACCCGCTACGCCGGCTTGATCTACGAACTGAACGACCAGCACTCGGTGTATGCAAGCTACAGCGACATCTTCACGCCACAGAAAGAGAAGAGCACTGCCGGCACCCCGCTCAAGCCCATCGTCGGCAAGAACTATGAAATCGGCCTCAAGGGCGAATACCTGGGGGGCGCGTTGAATGCGAGCGTGGCGCTGTTCCGCGTTGACCAGGAAAACCGCGCCGTGCAGATCGTTGTGCCGAACTGCCCACAGGCCTCTTGCAACCAGGCCTCGGGGGAAATCCGCAGCCAGGGCATCGACTTCGAACTGCAAGGTGCCTTGACCGAGAACTGGCAAGTCGGCGGTGGCTACACCTACGCGCGAACCCACACGATCAAGGACGACGCCAACCCGCAGAAGGTCAACAAGCAGTTCGACACCGACACCCCGGAACACCTGTTCAAAGTCACCACTCGCTATAACTTCCAGGGCCCGCTGGAAAAACTCCGGGTCGGCGGCAACATCTCCTGGCAGAGCCGCATGTACAACGACATCAAGCTGGCCGATGGCAGCACCTACCGGCTCAAGCAAGGCGGTTACGCCGTCACCGACCTGATGGCCGGCTACCGGGTCAACCAACACCTGGACCTGCAAGTCAATGCCAACAACATCTTCGATCGCCGGTACTACCAGTCCATTTCCAACGATGTGGACTATGGCGGCGACTCCTATGGCAGCCCACGCAACATGATGCTGACCGCCAAGTACAGCTTCTGATTCCAGGCTGTACCGTGGGAGGGCCTGCGCCCTCCCACTCAAGTCCCCTTCCCTCCTGCCGATAACCGATTGCCGGATCTGATCCGGTAAAAAACGCTGCACCTGACTTGCTATCGACCAGCGGCCATCGTGGCACGCCACATGCTTGGTTGCTGGCATCACTACATGGAGTAACCGTGAATGCCCCTTCGCACACGCTTTCAGGAGCACTATCGCAAAGCCGACCGCATCATGCTGGCATTGATCTGGCTGATGTTCCTGTTCTCCCTGGGCTTGGCGTTCTGGCATGGCACCTTGCTCCAGGCGCTGATCGTCGGTGGCGGCACCGGCATCGTGCTGACGGCGCTCTACCGTGTCATCGGCGGCACCCGCGTGATGCGTTGCGCACTGGGCGCCGGCTTGATGGTGATGGCGGCGCTGCACATCAACCAGGCACACGGGGTGATCGAATCCCACTTCGGTATTTTCGCGCTGTTGGCGGTGTTGACCTTCTACCGTGACTGGCTGCCGATCCTGGTGGCGGCGCTGACCATCGCCGTGCACCACCTGGTGTTCCATGCGCTGCAGCACCAGGGTTTGCAGGTGTTTGTGATGGAGCATCACGGCGGCTGGACGATGATCTTCGTCCACGCCTTCTATGTGCTGATGGAAACCGTGGCCCTGTTGTACCTGGCGGTCCACAGCCAGGCGGAAGCTGTCGAAAGCCAGGAAATGCTTGAGAAGATGCTCGCTGTAACTTCACAGTTCACCGAGCAAAGCGCGCAGGGTGAAGACAAGGTGCGCGTGTCCCTGGCCAAGCGCTTCGATCACTTCCTGCAACAACTGACTCACCTGATCGACGGTGTCGCCCGCGACTCCCACGGCCTGGGGCAACTCGGCCAGGAACTGGCCTGCGCCAGTGGCACCCTGGAAAAAGGTGCGCGGCATCAACTGGTGCAGATCGGCGAAATGAACGGTTCGATGCAGCGCATGGAAGACGCCATGGGCCACATTACGGTGCAAGTCGAACAAGCCGTGGAACACGCCGGCCAAGCCAGTCAGCAAATTGTTCGCGGCCAGGAGAGCGTCGGCCGCGCCCAGCTTGAAATCAGCCAGTTGGCCTCACGCATCAACGGCACTGAATCCACCGTGCAATCGTTGGCCGTGCAGGCCGAGCAAATCGGCTCGGTGCTGGAAGTGATCAGCAGCATCGCCAACCAGACCAACCTGCTGGCCCTCAACGCGGCCATCGAAGCCGCCCGCGCCGGCGAGCAAGGCCGCGGGTTTGCCGTGGTCGCCGACGAAGTGCGCAGCCTGGCACAGCGCACCGCCCTCTCCACCCAGGAAATCAAAACCATCATCGAGGGCCTGCAGCATGGCAGCCGCGAGGCCGTCGAAGCCATGCACGCCAGCCGCGAAGGCGTGGAGCGTTGCGTGCAAGACAGCCAATTGGCGGTGCAGATGCTCCGGGCGGTCGGCGAGGACATCGCGCATATCGATCAACTTAACGGCCACATCGTCGCGACCACCCGCGAGCAGACCTCGGCCAACCTGGAGATCGTCGAGCGCTTGCAGTCGGTGCAGAGCATCGCCCAAAGCACTGCCGACGATGTGGAAACCCTGGCCCGCAGCAGCGAACGCCTGCCGCCGATTGCGGTGCGCCTGGATGCATTGGGGCGCAGGTTTCATCCTTGATCCGTCAACCCGAATATCAGCGTAAATGCCGCTCACGCATTGGCGACAGACGTGCTCATTGCAGTGATCAAGGTCGGTTAACCCGCCTTGATAACTATCTTCCCAAACGCACCCTTCGCCAAATGCGCGTAAGCCTCACGTGCCTGCTCAAACGGATACACCTGGTCGATAACAGGGCGAATATCGTGTTGGTTGAGGAATTCATTCATCCGGTCGAACGATGACCGAGGTGCTACCGCAATACCGCGAAGGGTTGTCTGCCGAAAGATCAGCGGCATCAAATCAAGCGCCGCCGTCTGACCGGTCAAAAAGCCGATCTGCGCAATCCGCCCGGATGCCTTGGTGGCTGCCACTGACTGGTTGACGCCGCTGCCGCCAGCCACGTCGAGCAACAGGTCGACACCCTTGCCGTCGGTGAGTTTCAGTACCTCGCCAGCCCAGTCCGGAGTGGTTCGATAGTTGATGCCAGCGACCGCGCCCCGGCGTTTCACGGCCTGTAGATTGTCATCGCGGCTTGAGGTTGCAATCACTTTCGCACCCAACGCGGTGGCGATTTGCACGGCGAATATCGACACCCCGCCCGTACCTTGCACCAGCACGGTTTGCCCCGGTTGGATCTGGCCGAAGTCGACCAGCGAATACCAGGCAGTGAGCGCCGCGATAGGCAATGTCGCGGCCTCTTCATCGCTCATGTTGGCAGGTGCAGCCACAGCGCTGTCTTGGTGGATGATCATGTACTCAGCCAATCCGCCCGGTAGCGGCGAGCCAAAGCAGTAATCCGGTTCGTGCGGCCCAGGCGCGCCATCCAGCCAGCGTGAATAAAGATGGGAGTTGACCCGGTCGCCGACTTTGAAGCGAGTCACCCCATCCCCCAGCGCTACCACGGTGCCGGCCGCATCACTCACTGGAATCAATGGTTTGGGGACTTTATGCGGTTCATAAATGCCGTCGACGATGGCCTTGTCGCGATAGTTCAGCGAGACGGCCCCGACCTTGACCAACAACTCGCCAGCCTGCGGTTGTGGGGTGGCTACTTCGCCCAGTTGCAGGTTGTCGAGGCCGAAGTCTTTCAATAACCACGCTTTCATGATGAGTCTCCAAATGCAGGTAATACCCGCAAACCGCAATCGGTTTGCCAGGGGCTCATCATTGGCCAGCGGCGGCGCGCAATAAATACGCAGAAAAAGACAGCTTTGTTCTATCCTGAGACAACAATCACATTCAGGGCTGTCATGCAATTACTCGAATCAATGCGCCTATTCGCCAGGCTGGCGGAGCTCGGCAGTTTTACCAAGGCCGCGCAATCACTGAACATCGGTCGCCCCCAAGTCACCCGGTATATCCAGGAGCTGGAGGCATCATTGGGCGTACGCCTGTTCCAGCGCACCACCCGCAAAGTCGCCCTCACTGCCGAGGGCGAACGCTTTTACGCACGCGTGCAGGACATTCTCGCGGATATCAGCGCCGCCACCAGCATGTTCGACCGCACCGGGGCGACGCTCGCGGGACGTCTGAGGATCGATATCCCGACCGCCTTCGCACAAATGAAATTCATTGATAGTCTCAAGGGCTTCACCGACCGTTTCCCCGGCATCAACCTGGTGCTGGGCGTGACTGATCGGGCCGTGGATTTGGTTGGCGAAGGTATCGATTGTGCGTTGCGCATAGGTAACTTGCCTGACTCCAGCCTCATCGCTCGTCCCATCGCCCGGGCAACCATGGTGACCTGCGCGGCCCCCGACTACCTGCGTGCCCATGGCCACCCAGACACCCTTGAAGCGCTGGCCGGCCATCGAGGCGTCAACTTCCTGTCCGGCCAAAGCAACCGTATATTGCCGTGGCATTTCTCGGTCAAGGGTCATAATCGAACCCTGGTCAGTCAAGCGGGCATTACCGTCACCGAGTCAAACGCCTACGTGCAGTGCGGCGTGTCGGGCTTCGGCATTATCCAGGCGCCCGGCATCACCGTGGCAGAACATCTGCACAGCGGCGCGCTGGTGGAAATCCTGCACGCCTATCGGCCTGCCCCACGCCCGGTGTCGCTGCTGTACCCGAGCCGTACTCACTTGGCGCCGCAGGTGCAGGTATTCATTGAATGGTTGCAGGAGAACTTCGTGCAGCTACAGGCCGAGTGGCTGCACAAGTAAGCCGTAGCGCCACTGAAAACTGTAACAGGCTGCACGTCATCGCTTCCTACCGGCCCACTGCGAAACTCCGCAACCTTCCTTCGGTCGATGCTACAAGAAGAGGCCGTTAGCGCCTCAGATGTCTTGTGTGTAATGAATGCTGCGGAGACAAGCCATGAAAGAAGCCTTCAACGATTTGCCCGGCCCCATAAAGCGACAGGCTGACAGACTCCTTCGCGAGATCGAACTCGCGGGGTCGATGATTCTTGCAGTAAAAGGGGGGGCCAAAGCCCAGGGGTTTGTTCTGGGAATAACCTGCTGCAAGGGGCTGACATCCGAGCGCTGTGAGCAACTGGCAAGCCATTTTGACAGCATTGTAGAGCGCAAGCTGAGGTCGCTGACACTCGGGTTTTAGCGTCAGCGGGATGAACTCTGTCGGCACGCAGAGTGGATCAATGCTATCGCTACCCCCGGCCGCGCTTTTAAAGCTGCGAACAACCTCCTACACTGCCGGGAATTTCCCTGCATCTGCGCAGCCTCGCTCTTGTGCCCTACCCTTCAGGATTACAGACATGCGCCTGGCCGATTTCATCCTTGAGCACCTCGAACCGATTCTGCAAGCCTGGGAAGATTTCGCCAGAACCCTCGACACCCCGGGCGAGGATCTCGACAGCGTGGCGCTGCGCGACCATGCCGAGCAGATGTTGCGAGCCATCGTCAGCGACCTGCGAACCAAACAGACCCGCCAAGAGCAAATCGCCAAGGCCCAGGGCCTGGCCCCCGCGGAGGAGCAGGAGACCGCGGCAGAAATCCACGCCATCACGCGGTTGATGGCCGGCTTCACCATCGATCAGATGGTGTCGGAATACCGCGCCCTGCGCACCAGTGTGGTCAGCCAGTGGATGCGCCAGATCAAGGACGGCACGCCGATCAACGTTGACGACATGACCCGTTTCCACGAGGCCATTGACCAGGCGCTCGCCGAGTCCATCGCCAGCTATTCGCGCGCGGTCGAGGCATCGCGCAACGTGTTTCTGGGCATCCTCGGCCACGACCTGCGCACGCCGCTCGGCGCGATCCTGCTGGGTGCCGACGTGCTGCGGCGCTCCCAGGATGCAGGCCCCAAGGCGAACAAAGTGGCCAACCAGATCTACACCAGTGTGCGTCGAGCGAGCAAGATCGTCGGCGACTTGCTCGACCTGACCCGCTGCCAGATGGGGCCGGGCATTCCGGTCAGAACGGCCGATATAGATCTCTCACCGCTTTGCCAGCGTGTCGTAGAAGAAATCCGCACGTTTCATCCTGAAGCGATCATCCTGTTCGATTCGAAGACCCAGGCGTCGGGCCAGTTCGACGGCGCCCGAATGGAGCAGGTGTTCTCGAACATCGTCAGCAACGCCGTGCAGCACGGCGACACCACGCGGCCTATCCAGGTCGAGTTGGAGTTACAGGAAGATTTCGCGGTATTTTCCGTGCACAACAGTGGAGAGGCGATACCTGAGGATGTGCTGCCGTTCATCTTCAACCCGATGGGCCGCTTCTCTCAGCGTACTGCCGTCAATCACGGCCCCACAGAAGGCTTGGGCCTGGGCCTGTTCATCGCCTCGGAAATCGTCGCGTCCCATGGCGGATCGATTGAGGTCAGCTCTGATACCGAACACGGCACGGTGTTTCATGTGCGGCTTCCCCTCAATTCGATAGCCTAGGTATCAACACAGCTTCGGCGCGACCCTGAACCGATGGGAAGGGGCAAGCCCTAATGCCAGTCAGTTAAGCGAACGAAATGCTCAAAGCAGCGCAGATCAAATGTGGGAGCGGGCTTGCCCGCGAAGACGTCGGCCCAGCAAACATTGGTGTTGACTGACCCACCGCTTTCGCGAGCAAGCCCCCCTCCCACAGGAGATCTACGTTTAACTGACCGGCATGGTTATATTCTGAACCCGGTCAACAAGAACAAGTCGATTTGGTTGACGACGCAAGGGCTGGAGCGAGGCCGGCAACTGGCTGATCGGTTGTTTGGAACAAAAGCTCAGGTAAAGGACAACCTGTACCGCACCTCCACCAGCGTGACACCGCCCCTCTCAATCTTGAGTTCGCTGCCTGCGTCCTCGACACAACCGACCCTGCGATAAAAGCGCATGGCCCGTTCATTGCGGGCCAGGACCCAAAGCGTCAGGCAGTCATACCCCTGCTGAACCAACGCCTGCAAGCCCGCGTTCCACAGCGCCAGCCCGACGCCCGTTTGCCAATACCTGGTCAGAACATAGATGGCCATAACCTCCCCTGCATTTGCCCCGGCGGCCTCTTCGTCACGGCTGGCGCCAACGGCTATCCACCCGACAATCTGCTGGTCCACCTCTGCGACCCATACTTCCGGTTCGCCCGCGGCTATCGAGCGACGCCAATAGGCTTCGCGCTGAGCCAGGGTGGCTTGTAACCCGTTCAAGTAGTCGGTGGGCATCAGGTCGCGATACGCCTCTTGCCAACTGCTGATATGCACTTGGGCAATGGCGTTTGCGTCGGTGGGTAATGCTCTGCGAATCATGCGGGCTCCTTCCATCGTGCACTGAATCTTGTCTTCGCAGTGTGCCTACGGGCCTATGACAAAATCAGTTTCGCCGGGGACTAAATAAAGATCTTGCGCTCCGGCACGCAGATACACTGCCAGCCTCATTGCTGTCCCTGCCGACTGCCCCTATCCTCAACGCTCTCGTCCGACCAAACCCGGAGCCGCCATGGACCTCGCCACCCTCGCCCTCTTCTTGCCTGCCTGCTTCGCCCTGAACATGGCGCCTGGCCCCAACAACCTGCTGTCGGTAAGCAACGCCACCCGCTACGGCTACCGCACCTCCTGCCTCGCAGGTCTCGGTCGGTTGCTGGCCTTTGCCGGCATGATCGCCCTCGCCTCCGCCGGGTTGGCGGTAGTGCTGCAAACGTCGGAGTTGTTGTTTTACGGGATCAAGATACTTGGCGCGGCGTATCTGTTTTATCTGGCGTATCAGCTATGGCGTGCGCAACCACAGGCAGAGTCACCAACAGCCGCTCACCAGGTCGGCTTATGGGCTCTGGCACGGCAGGAGTTTCTGGTGGCGGCGGGCAACCCGAAAGCCATCCTGATCTTCACCGCTTTCCTGCCGCAGTTCGTGGTACCTGACCAACCCATCACCGCACAGTTCGCCCTGCTGGGCGCGATGTTCCTGGTCCTGGAATGGATCGCCATCAGCGCCTACGGCTACATGGGCCTGCATATGCGCCGCTGGTTTGGCGAGCCAAGGGGCAAGCGCATCTTCAATCGTTGCTGCGCGGGGCTGTTATCAGCGGCGGCGGCAGTGTTGTTGACCGCTCGCCGGGCCTAACCCAACGACTGCAGGAGCGAGCTTGCTCGCGAAGGCCGCCAACGTTGGCACGGGGTGCCTGGATAAAAGGTGGCGCTCTTGGGTTTGCGTGAGCACGTTGACGCAGACAGGCATTGACGTAGAATCGCCACCCCAAAAATTCAGCGCGCACAGCGAGAAGGAGCTTAGATGCGACGGGTGATGATTGTGGGTCAACCTGGGTCAGGCAAAAGCACCTTGGCGCGCAAGCTTGGTCAGTGCACGGGTTTGCCGGTCGTTCATATCGACACTATCCACTGGCAGCCAGGGTGGATCGAACGCAGCCGCGACGCGAAGACGCAGCTTTGCCTTGAGGTCGAGGCCCGTGAACGCTGGATATTCGAAGGAGGCCATTCAACCACTTGGGACAACCGGCTGGCCCGCGCAGATCTGTTGATATGGATTGACCGTTCGGCGACGCTCCGATTCTGGCGCGTATTGCTCAGGACGCTGCTCAAACGCGGTCAGACTCGGCCTGACTTGCCGGAGAACTGCCCCGAACGACTGGCGAACCTGCCGGAGTTTTTTAGATTCATGTGGCAGACCAAAGAATCAGCGCGAGTAAAGATGCAACAACTCGTGGAGGCTGCCCCACCCGCCTGCCGTGTGGTTCATCTGCGGTCCAATCGGGATACCCGGATTTTTCTTGCAAGCATTGGACGTTCGATTGGCCAGACAACGCCAGATTGATCGTCGGCTGACGGCTTCACTCCGTCGTTAATGTTGCCGCACCCCGCATAAGCGTGGGTGCTCAACATCAATGACATCGCAATGATGCTCCAGGCGGCGTCATTCCTTGGTCAAATCAACCAACGGCGTCTGCCGCACCTCAGTCTCACGCCCATCCTGAATTTCGCTGACCTGCTTCAAAGCCTTATCAACAGCGGCCTTGTCCGCCAACAGGCTGTAGCTGATGCGGAACTGCTTGTGTTCCTTCGGCCCGATTGTCGGCACCAGATTCAGTGGCCGCTGATAACGACGGTTGTAGGAAAAACTCGTCCCTGGCTCCAGCCCCGTGACATAGCCCTGGCCTTGGGTGTCGGTGTTTTTCCAGAGGGAAAACACCGGCAGTGTCTGCGTATTGAAGCCAACCGAAACGCCCAGGCTGCCGGCCTTGTTATGCAGCACGGTCAAGGTATCGCCCTTGGCATCGGCATATGGCACCACGTTGTAGACCGTTTCGTCATAGTCCTTGGTCGGTGCGCGATAGGTTTGCCAGTCGGCCAATTCGCCCTTGGCCTTGTCGTTGAACGGCGACACCTGCTTCACCGGCGCGACAAACCGCGCGCCCTGCTCCAGGAACGGGGTGCTGAAGTTACTGTGATACAGCGCCTGGTATTCCTTCGGATAGTCGCCGTTGTTGGTCAGGGTGTCGTTGAGGGCAAACACCACACTGCCAGGTTGGGTAACCAGTTCGGTCGCGACAGAGAAGTCGACCTTCTTGAACGCCTGCTCTTTCAGCTCGCCGCGCAAGGTGATGGCATACGGTGGTTTTTCATCGATATGCAGCGTGACTTTATTCGCAGGAATATTGGCGGCCCGCCCGTGCAGGGTCAGCAGTTCGCCGTTGTCCATGCCAGGGTGGCCGACCCACTCGTAGCCGCAGCGGGTGACCAGCTCGTTGAAACCTTCCAGCCAGCCCAGCCCACCGCGGCCATTGAGCTCGATAAACGACGGATTGACCACTTCCTTGACCGGCGAATCCCAACCCATGCGCACATCGCCGACCGAAGCCTGCAACACGTTCATACCGCGAGTCGGCACCACCGAAAGCTTCATCGTGCCGTTATCGATATCAACGATGCTCACCCCCTCCTGCCGACCACCGTGCAAGGTGCGCAGGGTAACGCTGAAGGGCTTGTCGGTTTGTACGCCGAGCTGCTGGCTGGTGATCTGCCAGTTCTGGGCGGCTTTGTCGGTGTCGAGGAGCACGTAATCCCAGGCCATGGCGTGGGAGGCAGCGGACAGTGCGCTTAGGGCAACGAGGAGTTTTAGCGGGGTCATAGCGGTGGCCTTTATTGGAGTTGTGGGGGTTTTATAAACTCGATGAAACGTTTCAGCAAGCTTAAAAAGCGTGATGGTGTGGGGAAATATCAAGAAGGGAATGAGGCTAGTCGGGAGCAGACTGCAGCGAAAAAGTGGAGTGAGCGGCGTTCGAGCCTCAGTCCATCCGTGCCGGTTACAACCTTTGCGTTGATCGTCGGCTGCAACGACGCTTATAGTTTCCCGGTCGCCCATGTGGCGATCAGATTTGGCGACCTGATTATCGGTAAATCATTGCATTTATCGGAGTTTCAAAAATGGAAAGATATATCCCTCTTACTGGAATCGATCGGGTTCCAGCGTCCCTGCTCATTGACTCGCAAGCACCGCTCGATGTGCTGCAAGCGATGGCTGACTATCGCATTCGTACCGTGACTCAAGTATTGGAAAACATCGCTTTTCGGGGTGAAGTGGAGGCTGACTGCGTGGTGCTTTCGGATTTTGCTCAACTACTGGCGATACCGTTGCGGGATGGGTGTGATCTGATGGATGTTATCGCGCGTCGATTGCGGGAGCAGGCTTCGGAGGTAGAAGCGCACTCTACAGCGGTTAGCTAGAAAGGGCTCCGTGCGCTGGAGCAAGGCAGGCCAGCGCGTGGAGGAGAAACTGGTTATTTCTCACGGGCCGTAAACGGCCAGTTCCGGTCTTTTGCGACCGGCTACAATCGACCCAGAGTTGCCTCTCAGAGAGCTAAAGCTGAGGTTGTCACTCGTCAAACAGAGTCCAGCCATGGCAAATGCCGTCAAAGTCTTTTGCCGTAAAAAATAATACAAGTTCCTCGGGGTCAAATTTTGTGTACAGCCAGTGCCCAGGAACAGGGCCTCTCGTTATCACGTATTCCAAGCGGTACTTTTGAACGGCTGCAGAACTGAGAGAAGCTGAATTCAACTCAAATCTGTCACCTTGATTGAGCGCCCATAGCTTTCCAACAAGGCTGTCATCAAGTACCACCTCTTCAGCTGTCTCCATCAGATGCCGTGTATGCAGTTTTTTTTGAAGCCTAACGCTTCTGGCCATGGATCAACCTACCAATAAACAGTCCGAAGATCGGCATGATAATACTGGAACGCGGAGATGACCGCTCTGGGGCTATTTCAGCCGGTTCCGACAGGCAGCTATTGGCCGAAATCCGCCGATCCCCCCCTCCCAACAAATCCAGACCTAAACCCGCACCTCCTCAACCCCCATGCCTCTCCACCAAAAAATCCACAAACGCCCTAACCCGCGCCGGCATCGCCCCTCCCCCCACAAACACCGCATGAATCGGCTCCACATCCCCCGGGTTAAAGTCCTCCAGCAACACCACTAACTCCCCCCGCTTCACCTCCTCCACCACACTAAACGCCCCAATCCGCGCAATCCCTGCCCCCAGCTTTGCCAACTGTGCCAATGCCTCGCCACTGTTGCCCTCAATCGTCCCCGCCACCTTCAACGAAAACTCCCGCCCATCCGCCCTGAACGGCCAATCCGGCGCCGCTCGGCGGAAGTTGAAGCGCAGGCAGTTGTGCTGGAGTAGATCCTGCGGCGTTACCGGGGTGCCATGCCTTGCCAGGTACTCCGGTGAGGCGACGATAACTTGCCCGGTGGAGCCGATATGCCGGGCGGTCAGCGGGCTGTCGGCGAGGGGGCCGAAGCGGATGGCGACGTCGGCCTGGCCGCCGAGGATGTCCACCACTTCATCGCCGAGCATCAGGTCGACGACGATGGCCGGATAGCGGGCGCTGAAGGCGGCGATCAGCGGGACGATAGTCATGCGGCCATGGGCCAGGGCGGCGCTGACTCGCAGGCGGCCGCGTGGGGTGCCCTGGTCGGTGATGGCGTCTTCGACTTCGGCCATGTCTGCGAGGATGCGCCGGGCGCCGCGCAGGTAGGCTTCGCCTTCGGCGGTGAAGGTGATGGCGCGAGTGGTGCGCAGCAGCAGTCGGGTGCCGATGCGCTTTTCGGTGCGGGTGATGATGCGGCTGATGGACGATGGCGTCAGCCCCAGGGCTCGCGCCGCGCCCGACAGGCTGCCCTGCTCGGCGACCATGGCGAACACTTCCATCTCTCCTGACCGACCGCCGATGTCCATTTGTGCCTCCTGCGCAAAGCTGTAGTTCCCGAGCAAGGGCTACTGCTTGAAAAGGCTGGATTGTAGCATTCGGCACACAGATGAGGAGTCAACCATGCGTATCAATCCACCCCTTGTAGCCTTGTCCATCGGTGCCTTCGGCATCGGGGTCACGGAGTTTGCGCCCATGGGCATGTTGCCCGGTATTGCCGCCGATCTTGGCGTATCCATTCCAGCCGCCGGGCTGCTGGTGAGTGCTTATGCCATGGGCGTGCTGATCGGCGCGCCGATCATGACCCTCGCCACGGCGAGAGTGCCGCGTCGTTATTTGCTGATCGGGCTGATGGCGATTTTTACCCTGGGCAATTTGTTGTCGGCGCTGGCCACCAACTACCAGACCTTGATGGTCGCAAGGCTGGTGACGTCGCTGAACCACGGGGCGTTTTTTGGCATTGGTTCGATTGTGGCAGCCAGCGTGGTAGCGCCGGAGAAACGCGCGGGGGCGGTCGCGGCGATGTTTCTCGGGCTGACCTTGGCGACCATCGGCGGCGTGCCGCTGGCGACCTGGTTTGGCGAGAACTTTGGTTGGCGCACGGCGTTCTGGGGGATCAGCGGCCTCGGTGCGGTGGTGATGGCGGCGCTGTGGTGGGCGTTGCCGAATGCACCCGCGCCTAAAGGTGGCAGCCTGATGGCGGAAATCCGCGTATTGGGCCGCGGGCCGGTGCTGGCCGCGTTGGCGCTGACCGTGGTGGGCTCCAGTGCGATGTTCACGGTGTTCACTTACATCGCGCCGATTCTGCGCAACGTCACCCACGCCTCGACCAACTTCGTCACCGGGATGCTTGTGCTGTTCGGGATCGGGCTGACCCTGGGCAACGTGTGGGGCGGCAAGTCGGCCGACCGCTCGGTGGACCGTACCTTGATCACCTCGCTGGTGGTGTTGATTGCCGTGCTGCTGGCCTTCTCGGTACTGATGCAATGGCCGCTGCCTGCCGCCGTGTCGATCCTGCTATGGGGTGCCGCCAGTTTTGCGCTGGTACCGCCGTTGCAGATGCGTGTGATGGAGGCCGCCAAGGATGCGCCTAACCTGGCGTCGGCGATGAACATCGGCGCGTTCAATTTTGGCAATGCGATTGGTGCGGCGCTGGGTGGCGCAGTGATCAACGCCGGGTTGGGCTACCCGGCTATTTCCCTGGCCGGTGCAATCATGGCGGGCCTGGGCTTGCTGATGGTGCTGGGTTTGGCCTGGCGCTCGCGGCGTGCGGGTTTACGCACTTGCCGGGAAGCCGTGCAAGCCTGAACAGCAGGCTGGAAAGCCCCACCCAACTGCCTTATAACTACGCCCTTCAGTCAAGGAGACGCGTAATGAAAACCATGGTAGTGGGCGCCAGCAAAGGCCTGGGCAAGGCGCTGATCGAGGGGTTGGGCGAACCCGGGGATACGCTGATCGGTGTATCCCGCAGCCGTCCAGAACAGCTCAACCACAAGGCTGATGTGCAGGTGCGTTGGATCGAAGCCAACCTGGCCGAACCCGCCAAAGCTGCCCAGGCCATTGAAGCCTCGGTGACCGAGAGTGGGCTGGATACCTTGATCTACAACCTGGGTATCTGGGAAGAATTTGCCTTCGACCCGGCGTACAACTTTTTGGCCGACAGTGATGAGCAGCTCGAAGCCATTGTCACGTGCAACATCACCGCTACCTTGTTGCTGATCAAACGCCTGCTGCCGGTGCTGCTCGACAGCGCCAACCCACGAATCATCCTGACTGGCTCGACCTCCGGCCTGCCGCAAAGTGGCCGCCCGGAGGTGGCCTTCGGTGCCTCCAAGTTTGCGCTGCGCGGGATTGCCGATGCCTTGCGTGAAGGCTATCGGCATCAGCGCCTGGGCGTGACCTGCCTGAACCTGGGCTACCTGAACACCGAAGACCCGTTGAGCACACCGCTCGCAGTGGCGGCGCAACGCGGTGAAGGCCAGTCGATTCCGGTGCATGACGTGGTGCAAGTGGTGCGCATGACGCTGAACTTGTCGCCGGCCAGTTTCGTCAAGGACATCACCTTGCCGGCGATCCTGGATGAGCGGTTCTAAACGGGGTAGAACGCCCGCGGTTATCGTCTAGACTTCACGCACCGTCCAACCCGAGGAGCCTTGCGATGAACAACAAAAATACGATCTGCCTCTGGTACAACAACGATGCCCTGGAGGCCGCGACTTTCTACGCCAAGACCTTCCCCGACAGCGAAGTGAAGGCCGTGCACCATGCGCCTGGCGACTACCCGGCGGGTAAACAGGGCGATGAGCTGACCGTGGAATTCACCTTGCTGGGTATCCCCTGCGTCGGCCTCAATGGCGGGCCGATGTTCAAGCATAGCGAAGCGTTTTCCTTTCAGGTGTCTACGGATGACCAGGAAGAAACCGATCGCTTGTGGAATGCCATCATCAATAATGGTGGGCGGGCAAGCGCCTGCGGCTGGTGCAAGGACAGGTGGGGGGTGTCGTGGCAGATCTCGCCACGGGTGTTGGTCGATGCGGTTACCAGCAAAGATCCTGCCATCGCCAAGCGTGCGTTTGAGGCGATGATGAAAATGACCAAGATTGATATTGCAACTATAGAAGACGCTGTGGCCGGACGTTGATGTGCATGATGTCGATCCGAACTTGAAGGCCTCCACCTTTCATACAGATCACAAACATCCTTATTCGCAAAGGAGATTAAAACAATAAATTCAAAAACTATTTAATATAAAATACTGTGAACTCTTACAGTTATCGCAGGCTTACCGACCGTGTAGTTTTCAAGTAGTGCATATCTCCCCCACGAAGGGGGCCTACTACGACATAAGGAAATGAACATGGCCCACAATCCAATGGGTACGGACCCTAGCGATTCCGAGAACGATCCAATTTTTAACGCCACCACTCAAAAACGCAACGTGGTCGATCCACGCACAGGCCTGTTCGAGGCCTTTATTCCCCTCCCCTCAATCGTCGGTAACGACGGCAGCGGCCCTGTGTTTGAAATGGGGCTTCACTGTGCCCCCACCTTCAATAACCTGTTCGCATTGGGGGATGGCTGTTTTTTTGGGCTAACCACTTATAGCACTGCGCATAACCGTTTAACATTGCACTCCGGCGAAGTACTAAATATAAAAAAAGGTATCGATCCTGACCCACAAAACGATGCCGTTAATGTCTCCTGGTTCAACAACCAACTGACCGTGATGCGCAAGGACACAAGACATGAAGTATTGGAATTGCTGGACAACACAGGCATCTATGTACCAAAAATATTGACAACCTATAATCCCGACCTCAAGGAGTCGAAAAACTTATATTTCACATGGACATCAACGCCCCACGTTATAGAGGGCAAAACGTATTATCAACTTCAATTAACAGGCATCACGGACAGCACCAAGCGAAACCTGCTCAAGATTGAATACACGCCCCCCGCGCCCGATACATCGCCGGCCATTGGGACAGTCAAGATTATGTTCTGGCCTGATGATGCAACTCAAACCCTCACCTACACGTTGGCACTTAAAGATTACGCCCTGCAGTCCGTTACCCTCGGGAATACTCACAAAACCACCTTGGAGTATTTGGACCATCCGGTGTGTGGTTGGCTGTTGAACAAGATCACCAATGTCGACGGACTCCAAGAGGCGGTCGAATATAAAGACAACGGACTGACATTTCCGGACAACCCACAGTTGTCAGCGTTGCCTTGCGTCAGTACTCACACGCTCACCCCAACGGGTGGCGGCACGCCTGTTATTACAACCTATGCGTATGAGCGTCAAGATGAAAAAAAATACCGGACGATCATGGCTGAGGGCGTACCGGCCATTCGCACCACGGTTTATCAATACGACGATGAACATGACGTCAAGACTGAGACGCTCTCCCAAGGTTCTGCCAAAACCCTGACAGCGTATAACATGAGTAAGGATGATGACCTTGATAGTCGTGAAACCCGAGTAACTTACCAACAAGCGAACAGAAGCCGGACAACGACGAACAAGAATACTTTTAACGATAGTTCTGGCCTTATCAAAAACCAACAACAGACCATTACTACCGAGATGGACTATCTACGCTCATTTACAGACCCGATTTACAATTTTTTGAAACATAGCAACGGTACGCTAAAAGCCCGCGAATTACTAAGCGCAATCGCACGCGCTTCCAAGGAAGAACAAAATGACAAACCGGGCACTCAGTGGGAAACCGCAGACTATACATATGAGAGCCTGTTCCCATCTGCCGCGCTGGATACCAAGTTTGTCGAAACACCCGGTTTACTGGCAATCATCCCTGGGCTGTCCGACTTGATCCCCGGCTTGCGTAATGTTGCCGAGTTCGAACTTCACCGATATGAAATGACCCCCTCGCTGGAGGCCAGACTTTACAGTACGTTGCAATGCAGTTTAGCGACGGATAAATTTGCCGATGCCGCGCTGGTAGGCCAACAGTACGAATACTTCGAGGCTAACGTTACAGAGGAAGGCAATGTCATCGAAGACTTTCGCACCGGACGTGTGAAGAGCATCCGCCGGTCGACATTGGGCAATAAACATTTGGCGCCCCTGGTGAGTGACCCTCTACGTTCGTTCGCCTATGCCTTGGGGGGCGTGGGTAATATCGAACTTACCACCACAACGACCGAAACCGATGAACAAGGTAACAGCCGCACCTCTTCGGAAACCAAGAGCACTCTTGACGGACGCCTCATTCGCCAAGTCGACGTTGATGGCAACCGCACCGAGTACAGCTACAACAATAACGGCCAACTGAGCACTTTGACAGTGTGCGCGCAGAGCACTACCTATCGCCAAGTCACCACCTACACTTACCCGGCCCCCGGGCAGATACAAATGACCACCCCCAATGGGCAAACCCGCTTGAGTCAATACGATGGCCAAGACCGACTGGTCAGTGAATACTTGATCGAAGATGGCCAAAAAAAGCTGATCAAAGCCGTCAGCTACGACCGTATTGGGCGTGAACTACGTACCACCCAGTATGATTACCAGAATATGCCACTCCAACTCCTTGAATGGCAGGAGTTGAAATATGATGACTGGAATCGGGTCAGCGGACGACGCTACAGCAACGGCAGGGAAGATTTCGACCTCAAAGACCCCATCGCACTGACGCTTACACAATGGACCGGCAAGGCAACCGACAAGCACAGAACAATTACCACCTATAACTTGGATGAGACCATCAAGAAGATTGAATGGAGAGGCAAGGAGGGCAACATTTATCAGACCCAGACTGCCACCTATACCCGCGCCAGGCAGATCAAGCAACTGCACACGGATGGTGAACTGGGCGATACAACCATTGATTACGCTTACGATGGCAGTGGCCGTCTGTTGAGCGAAAAACATAGCGAAAAGAACAACGGAATACTGGCCCCCAGCCTGGTCTACACCTATTACTACACTTACCCTAAACACTGGCTGATGACCGAAGCCACCCAGATCGATATCGAATTCTCGAATAACCGCCACATACTGGGCAAACGCACCATCGACAGTTGGGGCCGAGTCACCTCACTCACCCGCGGCAAGTGCACTGAAACCTATACCTATATAGGCGCCAGCTCAGTCCCTGCGTCAACCCAAACCGCCGATGGCACTCTACTCCAACATGAATACATCAAGGAACTTGGCAACCGCTTGGCAAACACCGGCACGACCAACCGCACCGAGCAGCAATCTTACACCTACGCGTATGGGGCACAGAAGATCTCGTCAGCGAGCGAGGGCGAAAAGTTTCTCGAGTACAATCATGACGCCAACCTGTATATAACTAATCAGCATATACAAACTCAGCCCGGTCAAACCAAAGAGACATTTTCCGAGTATTCACACGGTGGACGCCTGCTCACCAATACAGACCCTACAGGTAATAAGACACTGTTCCTTTACAGCGGAGATCAACGCTATGCAGCCAACAATTTCCACTTTACGTGTAGCCATAATTATGACAGTCAGGGACTTTTGAGTAAGGAGCTGATTATTGGTCCTATTAACTCAACCGATCCGAAGGTCACTTTCGATGTGACATATACCTACGACGCAGAACGGCGTGAAACCAGTCGCCGATTTACACTCAGTGGCAAAGTTGATCTCAAAATAGAGAGTGCGTATTACGGCGACGGCAAACTGAAATCGGTGTTCTTGAAACAGGACAACATCGTGCTGGGGTCACGCATCATGGCTTACACGCCGGGCGGGCGACTCAAGTCCTATACCACCACGGGCGTATGGCGACCCAAGACCCCAAAAAACCAGGACATCGACAAGCAAGAGTTCACTTACGATGCATTGGGAAATGTCACCACTTGCGTCACAAGCTTTGGTGGGTTCAAGAACACCACAACCAACAGCAACGATAGCCTGAATGGTTTTCGGTTGGCGACAGTCTACAACAGCCATTCGGACTACCCCGAAGCCGCCACATTGAGGTACGACGCAGCCGGGCGGGTGACACAGGACGCTTCGGGAAAAAAATACACGTATGACTGGCTCGGTCGATTGATCCAGGCCGGGAGTATCCGTTATAGCTATGATCCCTCCGACCGCCTGATGATCCGGGACAACAACGGCGTGCAAACTCAACTCATCTATGACGGGCTAACGGTGTGTGGAGAATATTCGACTGCCAATAACGACAGCAGCCGGGAGCTGAATCCCGGGAGCGAGGGCTGTACGGTTCTACAGATCAAACGCTCGGGCGTGAAAAGAACCCTGTTTGAACTCAGAGACGCCCATGGCACGGTATGGGCCAGCTATGACCTTCAGGCCCAAACTCTCAGGCATCACGCCTATACGGCATACGGCGAGCAATCCCCGGCCGAGACCGATTCCATGCTGGGTTTCAAGGACGAATTCCTTGATGCCGATACGGGTCAATACGTTTTGGGGGCGGGCGGACAAGGACGCTATTACTCAGCTTCCAGCATGTGTTTCTACACTCCGGACAGCCTCAGCCCTTTCGGGCCAGGTGGCCCTAATCTGTATGCCTACTGCGCCGAGGGTGATCCAGTCAATTTCAGCGACCCCAGCGGACATTTTTCAGTGAATGACGCTTTGTGGAATCAATGGCAGGGCCAAGGGCGCGAGCCTGGACCCATCTCGCTCGGGCCCGATAATCCATTGGGCACCTGGATTTTCGGTGCGATTGGCATACTGGCCGCCATCGTGAGTGGGGGCACATCTTTACTGCTTACGGCTGCGCTGGTCGGGCTCGCGGTCGTGTCATTAGCGGCAAATATCGCGTCGGTGCTTACCCAAGATACCAATCCTGAACTCTCGAGTATTCTCGCCTGGGTATCCTTGGGCACAGGAGTATTGGGCGGCGGGGCCATGCTCGTTAAAAAAGTCGCCTCTCTTGCCCTGTACCTGGGGCGCTCTGGAATCGCGATGGCCAGAAACCTTCTTTCTAGAACCGTCCCGAACTTGATCCCAAGACTTAGACGACTCGGACAATTCAAAGACTATCGTCGCTTGTACGGGGATTTTGCAAATGGCAAGCCCCCATACATGGTCGGGCGGATACCAGGCAAGGCTGTGAAGGCATTGGAAGAAGGAAAGCGGGCCAAAAACTTCTTTACTGCGGCTGAAGCCAACACGGTCGCATTCTTTACCACTGGGACGCTTGGAAATACTGAAGCCTTTGACTCTGATGTGGCTAACCAAATCAATAACACCATTGGCGACTTAACATGGTTACCTTGGGGCTCTTTTATGAAACTTTGGCTGAAGGTTCGATAGCTCGTCCGATAGAGCCATAAAAGCGTCCGGCTATGCCTAGAAATGGCCATAGCCGAACGCCGATGTGGGAGCGCTCGAGCTTTAGCGAGGCCGCGATGGCGGTGGGTCAGGCAACATAAATGCCGACAGTGCCGCCGCCTTCGCAGCCTCGCCAAAGCTCGACAACTACCATATTTGATCTCCACCATCTCCCCTCCTGCGCATCACCCATGCGCCAAAAAAAGTCATGCATCGGACCGCCCGGTTGCGACCCGGGCGATACCGGCCTATGTTTCAAGCCATGCTGTGATTTGCTGTCCCCCACCCTGTGCCCATCCCGTAACCAGGTGACGACATGCCCACCCTATCCCGCCCTGCCGTACTTGAACTGATCGGTAACACGCCGCTGGTCAAGGTCAGCCGCTTCGATACCGGCCCTTGCACGCTGTTTCTAAAGCTTGAATCGCAAAACCCTGGCGGTTCCATCAAGGATCGCATCGGCTTGGCCATGATCGACGCCGCCGAGCGTGATGGGCGCTTGCGTCCTGGGGGTACCATCATCGAAGCCACCGCAGGCAATACCGGCCTGGGCTTGGCGCTGGTAGGCCGGGCCAAGGGGTATCGGGTGGTGCTGGTAGTGCCCGACAAGATGTCCACGGAGAAAGTGCTGCACCTGAAGGCCATGGGCGCCGAAGTACATATCACCCGCTCCGATGTGGGCAAGGGCCACCCGGAGTATTACCAGGACGTGGCGGCACGGCTGGCCAAGGATATTCCGGGCTCGTTCTTTGCTGATCAGTTCAACAACCCGGCCAACCCACTGGCCCACGAAACCAGCACCGCGCCGGAGATCTGGGCGCAGACCCAACATGACGTCGACGCGATTGTGGTCGGCGTCGGCTCGGCCGGCACCCTCACCGGCTTGACGCGTTTTTTCAAGCGTGTGCAGCCCGATCTCACGATGGTACTGGCCGACCCGGTGGGTTCAGTCATGGCCGAATACAGCCGCAGCCGGCAACTTGAAACGCCTGGCTCCTGGGCCGTGGAAGGCATCGGCGAAGACTTCATCCCGTCGATTGCCGATCTGTCCAGCGTGCGCCACGCCTACTCCATCAGCGATGAAGAGAGCTTCGACCACGCCCGCCAATTGCTCAAGGCCGAAGGCATTCTCGGCGGCTCGTCCACCGGCACCCTGCTCGCCGCTGCCCTGCGCTACTGCCGCGAGCAAACCGAGCCCAAGCGCGTGGTGACCTTTGTGTGCGACACCGGCACGCGTTATTTATCGAAGGTTTACAACGACCAATGGATGAACGACGCCGGCCTGCTGCAGTACAAACATTACGGCGACCTGCGCGACCTGATCGCCCGCCGCTTCGAAGACGGCCGTGTGATCAGCGTGAGCCCCGACGACACCCTGCTCACTGCGTTCCAACGCATGCGCCTGGCGGATGTGTCGCAACTGCCGGTGCTGGTAGACGGCCAACAATTGGCGGGCGTGATCGACGAATCGGACATTCTGCTGGGCCTGCACCATGACGCGGCGGACTTTTCCATGACCGTCGCCAGCGCCATGACCGACACCTTGCACACCCTGCCCCCCAGCGCCAGCCTGGCCGAACTGCAGGCAGAACTGGATCGCGGCCTGGTCGCCATTATTGCCGACGCCTCGGGCTTCCATGGCCTGATCACCCGCGTCGACCTGCTTAATCACCTACGGAGATCCCTTGCATGAGTCAGCCCGATAAAAGCGCGTTTGCCACCCGTGTGATCCACGCCGGGCAGTCACCCGACCCGACCACGGGCGCGCTGATGCCGCCGATCTACGCCAACTCCACTTACCTGCAAGACAGCCCCGGTGTGCACAAGGGCTTCGACTACGGCCGCTCCCACAACCCCACGCGTTTTGCCCTGGAGCGCTGCGTGGCCGACCTTGAAGGCGGCAGCCAGGCCTTTGCATTTGCGTCGGGGCTGGCGGCGATTTCCACCGTGCTCGAATTGCTCGATGCCGGTGCGCATATCGTTTCGGGCAATGACCTGTATGGCGGCACCTTCCGGCTGTTCGACAAGGTGCGCCAACGCAGCGCTGGGCACCGTTTCAGCTATATCGACCTGAGCGACTTGTCGGCCTTTGAAGCGTCGTTGCAGGACGACACGCGCATGGTCTGGGTCGAGACCCCGAGCAACCCGCTGCTGAGCCTCACCGACCTGCGCGCCGTCGCACGCATCTGCCGTGCCCGCGGAATTATCTGCGTGGCCGACAACACCTTCGCCAGCCCGTGGATCCAGCGGCCGCTGGAACTGGGTTTCGATATCGTAGTGCACTCCACTACCAAGTATCTGAACGGGCATTCCGATGTGATCGGCGGTATCGCCATTGTCGGTGACAATCCGGACCTGGCCGAACGCCTGGGCTTCCTGCAAAACTCGGTCGGTGCCATTGCCGGGCCGTTCGATGCGTTCCTGACCCTGCGCGGCGTGAAAACCCTGGCGCTGCGCATGGAGCGCCATTGCAGCAATGCCCTGGAGCTGGCCACCTGGCTGGAACAGCAACCGCAAGTGGCGCGAGTGTATTACCCCGGCCTGAAATCCCATCCACAGCACGCGCTGGCCAAGCAGCAAATGTGCGGTTTTGGCGGGATGATTTCGGTGGATTTGAACAGTGACCTGGCCGGTGCCAGGCGCTTTCTGGAGAACGTCAGGATCTTCGCCCTGGCCGAGAGCCTGGGTGGTGTGGAAAGCCTGATCGAACACCCCGCGATCATGACGCACGCGAGCATCCCGGCGGCCACGCGGGCGCAGTTGGGGATTGGTGATGGGCTGGTGCGGTTGTCGGTGGGGGTTGAGGATGTGGAGGATTTGCGAGCGGATTTAGCCCAAGCCTTGGCACACATCTAACGTCAAATATCGAGCAAAATGTGGGAGGGGGCTTGCTCCCGATAGCAGGGTGTCAGTCACTGTATTTGTTGACTGATACACCGCTATCGGGAGCAAGCCCCCTCCCACATTAAATCAACTGCGTAATCAGCCTTGGGTGATGTTGGCTCGTGCACTGTGCAGCTTCTTGTAGCTGTCGATCAAGCGCAGATGCCGGTCCAGCCCTTCGAGCTTCATGCTGGTCGGCGTCAACCCGTAGAACCGAATACTGCCGTCGACCGAACCAATCACCGCGTCCATGCGCTCATTGCCGAACATGCGCCGGAAGTTGGCCTCGTAGTCGGCCAGCTCCAGGTCGTCATCCAGCTCCATCTCCAGCACCGCGTTCATCGCCTGGTAAAACAGGCCGCGCTCGACGGTGTTGTCGTTGTACTGCAGGAACATCTCCACGCATTCCTTGGCTTCTTCATACTGCTTGAGGGCCAGGAATATCAGCAGCTTCAGCTCAAGGATGGTCAACTGGCCCCACGCGGTGTTGTCGTCGAACTCGATGCCGATCAGGGTGGTGATGTCGGTGTAGTCGTCCAGCTCGCTTTCAATCAGGCGTTCGACCAAGGCTTGCAGCTCGTCCTCGTTGAGGCGATGCAGGTTGAGGATGTCTTCGCGAAAGAACAGCGCCTTGTTGGTGTTATCCCAGATCAGGTCGTCCACCGGGTAGATTTCCGAATAGTCCGGCACCAGGATGCGGCAGGCGGTGGCGCCCAGGTGTTCGTACACCGCCATGTAGCACTCCTTGCCCATGCCTTCAAGAATGCCGAACAGCGTCGCGGCTTCCTGGGCGTTAGAGTCTTCACCGTGGCCGGAGAAGTCCCACTCGACGAATTCATAATCGGACTGGGCGCTGAAAAAGCGCCACGACACCACGCCGCTGGAGTCGATAAAGTGCTCGACGAAATTGTTCGGCTCGGTCACCGCCTGGCCTTCGAAGGTCGGCTGCGGCAGATCGTTCAAGCCTTCGAAGCTGCGGCCTTGCAGCAGCTCGGTGAGGCTGCGCTCCAGCGCCACTTCCAGGCTCGGGTGCGCGCCAAAGGAGGCAAACACGCCACCGGTGCGCGGGTTCATCAAGGTCACGCACATCACCGGAAATTCACCGCCCAGGGATGCATCCTTGACCAGCACCGGGAAACCCTGGGCCTCCAGCCCCTCAATACCGGCGAGGATGCCAGGGTATTTGGCCAACACCTCGGCAGGTACATCCGGCAGGGCGAATTCGCCTTCGATGATTTCGCGCTTCACCGCCCGCTCGAAAATCTCCGACAGGCACTGCACCTGAGCTTCGGCCAGGGTGTTGCCGGCACTCATGCCGTTGCTCAGGTAGAGGTTTTCGATCAGGTTGGACGGGAAATACACCACTTCACCATCGGACTGGCGCACGAACGGCAGCGAGACAATGCCTCGGGCTTCATTGCCCGAGTTGGTGTCGAACAGGTGCGAACCGCGCAACTCGCCCTCGCGGTTGTAGATCTTCAGGCAGTAGGCATCGAGGATTTCACTCGGTAGCTCATCGTCCGGGCCCGGCTGAAACCAGCGCTCATCCGGATAATGCACGAACGGCGCATTGGCCAGCTCTTCGCCCCAGAACTGGTCGTTGTAGAAGAAATTGCAGTTGAGCCGCTCGATAAACTCGCCCAGCGCCGACGCCAGTGCGCCCTCCTTCGTCGCGCCCTTGCCGTTGGTAAAGCACATCGGCGAATGCGCATCGCGCACATGCAGCGACCAGACATTGGGCACGATATTGCGCCACGAGGCGATCTCGATCTTCATGCCCAGCCCGGCGAGGATGCCGGACATGTTGGCGATGGTCTGCTCCAGCGGTAGGTCCTTGCCAGCAATGTAGGTGCCCGCCTCGGACGTGGAATTGGGCATCAACAACGCCTGGGCGTCGGCGTCGAGATTTTCCACCTGCTCAATCACGAACTCCGGCCCGGCCTGCACCACTTTCTTCACGGTGCAACGGTCGATGGAACGCAGGATGCCCTGGCGGTCCTTGTCCGAGATGTCCGCCGGCAGCTCGACCTGGATCTTGAAAATCTGGTTGTAGCGGTTTTCCGGGTCGACAATGTTGTTCTGCGACAGGCGAATATTCTCGGTGGGAATATTGCGCGTCTGGCAGTACAACTTCACAAAGTACGCCGCACACAACGCCGACGAAGCCAGGAAGTAATCGAATGGCCCCGGTGCCGACCCATCGCCCTTGTAGCGGATGGGCTGGTCGGCAATGACCGTGAAGTCATCGAACTTGGCTTCAAGCCGAAGGTTGTCGAGAAAGTTGACCTTAATTTCCATGCGGGCACACCAGAATAACGAGCTAAACAAATTGGCGGCCATTATGAAGCGTTTCGCCGGGAAGTCTCAGGGTTTTGCGTGTGGGTTGCCGATCGGTGGTAACGTCCAACCGACCTGTAGGAGCGAGCAAGCCCGCTCCCACACTTGAACCGCGATACTCATCCCTACAAGGACAGGCCATGGAACCGATAGCGACGAACGCTGCACTGGTGATCATTGATATGCAGAGAGGCATGGCCGATCCCGCCCTGGGCCGCCGCAACAACCCAGACGCCGAACTGCGCATACAACAGTTGCTCAATGCCTGGCGACAGGCGCAACGCCCGATCGTCCATGTGCGGCATATCTCCCGCTCTCCCGGCTCGGTGTTCTGGCCAGGCCAACCAGGCTGTGAATTCCAAGACACGCTGCAACCCCTGGGCCACGAGCATGTGGTGGAAAAAAATGTACCGGATGCCTTCATCGCCACGGGCCTGGAACGCTGGCTGCACATGCGCTCGATCAAACAACTGGTGATCGTAGGCGTCATCACTAATAACTCAGTAGAGGCCACCGCACGCTCTGGGGGCAACTTGGGGTTCGACGTAATCGTGGCGGCGGATGCCTGTTTTACTTTCGATCAAACCGACTTGTCGGGACGCCTGTGGCTCGCCGAAGACGTGCACGCGTTATCGCTCAGTAACCTCGCGATGGACTATGCCAGGGTGCTCCAAAGCGGTGAAATCCTCACCCATTGTTAACAGAGAGAGCGGACATGAATCAGGGCAAGCGCATTGTGGTCATTGGCGCCGGTATCGTCGGGGCTTCACTGGCCTATCACCTGGCCGGCAAGGGTGCGAAGGTGACGGTGGTCGATGCCGGTGACGTTGCTTGCGGGGTCACGGCTACTTCGTTTGCCTGGATAAACACTACCTGCGACGCACCCGACCCCATCGCCTCATTGCGCAGTGCTGCGATTGACGCGTATCACCGCCTGGAACATGAGTTGCCCGACGTGAAGATACGCTGGACGGGCGCCCTGTGTTACGGCCCAAACATTCAACCCAGGGCGAACTCACGGATCACTCGTGAGCGTATCCAGGCACTTGAGCCGCAGTTGAAAAACCCGCCTGAATACGCTCAGTTCAAAGCCGAAGAAGGCGCACTGGACGCTGTACAAACCACCCATGCGTTAATAGCCGCCGCCCAGGCCCTCGGTGCCAGGCTGCTGACACACAACCCAGTGCTGGGCTTCAGCAGGCAGGGTTCGCAGGTCACCGGCGTTGAAACCAGCCGGGGCGTCATCCATGCCGACAGGGTGGTGCTCGCAGCCGGAACGGGCACGGCAGCACTGACAAGCCTGCTGGGTTTGCCCTTGCCGATAGACGCCTCGCCAGCGATTTTCATCCGCTACAGCGCCCCGCCCGGGATTGTGCACACGCTCATTTCCAACCCTGAAATGGAAGTACGCGAAAGTGCAGAGGGTATTTGGCTGGCAGCCGAAGACTACCTTGGCAACGCCCCGGAACATCAGCCCGCCGCCATCGCCCGCCGCACCGCCCTGGCCATTGCCGGTGAGCTTGAGGGCGTCACTTCCATCCAGCCACAACTGGCGTGCGTCGGGCTCAGGCCCATCCCCGTCGATGGCCTGCCGATCATTGGCGAGTTGCCGAGTGCCAACGGTGTGTATGTCTGCGTGATGCATCCAGGCGTGACACTTGCGGCCATCGTGGGGCAGTTGGTCAGTGAAGAGATCATGGAGAGCATAACGTCCCCTGCCCTGGCGCCTTGCCGACCCGAGCGCTTTTTCAATCCTGAAAAGAGTTAGACGATTGCGGGCGCTCACGCATTCGATTGATTCCTTTCTCCAGCCGCTGAAACCATCCAACTTAAAAATGCGCGCAATCGCGTGCTGAACGTCTCGCACTCGGCGCTTGGGTTGCGTGCTTCAAACAGGAAATAGGCAATGTGTACGCGCATCGAGGGGTAATGCTCAACGAATAGCGCGACGTATTCTTCCAGCGTATGCGGCCACATCCGTGCTTCTTTCGGGCGCAGGGTATGGGTGGCGCGGATCAAGGCCCGCGAAGCTTCCCGCTGCAAGCGATGGCGTATGTGTTCAGTGCTGGCCTGTTCGATGCGCACCAGGTAGTCCGTGAGCGCCTGCTCGAAATCACCATTGATCGCCAAGGCGATAGCCCGGGACGGGCGAGACGCTTCGAAGTGCAGTGACAAGTCTTCGCCCCAGATACAGCGGCAATGATGTTTGAGCCAGAAGCCCCAACTGTTTCGGTTTTCGGGCGCCAACACTTGAGCGCAATGACCGATGTCGAAATCGATCTTGGTGACTTGCCGATGCCGTTGCTCCAAGGCGATTCGAGCCGCCTCCAATTGCTCAAGCACGGGCGCATCCGGTGGTTCGATCAGTATCAGCGTGAGATCCAAGTCGCAAATCCCGACCTCGGCCTGGCCCCGTGCGACGCTGCCATACAGGTAAATCCCGTGCAGCCCCAACGCGGGCTGGGACAGGGTGGCGCAGATATCCACCAGCACGGGCTTGAATTCGGGTTGTATAGGCGCATCGGCGACGGTGAGGATAAAGCCGTCGGCATCGATACCCGCAGGTTGTTGGGTGCTCATGGCCGATGCACCTTGATCACCAGCCCTTCTTCTTCACTCGGCACGCAGAAGTGGCGAGTGATCAGGTCGAACTCGGCGTCGGTCGCGGCAAAGTCATGCTCACCCCGGACGTTACGCTCATGCAGGCGGGCGCGGCAGCAGTGGTCTTCGCTGAGCACAATGGCCGCGTGCTCGGCAGCCAGGGTTTTGGCGAGCGTGGACTTGCCGGAGGCGATCTTGCCGCACAACAGATGCAGGGTTGGCATAAAACGATTCCTTGTTGGGGCCAAGCAGGATGAGTCATGGAGCTGGCGTCGTAAACACATCCAGGTACATCTGCCAGGAAACATCTTCACCTCTCAATGAACTTTCTGACAAATGACAGGCTCCTTTCCTATGCGAAGTCAGCGCGCCCTGAGTCCAGGGTGCAGAACGATAAGGAGCCGCCACCGACATGACTACCCTACCCACCTACCCCGTCGTCAGACCTGGCCCGCTACATGGGACCTTACTGGCCGGCACCGTGCCGTTGTTTCTCGGCGCCTTGCTCAGTGATATCGCCTACGGCCAGAGCTACCAGATCCAATGGGCCAACTTCGCCTCCTGGCTGATCGCCGGGGCGCTGGTGTTCTGTGGTTTTGCCCTGTTGTTTGCGCTGGTCAACCTGGTGCGTGCCGAACACAAGGGCGGGCGCCCCGTGGCGTATTTCCTGCTGTTGCTGGCTACTTGGGTACTCGGGCTGATCAATGCCTTCCAACACGCCAAGGACGCGTACGCCATGATGCCCACCGGCCTGGTGCTGTCGGCGATTGTCACCGCCCTGGCGATCATCGCCACCTGGATCGGCTTGACCAACCTGCGCTCAGGAGCTGCCCGATGAAACCACTCAACACATTGACCGTGCTCAGCGCTGCCCTGTTGCTGAGTGCCTGTGGCGGCGAAGGTGACAAGACCCAGGCCCGCGGCCCCGATCCCAAGCTGCCCGAACAACAAAGCAGCCTGCTGCCGAGCATGAAGATCGCCGAGCCCACGCCTTGGGGCGAACAAAAGCCCAAGGTGCCCGAAGGCTACAGCGTGACCGCCATCGCCACCGACCTGGCAATCCCCCGCCAAACTCTGGTGTTGCCCAACGGCGACATCCTCGTAGCCGAAGGCCGTGGCGGCAGTGCGGCCAAGCTCAAGCCCAAGGACGTGATTGCCAGCGTGATCAAGGCTCAGGGCAACACCAAGGTCAAAGGCGGCAACCGCATTACCCTGCTGCGCGATGCCGACGGCGACGGCACCTATGAACTCAAGACTGTGTTCGCCGACAACCTCAACGCCCCCTATGGCCTGGCATACGCCGACGGCAAACTCTATGTGGCCAACCAGGACGCGCTGGTGCGTTTCGATTACGCCGACGGCCAGACCAAGGCCAGTGCGCCGCCGGTCAAAGTCACCGACCTGCCGGCGCAGATCAATCACCACTGGACCAAGTCCTTGGCGGTCAGTGATGACGGGCGCCAGCTGTATGTGGGCATCGGCTCCAACAGCAACATCACCGAGCGCGGCATGGAAGTTGAGATTGACCGCGCCATGGTCTGGCAGATCGACGCGGTCACTGGCGCGCACAAACCCTACGCTACCGGGCTACGCAACCCCACGGCACTGACCATCCAACCGGGCTCCGGGCAACTGTGGACGGTGGTCAACGAACGCGATGAACTCGGCCCCGACCTGGTGCCGGACTACCTGACGTCAGTGCGCGAAGGTGCCTTCTACGGTTGGCCCTACAGCTACTGGGGCCAGAACGTCGACCCACGCGCACAACCGCAGAACCCAGCCAAAGTAGCCTCGGCGATCAAGCCCGATTACAGCCTGGGTTCCCATGTGGCCGCGCTGGGGGTGGACTTTTCCATCCCGGCCATGGGTGAAAAATTCGCCGAGGGTGTGTTCGTCGGCGAGCACGGCAGTTGGAACCGCGACGCGCCGGTGGGCTACAAGGTGATCTTTGTGCCGTTCAGCAATGGCAAGCCGGCGGGCGAGCCCATCGACTTCGCCACCGGCTTTCGTGGTGACGACGGCAAGACCCGTGGGCGCCCGGTGGGCGTGACGGTGGACCCCAAAGGTGCGTTGATCATTGCCGACGACCTGGCCAATACCCTTTGGCGCGTCACCCGTAATAAATAACCGGGTGTGACAGGGGCGGCGACGCCCCTGTCAGTCGTCCTTGTGCAATTGCGCTTCAAGCCAGGCCAGCAACGCAGCCACCTTCCCCCGACTGCTTGCCCCATGCTGCCTGTACACCGAAATAGCCTCCGGCAGAAACACGCTTTCAGCACAGGGGCGCACCAGTGCCCCACTGTCAATCAGCCTGCTGGCGGTGCGACGCCAGCCCATCGCAACACCGTGCCCTTCCACCGCCGCCTGCAACATCAGCGGGTAGCTGTCAAAGGTGGCACTGCGCGCATCTTTGGCCAACGCCCGCCCGAACACCTGCAGCCACTCATCCCACTCCATCAAGTGCGGAGGTTCAGAGCTATGGTGCAAAAAGGTGCAAGGCTGTAACTCAGAGAGCGGTAACGGCTGCTGCGGGCACAGGTAGGCGGGACTGCACACCGGAAACACTTCATCAGAAGCGGTAAACATCAGCGTATGGGCACCACTGGCGCGCCGGGTACTTTGCAGGGCGACATCGAAGTGGCCCTCGAATTGCGTGATGGGCCGCGTACAGGTCACCACCTGGATCTCGACCTGCGGGTATTGCTGGTGGAAGGTCGACAGGCGCGGCATCAACCAATAAAACGCCTCGCACAACTGGCACAACAGCACCACCCGATTGCGTTGCGGCGCCGTGCGCAGCTGAGCCGCGCCATCACTGATGCTTTGCAACGCGGCACTGACCACCCGCCCCAATTCACGCCCCTCTTGCGTCAGGAACACCGCACGGTTGCGCCGACTAAAGAGTTTCACCCCCAGGTTATCTTCCAGCCCGCGAATCTGCCGGCTGACAGCCGCCTGGGTGATGTGCAGCTCATCGGCCGCCTTGGAAAAACTTTCCAGGCGCGCAGCGGCTTCAAACGGCAACAGGCTGGCGAGGGGCGGTAAGGTTTTGCCAAGTAGATTCATAATCTGAGGTAATGCATCAAGGGCCGAGAACTCGTTTGTAGCACAGCCGTGCGGCTGGGCACCATGGATCCATTACTTCATGGATCAGCCTGATGAGCACTTCCCAAGCTTCAGTCTTTACCGGCGTGATATGCGCGGTGGTCGCCACCCTTGGCTGGGCACTGAACTTCATTGCGCCCTACGTCACCGGGGCCTACAGCCTCTACGATCTGATGGCTGTGCGCTTTCTGATAGCCGGCGGGCTGGGCATCGTCTGGATGATTGTGTGTCGAGCGCAACTGCGGATGCTCAGCCATGGCCAGTGCCTGCTCGCGGCACTGCTGGGCGCACTGGGTTGCCTGGGCTACGGCGTTTGCATTGCAGGCGGCGTGATCGTCGGTGGCCCGGTGCTGACGCCAGCGTTTGTCGGGATGGTCCCGGTGCTGCTGGCGCTGATAGGCAACGCCAGCGATAAAACCCTGCAGTGGCGTCAACTGGTTATGCCGTTGCTCTGTCTCTCGGTGGGGCTGTTACTGGTCAATATCAGCAGTCTGCACCAGCCCTCTTCGGGCAGCGGCTCCTGGTTGGCCGGTCTGTTTTTTTCTTTGGGCGCCGTCGCCTTATGGATGGCGTTCAGCGTGATCAACCAACAGCAACTGGCGCACCTGCCGGCCAAGGTGACAGGTGTGTGGACCGCCCTGATGCTAGTGGGGGCCGGTGCCGCTGCGCTGATCATCCTCCCGTGGCTATACGTGTTGGGCGTGTTGCGGTTGCCCACCCTTGGCGCTGGCTGGAGCCAGGCATGGCCGCTGTATGCCTGGAGCCTGGTGATCGCCATGATGTCCACCGTCGTCGGCGCCTGGGCCTGGAACGCCGCGACGCGGCGCCTGCCCATGGTATTGAGCGGCCAGTTGATTGCCCTCGAATCACTGTTCGCCAGCCTGCTGGGCTTGTGGTTTCACCAGCGCTGGCCAACGCCCATGGAAACAGCGGGCCTGGCCGCGGTATTGATCGGCGTAGTAATGGCAGTTCGTATCATCTTGGCGGACGTAAAGACCGTCACAACCCACGATGCTTTAGGGGAGATTCAATCATGACCCACGCGAGTGATGCCTTGGCACTGCGCGAAACTTTCGACTTTCACGGGCAGGCGGTGCGCTGGGGCCAACTCGGTACTCAGGGCCCGGCCTTGGTGATGGTGCATGGCACGCCTTTCTCTGCTCATGTGTGGCGACGCATCGCGCCATTGTTCGCCCAGCACTGTCGAGTGTTCTATTACGACCTGCTCGGCTACGGCCAGTCGCAAAAGGCGCCGGGGCAGGACATCTCCCTCGGCGTGCAAAACACCTTGCTGGCCGCACTGCTTGAACATTGGGGCCTGGAACGTCCTCATCTACTCGCCCATGATTTCGGCGGTGCCACGGCACTGCGCGCGCATCTGCTGGATGGCTGCAACTACGCCAGCCTCACCCTGATCGATCCCGTTGCCCTGGCGCCCTGGGGTTCGCCGCTGATTCAGCATGTGCGTCAACATGAACGGGCCTTCAGCGATGCGCCGGCATACATCCATGAAGCGATCGTGCGTGCCTATCTTCAGGGCGCCGCTTTCAAGTCGCTGCCTGCCGAGGTATTGCAAGCTTATGTCACGCCATGGACGGGCGAGATTGGCCAGGCCGCCTTTTACCGACAGATCGTGCAAATGGATCAGCGTTATACCGATGCGATAGAAGATCAACTCGCCAGCGTCCGCTGCCCGGTGCTGCTGCTGTGGGGTGAAGAAGACCGGTGGATCCCGCTGGCGCAAGGCGATGCACTCGCTGGCAGATTGGCCGGGGCACGCTACCTGCGTATCCCCCACGCCGGGCATCTGGTGCAAGAAGATGCACCAGAAGCCATCGTTGCCGCGCTGATGGCGTTTCTACGGTTGCCTGAAGCGGCCCCTAAAGATCAGTAATTTCCTTGTGACGGGGCACCAATGCCTTCATCACGCTCCAGGCCACCAGGTAAGCCAGGGCGCAGATGGCAAACATGATCATGTAGCCGGTGTGGATGTCGTTGACAGACTTGTAGTAGTCGAACACCCAACCGCCGATCTTGGTCATGACCACACCGCCCAGGCCCCCTGCCATGCCACCAATGCCGACCACCGAGGCCACAGTTTTCTGCGGGAACATATCGGACACGGTGGTGAAGATATTGCACGACCACGCCTGGTGCGCCGAGGCCCCCACGCCAATCAGCAGCACCGGTACCCAGAAGCTCAGGTAACCCAGAGGCTGTGCCAGCAACACCACCAGCGGGAACAGCGCAATCACCAGCATGGCTTTCATACGCCCGTCATAGGGTGCATCGCCGCGCGCCATGAAGTAGCTCGGGAACCAGCCGCCACCGATGCTGCCGACCATGGTCATGCTGTACAGCACCGCCAGCGGCATGACGATATCCGCGCCTTTCATGCCGTACTGCGCCGACAGGTAGGTGGGCAACCAGAACAGGAAAAACCACCACACACCGTCAGTCATGAACTTGCCAAAGGCGAACGCCCACGTCTGGCGGTAAGTCAGCAGTTTGAACCAGGAGACTTTCTTTGCGTTGGCGCCCGTAGGCTCAGGAGTGAAAGGCTGTACGGTCTGATCGCTGCGGATATAGGCCAGTTCTTCAGCGGACAGTCGTTTTTGCTGTTCCGGTTTTTCGTACACGGCGGCCCAGACTGCCACCCACACAAACCCCAACATGCCAATGACTATAAATGCCGCTTCCCAACCCCACCAGCCTGCGATCAACGGCACGCAGATCGGCGCCAGGATCGCGCCGACGTTGGCACCGGAGTTGAAGATGCCGGTAGCCAGTGAGCGTTCTTTCTTGGGAAAATATTCAGCGGTGGCCTTGATCGCGATAGGGAAATTACCCGCTTCGCCGATCGCCAACACGGCACGCGACAGCATGAACCCGGCAATCGACACCGGAATCACCACCAGGCCGACAGCGCTGCTGACCGCCGCAATGCCCTCGCCCATCGGCACCGAAAACGCATGCATGATCGCCCCAGTGGACCAAATGCCGATCGCCACCACATACGCGGCCTTGGTACCGATCTTGTCGACAAACCGCCCGGCAAACAGCATGGAAATCGCGTAGACGAACTGGAACACCGCGGCGATGTTGGCGTAATCGGTGTTGCTCCAGCCAAATTGTGTCGAGAGTTGCGGCGCCAACAGGCTCAGCACCTGACGGTCGAGGTAGTTGACCGTGGTCGCGAAAAACAGCATCGCGCAGATCGTCCAGCGATAGCTGCCGACCGCCTGGCCGACACGATAGGCACTGATGGGCTCGTTCAGATTCATGGCATCACTTTTTTATTTTTGTTAGGCAGGACACATGTAACGTCATATGTCGTCGTACAACTATGGCTTTTATATCGGGACGCCTGCGCAGTGTCAATCTGAACAAGCACCGTTTATCGAGGAATTACGTAAGTACGAAAAACGTCAGGTGCCAGCAGTTGTAGGATGACAAACCCGCAACACCAAGCTGGGAGCTTGGCCAGGTACGTCGTCCAGCAGGCCGAAGGGCTGCATGCCAATCTTCTCCAGTACGCGGATCGACGCGGCATGATCGGGTCGTACCAGACCGAAAACCTCGGGCAAACCCAAGGTTACAAAAGCCAGCTCCAACGCGTCACGGCCCACCTCGGTGGCGTAGCCCTGCCCCCAGGCTTCGACGGCAAAGCGATAACCGAGGTTGATGCGTCGTTGGGTCAGATAGTTAAGCGGTGCAATGCCGCCAAACCCGATGATGTGTTCGGGCGCTTCTTTACGGGCAATCGCCCACCAGCCGTAGCCGTGAGTGGCCCATTGCGCCATCCAGTGAGCCAACAAGCGTTGAGCCGTCGCAAGATCGGGCATGGGCCCGGCCGGGTTGAACAGATTGGTCTGCGGATCACCGAAGATCGCAAACAACCGCTGGACATCGGCCAGTCGTGGTTGGCGGTAGATGAGGCGTGAATAGCGGTTTGGCATACAAATGACGTCTCCATTTGCGGCATGAGCCTGCGAGCGGAGTTTAGCCAATATCGCTATCGTCGCCGCAGTCAGTTAAGCGAACGAAATGCTCAAAGCAGCGACGACCCAATGTGGGAGAGGGCCTGCCCCCGATGGCGGTGAGTCAGTTAATAATAAGCGTCTGGCAGCACTGCTATCGGGGCAAGCCCCCTCCCACATTTAAATTTGGTTGAGGCGTGGATTCGCACGCCGCCGCGAGGGCACTCACACGATATTTTCGCTAATGCGAGAAAAAACACCCGATGCGGTGAATTTTTTCGTGTCCACTTGTATCTGAACTGACAGAGCGGTGCCATCGTAGCGATGGCACCTCCCCGTTCAGCTTTAGAGTGGCCCGCATGAAACTACGGAAAAAACGCGTCAAACCCATCGGCTTGAAAGACATCACCATTGTCGACGACAACAAGATGCGCAAGGCGATCACCGCCGCCGCCCTTGGCAATGCCATGGAATGGTTCGACTTCGGCGTGTATGGCTTTGTCGCCTATGTGCTGGGCAAGGTGTTCTTCCCCGATGCGTCCCCCAGCGTACAAATGATCGCCGCATTGGGTACCTTCTCGGTGCCCTTCCTGATTCGCCCACTGGGCGGTCTGTTCTTCGGTGCCTTGGGAGATAAGTACGGACGGCAAAAAGTCCTCGCTGCCACCATCGTGATCATGTCCCTGAGCACCTTCGCCATCGGCTTGATTCCCGGCTATGCCTCCATTGGCATTTGGGCGCCAATCCTGCTGCTGCTGTGCAAAATGGCCCAGGGCTTCTCGGTAGGCGGCGAATACACCGGTGCGTCAATCTTCGTGGCCGAATACGCCCCGGACCGCAAGCGCGGCTTCCTCGGCAGTTGGCTGGACTTTGGCTCGATTGCCGGTTTCGTCCTCGGCGCGGGTGTGGTGGTACTGATCTCCACCGTGCTCGGCGAAGCGGAATTCGAATCCTGGGGCTGGCGCCTGCCGTTCTTCCTTGCCCTGCCCCTGGGCATCATCGGCCTGTACCTGCGCCACGCACTGGAAGAGACTCCAGCGTTCCAGCAGCATGTCGACAAGCTTGAACAGGGCGACCGCGAAGGCCTGAGCCACGGCCCTAAAGTCTCGTTCAAGGAAATCGCCACCAAACACTGGCGCAGCCTGTTGACCTGCATCGGGATCGTCGCGGCGACCAACGTGACGTACTACATGCTGCTCACCTATATGCCCAGCTACCTGTCGCATAACTTGCACTACGCCGAAAACAGCGGCGTGTTGATCATCATCGCGATCATGGTCGGCATGTTGTTCGTGCAGCCATTCATTGGCTTTGTCAGCGACAAGATCGGCCGCAAGCCGTTCATCATCGCCGGCAGCATCGGCCTGCTGTTTCTGTCGATCCCGGCGTTCATGCTGATCACCAGCGGCAAGACCGGCTTGATCTTCAGCGGCCTGCTGATCCTGGCGATCGTGCTGAACTTCTTTATCGGCGTGATGGCCTCGACCTTGCCAGCAATGTTTCCAACGCACTTGCGCTACAGCGCCCTGGCCAGTGCATTCAACGTCTCGGTGCTGATCGCCGGCGTCACGCCAACCGTCGTCGCCTGGCTGGTGGAAAGCACCAACGACCTGTACATGCCCGCCTACTACCTGATGGTGTTTGCCGTGGTTGGCCTGGTCACCGGCCTGACCATGAAAGAAACCGCCAACAAGCCACTGCGCGGCGCGGCCCCGGCGGCTTCCGACATGGAAGAAGCCAAAGAACTGCTGCAGGAGCATCACGACAACATCGAGCAGAAGATCGAAGACATCGACGCCGAGATTGCCGCGCTGCAAGCCAAGCGTGAAAACCTGGTGCAGCAGCATCCACGGATTAACTAAGACCTGACTGTGCGTGGTCGCGCCAAGCGACCACGCCACTGGAGTGCCCAGCATGGTTTCAAGCGTCACCGCACAATCGTTACTCAGCGCAGACGAACGCGCCGCTATTGCAGAAATCGAAGCGACTACCAACATCCTCAAGCTGGTCACGCGCCTGACCGGGATGAGATTTGCCGGCATTGCCAAATTCACCGACCTGGAATGGGTGGTGTGTTCGGCCTACGACCCTCTGCAAATGGGCATCAATGTCGACGACGTACTCGACCTCGAAACTACCCTGTGCAGTGAGTTCTGCATCGACCCTCAAGCCCTGTTCATCCCGCAGATCAGCCATAACGGCCGCTTTGCCTCGCGCCCGGTGGTCAAGCAATACGCCATCGAAAGCTATGCCGGTGCACCGATCTTTTTACCCGATGGGCGCCTGTTCGGCGCGCTGTGCGCGCTGGACTCACGGGCAATGCTGTTCGATGACCCCAACCTGCCCGAAACCCTGAGCCTGTTTGCGCGGCTGATCGGCTGCATTTTCTACGCTAACCTGGCCCCGGATCAGTAACCCCCGCCCTGCCCCGCAGGGCGACCATGTCGCGCCTCGTTCAAACGCAGCGATTTCGGTTATTGCAACTGGATCCCCGAATTCAGTTGCCGGGCATTATTCGTGCAAGGGTAGGATGCTTGCCCTCTGTTTGAACCCTAATAAAAAAGCGGCGACAACTGTCGTTCAAACGCATTAACCAACACCCTCAACTGCACAATCATCGACCAATCCAAAGTGCACCTCAACACTGTCCCCCGGCACGTAAGGGATATAGTCCAATAAAACAGCAGTTTCACCAATATTTTTTATTGAAACGAGAACAACAGCCGTCTTTAAATTAGCATTAGAAGGTTGCACACTCAGCACGCCTGCCAACCTTAGGGTAGTGCCCCAACGGGTCTCCTTGTGCAGCGCTTTAAGCATATAAATATCTTGCCCTCGGACTGATAGTTCAAAATAATATCGTCAGGTTCGATCAACGTAAATTCCAGACTCACAGGTTTCATGATCAGCACTCCCACACTTAGACGTTAATGAATAACAAGAACAAACAATGATTTAACCTCAATTAAAATAATTGGTGTTAATGTGTTTGTCGACTGTCAATCTCGGCAGTTCTTTAGACGAATTCGCGACAATAACGACTGAAGCTCATAACTCTCAAATGATTCCAGCTAGAAAAACTCGCTCTTGAGCGTGCCGAAAAAGCTTTCCATGGCGGCATTGTCCAAACAATGACCCTTTGATGCTCTTTTCGGCCAGCATGTGTCGGTAGATCAGCCCTCACCGCAATCGACCGGCACTACTTAGCCAGCCGAACCAATAATGCCCGCCTTGGCTCACAAATATCTACACCTAATACCCTTTTACACTATTGACAAATGTATAATCGCTATAGAATTCAGAAGAAAATTCCAATTCATAACTCATCCCTGGCGCCACCTTTACTAGTCTCCCGTACGGAGCCAGATTATGTAATATCCAAATAGGCTGACTGCCCGATTTTTTAGCGGAAACCTTTACATCGTAGGGTATATGGTCACCCACTACATCATCGTCACCGGACTCTATAACAACCGGTATCGTCTCTAACGTACTGCCATAGGGCACAAAGGCATTATATTGCACTTTCGACGGGTCCAATTAGTCAAAAGTCGTTAACGTTGTGATAACGCCATCACCTTCGTCAAGTTCCAGTGTAAAAATACCGGGCGTTTCCAGCTTAAGACTCAAAAATACATCACTCATCTCTATCACTCCTGATCATGATTTAAATAAAGTCCAAAAAAATCGATCAGGCATTAAGCTCAGCATCGATATGAGAAATGTACGTTTTTTCATCTGCCTGTCTACTGTCAACATTAACAGCTACTTAGAGGCGTTACTAATAACCGTTAGCAGAAATAGCTATATATGCCCTGTAAAAAACTCGGCAGGTTCGACTTCCCCAACCTGTCCAGCCCCTACGCCTGTTTGCATGACTGATGTTCTGTATTTTCCGCGCTGACTTGAGCCATGCTTCTGCCTCGCAACGTGGCAATATCACGCTTGGGCGGCCCCCCAAACAGCCGGTTGTACTCACGGCTGAATTGAGACGGGCTCTCATACCCAACTTTGAACGCGGCACTGGAGACATCCTGGTGCTCGTTCAACATCAATCGTCGCGCTTCATTCAAACGCAGCCATTTCTGGTACTGCAGCGGGCTCATCGCAGTCAGTTGCCGGAAGTGATGGTGGAAGGTCGCCGCGCTCATTTGCACCCGCGCAGCCAGTTCTTCCACACGCAGGGCGGCATCGAAATTCAACTTCAGCCAGTCGATGGCCTTGGCAATCCGATAACCCTGCCCGTCCACCGAACAGATCTGGCGCAGGCGGCCGGCCTGGTCGCTTTTCAATAACCGGTAATGAATCTCGCGCTGGATTAACGGCGCGAGTACCGGGATTGCTTCGGGTTCATCCAGCAACGCCACCAGGCGCGCGAATGCGGTCAGCATGCCGTCGGTGACCGTGCCGATCCCCACGCCTTTCATGACTGCACGCTCACGAGCCGGCGGCAAACCACCCTGGGCGATCAGCTCGGCCAACATGCGCAAGTCCAGTTTGAACGTCAGCCCCAGGCAAGGTTGCTCGGGGCTGGCGACCAGCACCTCGGAATTGGCCGGAATGTCCAGCGATGTCACCAGGAACCGGGAAGTGTCGTAGGGGTAGCCCTCGCCGCCGACCCATAGCTGCTTCTCGCCTTGGGCCACCAGCACGATGCACGGCTCAACCATGCACACCACTGGCGCAGCGGGTTGCTCACGCCGATAAAACCCCAGCCCGGGAATCGGCATGGGGTAATCGCCGGGCGACGGGGTGCGCGACTCGATGGAGTGCGCGAGGGTTTGCAGGGACGCAGGGTGGATGCTCATAGCGGACTCGTTTGCCTCTTTGCGCAACTTTACTCCCGCACGCCTCGCGAGTCCCAGGTATACCGCGAGACTCAGAGGATCAGGCAAGTAATCTGGCGAATCGAACTATGGAACCTGGGGTTTGATCCGGAAAATGCGCAGGCCATTGACGCATTAACGGGTTTACGCCATGTCTGATACACCTATCAAAAGCAGTTGGGGCGCAGTGCTGGCGATGTCGCTCGCCGCGTTCGCCCTGGTCGCCTCCGAATTCATGCCCGTCAGCCTGCTGACACCGTTGGCCGCCGACCTGCACATCACCGAAGGCCAGGCTGGCCAGGGCATTTCCGTATCCGGGGTGTTTGCCCTGCTCACCAGCCTGGTGATCGCCTCGATCGCTACACGGGTGGACCGCAAGCGCCTGTTGATGGCGTTGACGCTGCTGATGATTATCTCCGGCACCGTGGTAGCGTTCGCGCCCAATTACCTGGTGTTCATGCTCGGTCGAGCCTTGATTGGCGTGGCGATTGGTGGCTTCTGGTCATTGTCGGCGGCCACGGCGATGCGCCTGGTGCCGCAAGCGCAGATACCGCGGGCCCTTGCCATCGTCAACGGCGGCAACGCGCTGGCAACGGTGATCGCTGCGCCGCTGGGCAGCTTTCTCGGCGGGATCATCGGCTGGCGCGGTGCGTTCTTCTGCGTGGTGCCGGTCGCGGTGGTTGCACTGGTATGGCTGCTCGCCAGCCTGCCCGCGCTGAAAAACCAGGGTGAGGCGAAAACCGCCAATGCGTTGCGCCTGATGAAAAACCCCAAGGTGGCCTTGGGCATGTTCGCCGTCAGCGTGTTCTTCATGGGCCAGTTCATGTTGTTCACCTACCTGCGCCCGTTTCTGGAAAGCGTCACGCGGGTTGAGGTGTCTACGCTGTCGTTGATGCTGTTGGTGCTTGGCCTGGCAGGCCTGGCCGGTACGTTTTTGATTGAACGTTTCCTCAAGCACAACCTGTACCCGACACTGATTGCCATCCCGCTGATCATGGCAGGCCTCGCACTTGCGCTGGTGGAATGGGGCCATTCAACGATCATAACCACGCTATTGCTCGGCAGTTGGGGCCTGGTGGCAACCGCCGCACCTGTGGGCTGGTGGACGTGGCTGGCGCAGACCTTGCCCGATGACGCCGAAGCCGGCGGCGGATTGATGGTGGCTATCATCCAATTGGCGATTGCTGCCGGCGCCACCGTCGGCGGCGTGGCGTTCGACCTGAGCGGCTACCAGGCCACCTTTGAACTCAGTGCCGGCTTGCTGGTAGTCGCCACCCTGCTCGCCTGCCTGACGTCACGCCGTGCTGTGCAAGCTCGTGTTATCAGCGGTGCTACCTGAAAAAATGACTCGGCGTCTTGCCAAACTGTTTCTTGAACATGCTGGTAAAGGCGCTGGGGCTTTCGTAACCCAGTTCAAATGCCACGTCGATAATCTTCTGCCCTACCGCTATGCGCTCCAGCGCCAGCAGCAGCCGCGCCTGCTGGCGCCATTGGCCGAAGGTCATGCCGGTTTCCTTGCGAAACAGGCGCTGAATGGTGGTTTGATCCAGCCCAAGGCGCGCGCTCCAATCGGCGACGGTGGAGGCATCCCCCGGTTCGTCCTGCAACGCCAGGCAAATCTGGCTGAGGCGCGGGTCGGCAGGCTGCGGCAGGGACAACGGCAAGTCCGGTAGGATCGCCAGTTCGTCGAGGATCAGGTGCATGATCCTGGTATCGCGTGAGTCCTCGGCATACGGCGGCTTCAGGCTGACCGAGGCCTTGATCAGTTCACTCAACAGCGGCGAAACCGTCACCGTCTTCGGCTCGGCTGGCAGGTTCGGGAAGCTGTCCGGGCGCACGAACACGCTGCGCATCTTCAACGTGCCCACGCATCGTAGCGAATGGACTTGCCCGCACGGCATCCAGAAGCCACGGTTGGGTGGCACCGTCCATTGATTCAGCGCCGAATACACCACCATCACCCCGCCAATGGCATAGAGCAGTTGATGCTTGTTGTGGCTGTGTTCCGGGATCACCCAGTTTTCCGGATAATCGGTGGCCGAGCTGATGACGGCCCAATCGCCTTCATCGATCTCTTGGAGAAATTTGTCTAGGGATTTGATTGTTTCGCCCTTTTTGCGATGGTTTATGCCCGAATTTCGCGAGACAGGCATTTTCTTCGAATTTAGCATAGCTTTCGAAACAATTAGAAATGGCTGCCAGCTAAAGTACTGTCTGCCCCTGTTCGCTGCCTTGTATGGAATGCCCGCATGTCGAGCCTCACCGCGACACCCGCCGCTGCCACCACGACACCCCAGGTAAGCCCTCTGGTCATGCGCGTCCTCGGCGCCTGCGCCCTGGCGCATATGATCAATGACCTGATCCAGGCCGTGCTGCCGTCGATCTACCCGATGCTCAAGGCCAACTACGGCCTGAGCTTCACCCAGGTCGGCCTGATCACCCTGACCTTCCAGTTGACCGCCTCCCTGCTGCAACCGTGGATCGGCTATCACACCGACCGCCACCCCAAGCCTTGGCTGTTGCCGGCGGGCATGGTGTGCACCTTGATCGGTATTTTGATGCTGGCGTTTGTCGGCAACTTCCCGGCGATTCTGCTCGCGGCGGGGCTGGTGGGTGTCGGCTCGTCGACCTTCCACCCGGAAACCTCGCGGGTCGCACGCCTGGCGTCCGGTGGGCGCTATGGCCTGGCGCAGTCGACCTTCCAGGTCGGCGGCAACACCGGCAGCGCGTTCGGCCCTTTGCTGGCGGCAGCGATCATCATTCCCTACGGCCAGACCCATATCGCCTGGTTCGGCCTGTTTGCGGTGTTCGCGATCCTGGTGCTGTATGGCTTGAGCCGCTGGTACCGTCACCATCTCAATCTGTTCAAGCTCAAACAGGGCAGCCAGGCGACCCATGGCTTGTCCAAAGGCCGTGTGACTTTCGCCCTGGTGGTTCTGGCCGTGCTGGTGTTCTCCAAGTATTGGTACATGACCAGCCTGACCAGCTACTTCACCTTCTACCTGATTGAAAAATTCCAGCTGTCGGTGGCCAGCTCGCAGATGTACCTGTTCCTGTTCCTTGGCGCGGTGGCGGTCGGCACCTTCGCCGGGGGCCCGATCGGCGACAAGATCGGCCGCAAGAAAGTCATCTGGTTCTCGATCCTCGGCGCCGCGCCGTTCACCCTCGCCCTGCCCTACGTCGACCTGTTCTGGACCGCCGTACTCAGCGTGGTCATCGGTTTCATCATCGCCTCGGCGTTCTCGGCCATTGTGGTGTTTGCCCAGGAACTGGTGCCGGGCAACGTGGGCATGATCGCTGGGATATTCTTCGGCCTGATGTTCGGTTTCAGCGGGATTGGCGCGGCGTTGCTGGGGTTGCTTGCCGATAACCACGGGATCGAATACGTCTACAAACTGTGCTCGTTCTTGCCGTTGGTGGGCATCTTGACGGTACTGCTGCCTTCGACCAAAGGCGTTTGAACGAAGGCAGGTGAGTATTTACCTGATCAAACTGTGGGAGGGACTTGCGCCCGGTAAGCATAGGTATCTTCACAACTTTGGTGCGACGCCGAAACTGTGGGAGGGGGCTTGCTCCCGATGGCGGCCTCAGGGCCGATCAGGATGCTGGGTCAGACCGAGTACATATCCGTTATTTGGGTAACGGCCACTATTGGTCCCGCTCTTACAGCGGCTCACTTTTGAAAAGCGCAAAATTAAGCAAAACGCTCTTGCCCCACCACTCGGCACCTCGCTTAGGCTCGGTGTGCCCGTAATCCGACAGGTATTTGGGGGGCCGCCGCCACGCGCCATCCATGGCGCGGGGCGGCTAAACCGGCATCCCTGCCGGTTTACCCCCCAAATCCCTGTCGAATTACGGCCAGCGTGGTTTGACGGGGCGCCTAAGATCAAAAGCAGATCAAGATCAAGAGCGGCTCGCTTCGCATCGTGGTTACTGTCGTTGGCATCTACCGTCAGGTGCGTCGCGAGAACCCATTAACGACGATATACAGCAGCGGCCCTACCGACACGAACACCGCCGTCAACAGGAAATACGGGATCAACGACGCCACGGAGCGCCCTCGTCCGCGCGCGTCCCGGTACATCCACACACACGCCAGCACCGCCATCAAATACAGGTCAATCACCACCTGTGCGGTATCAGGCCGCGACATCAGCTCGCGTCCAAATGCCAGCAGTGATTGCTCGGCCGTGAGCATCGTCGCCGCCGTGTAGAGGGTAAATCCCAGCAGGGCAACCAGAGCAATATAGGGTCTGTGCATTGTCTCTTCCTTGAAGCGCAATGGTAGTCATCGCGGCCACCTTAGCTGGTTTTGTGAAATATCTGTACGTAGACTGCCGCCATCCCCCCACGTGAAGGCGGCGAAAAAACGTGATGCAAGTTACTGAAGTCTCCATTGCCCAATTGCGCGCTGCGCTTGAAGCCGGGCAGACCACGGCCGTTGAACTGGTCCAGGCATACCTGGCACGGATCGATGCCTACGATGGCCCGCAGACAGCTACGGCGCTGAACGCCGTGGTGGTGCGCAACCCTGACGCCCTGAAAGAAGCCGAGGCGTCGGATGCGCGCCGCGCCAAGGGCCAGACCCTGGGACCGTTGGAGGGTATTCCCTACACGGCCAAGGACAGTTACCTGGTCAAAGGTCTGACGGCCGCATCCGGCAGCCCGGCGTTTGCCAAGCTGGTGGCCCAGCGCGATGCCTTCACCATTGAGCGTCTGCGTGCCGGTGGCGCGATCTGCCTGGGCAAGACCAACATGCCGCCGATGGCCAATGGCGGCATGCAGCGTGGCGTGTATGGCCGCGCCGAAAGCCCTTACAACGCCGACTACCTGACCGCGCCATTTGCGTCCGGTTCTTCCAACGGCGCGGGCACTGCCACCGCCGCCAGCTTTGCAGCGTTTGGCCTGGCTGAAGAAACCTGGTCGAGTGGCCGCGGCCCGGCCTCCAACAATGGTTTGTGTGCCTACACGCCTTCCCGTGGGGTGATTTCGGTACGCGGCAATTGGCCATTGACCCCGACGATGGACGTCGTGGTGCCATATGCGCGCACCATGGCCGACCTGTTGGAAGTGCTCGACGTCGTGGTGGCCGAAGACCCCGACAAGCGCGGCGACCTGTGGCGCCTGCAACCCTGGGTGCCGATCCCCAGCGTCACCTCGGTGCGCCCGACCTCATACGCCGCACTGGCCACCAGCAGCGAAAGCCTGGCCGGCAAGCGCTTTGGCGTGCCGCGCATGTACATCAATGCCGACCCCGACGCCGGCACCAGCGAAAAACCCGGTATCGGCGGGCCCACCGGGCAAAGGATCAATACCCGCGCCACGGTGATCGAGTTGTGGCAAGCCGCCCGCCAGGCGCTGGAGGCCGCCGGCGCCGAAGTGATCGAGGTGGATTTCCCGCTGGTATCCAACTGCGAAGGCGACCGCCCCGGCGCGCCAACGGTGTTTACCCGTGGCCTGGTGTCCAAGGAGTTCCTCCACGACGAACTGTGGGAGCTATCTGCCTGGGCCTTTGATGATTTCTTGCGCGCCAACAACGATCCGGCGCTCAACCGCCTGGCGGATGTGGACGGACCAAAGATCTTCCCCCATGACCCCGGTACCCTGCCCAACCGTGAAGACGACCTCGCCGCCGGCATGGATGAATACGTGCGCATGGCCCAACGCGGCATCACACCGTGGGACCAGATCGGTACCGTGCCCGATGGCCTGCGTGGCCTGGAAGCAACCCGACGCCTGGATCTGGAAGACTGGATGGACAACCTCGGCCTCGACGCCGTGCTGTTTCCGACCGTAGCCGATGTAGGCCCGGCCGATGCCGACGTGAACGAAGCGTCTGCCGACATCGCCTGGAGCAACGGCGTGTGGGTGGCCAACGGTAACCTCGCGATTCGCCACCTGGGCGTGCCCACCGTCACCGTGCCGATGGGCGTGATGGCGGATATCGGTATGCCGGTGGGGCTGACGTTTGCCGGGCGTGCTTATGATGATTCGGCGCTGCTGCGCTTTGCCGCAGCGTTTGAAGCCACCGGCAGCAAACGCGTGATACCGCCACGCACACCACCGCTGCCCAGCGAATAAAAGCAATTCAAATATGGGAGGGTATCTACACAACTTTGCAGTCGCCAACAGTAACCACGATGCGAAGCGAGCCGCTCTTGATCTTGCTCTTGATCTGCTTTTGATCTGAGGCGCCCCGTTAAACCACGCTGGCCGGAATTCGACAGGGATTTGGGGGGTAAACCGGCAGGGATGCCGGTTTAGCCGCCACGCGCCATGGATGGCGCGTGGCGGCGGCCCCCCAAATCCATGTCGGATTACGGGCACACCGAGCCGAAGCGAGGTGCCGAGTGGTGGGGCAAGAGCGTTTGGGTTACTTTTGCGCTTTTCAAAAGTGACCCGCTGTAAAAGCGGAACCAATAGTGGTCGTTACCGCAGCAATGGATATGTACTCGGCCTGATCCAACATCCTGGTCGGCCCTGAGGCCGCCATCGGGAGCAAGCCCCCTCCTACATTTTGCTGTATTTGCAATCAAGCACCGTGGCTTAGGGCAGCGTCACCTCGCGACGCTGCCACTCGTCCACCACATCACCCATAGTCTTGGGGACGCCATTGAGAATCCACGCCATAAAGGGGCGGTTGAACTTGAACGTCGGCCCGCACTGATCACGCATGAAACGGCGCACGTTCTGAGTGTTTTTATAGCCCGGGGTCACCGGTGTCCCACGGGTGAGAGGGTCGCTGTGCCAGTCAAAAGCCATTTTTACCTCGGCTATGGGGTGCTGGTTACCACTCTAACCTCGAATCATCTCAGCCCATTTCAAAATTTCACTTTCCTTCCCTGCCGAAATTATTGCATGGTTGTACGACGACATACCTCGTCGTATCCACCCAACAAAAACAAGGAACACCCATGCCCAACCTCAAAGTGCTGATCGGCTTCCTGTGCCTGTTCTCCGGCTACGTCGCCGCTGCCCCCGCTGAAAAGGAAGTGGCCCAGGCAGTCGACCAGCTGACCCAAGCCATGTTGCATCTGGACGTCAAGCAACTTCACGCGCTGACATCCGACACGCTCACCTACGGCCACTCCAGCGGCAAAGTGCAGAACAAGGCGCAATTTATCGCCGACCTGCAAACCCACACCAGCGCCTTCAAGACTCTGGAAATGCAGAACCAGACCATCACCCTTAATGGCGATACCGCCCTGGTGCGCAACCACTTCCATGCTCTGGCGGTGAACAGTGGTGTGGACACGCCAACCGATATCGACAACTTCCAGGTCTGGCAGAAGCAACACGGCAAGTGGTTGCTGATCGGGCGCCAGGCTTACAAATACTGAGCACAGCTCACCACGCCACCACTTTGCGTATCGTCTCCAGGGCCCCACGCAACTGCGCCATCGGCACCGACCCCAGGGCCACGCGCAGTGCGTGGGGCACCTGGGCCGAGACTGCGAACGGTTCGGCGGTGGACACGCAAATGCCTTCGCGCTGCAAGGTCATGACGACTTGATCGGCGCGAGCCTCTTCTGCCAAAGGCAGCCACAAAAAATACGATGACGAATGGCTGACATACCGCACGCCCGTCAGCACTTGGGCTGCCAGTGCCTGGCGGGCTTGGGCATCCGCGCGTTTTTGCGCCTCCAGTTGCGCCACCGTACCGTCTTCGAGCCAGGCCACTGCAATGGCACTCATCACGCCTGGCACGCTCCAGGTGGTGGCCATGATCGTACGTTCCAACCTGCTCACCCAAGCTGAAGGCGCCGCGATAAACCCTATGCGCAAACCGGCGGCGACATTCTTGGACAGCCCACCCACATACACCGTGCGCTCCGGGGCCAGTGCCGCCAACGGCGCAGGTGCATCTTCGGCGAGAAACGCATAGGCGCCATCCTCGACGATCATCAGGTTGTGCTGCCGGGCAATCGCCACCAAACGCTCGCGCTGCTCCAGGCTCAGTACCCAGCCCAGCGGGTTATGCAGGGTTGGCATGCTGTATACCGCACGTACCGGGCGCTGGCGACACAGGCTATGCAGATGGTCCAGGTCCGGGCCGGCCGTGGTCACCGGGATGGCGACGATTTCCAGGTGCAGGGTTTCGGCCAGCGCCTTGAAGCCCGGATAAGTCAGCGCATCCACCGCGATCACATCCCCAGGCTTGAGCAACGTCATCAGGGTCACCGCCAAGCCGTGCTGGGCGCCGCTGACCACCAGTACCTGCTCGGCGGCCACCGTGAGTCCTCGATTCAACAAGTGCCGGGCCATGGCGGCGCGCTCATGCACGCGCCCTGCATGGGGCTGGTAACGCAGCAGTGCCTCCAGATCGCCCGACAACGCCAACTGGCGCAACGCCGTGCGCAACAGCTCGGCCTGCCCAGGCAAGGACGGGTAGTTGAAATTCAGGTCGAGCAGGCCCGGCGCCACCGTCATCTGCCCGCTGCCCTGCCCCGGCGGCAAGGTGATTTCACGCACGAAGGTACCGCGACCGGTCTCGCCACTGACCAGGCCCATGGCTTCCAACTCGCTGTACACCCGGCTCGCGGTGACCAGTGCCAAGCCATGCTCAGCGGCCAACTGACGATGGGTGGGCAAGCGCGCGCCGGCAGGCATCTGCCCACTGCGGATGGCCTCGGCGAAGGTATCGACCAGCAATTTGTAGCGCGCACGGGGCATCGGGATGTATCCATGACAATTTTTTGATTGTCCTAATCTTCAGCCCTAGCATGAGCCGCACGCAACCCCACTTTCGGACATACCGCCATGGAACGCATCGCCCGCTTCGGCACCCTGGATGTCAGCACTCAGGGTTGGATCAACGGTTTTATCGGCGTGGTGATTTTCAGCGGATCGCTGCCGGCCACGCGCCTGGCGGTCATGGAGTTCGACCCGGTGTTCCTGACCATGATCCGCGCCACCCTCGCCGCCCTGCTGGGGGGCTGCCTGTTGTGGCTATTCAAGGAAAAACGCCCCACCCGTCAGCAATGGGCTCCCTTGGTGATCGTCGCTCTGGGCGTGGTGATCGGCTTCCCACTGCTCACAGCCCTGGCCCTGCAATACGTGACCTCGGCCCATTCAATCGTCTTCATCGGCCTGCTGCCCCTGGCCACGGCGGTATTTGGCGTGCTGCGTGGCGGCGAGCGACCCAAGCCAGTGTTCTGGTTGTTTTCCATCCTGGGCAGCCTGTTGGTGATGGGTTACGCCTTTGCCCAAGGCTTGAGCGCCGCCCCTGCAGGCGACTTGTTGATGCTGTTGGCGGTGCTGGTCTGCGGCCTGGGTTATGCCGAAGGCGCCAAGCTGTCGCGCAGCCTGGGTGGCTGGCAGGTGATTTGTTGGGCGCTGGTGGTGTCGCTGCCGCTGGTGGCACCGTTGAGCCTGCTGCTGGCGCCTTCGACCCTCAGCGGCATCAGCCTGCCGGCGTGGCTGAGCCTGGGGTACGTGGCGCTGTTCAGCATGTTGATCGGCTTTGTGTTCTGGTACCGCGGCCTGGCCCAGGGCGGCATTGCCGCAGTCGGCCAGTTGCAGCTGCTGCAACCTTTCTTCGGCCTGGCGCTGGCCGCGGGCCTGCTGCATGAGCAGGTCAGCCTGGGCATGGTGCTGGTGACGTTCGCGGTGATCGGCTGCGTGGCCGGGGCGAAGAAGTTTGCCCGCTGACGCGTGGCCTGCTAAACAGGGAAGTCGCCTGAACAATAACAAGGACTTTGCATGACCACCGCTTCTCTCCAAGACATCACCGCGCCAGAAGGCATCTGCTACGGCTGCGGCAGCAGCAACCCCCATGGCCTGCATATCAAGAGCCGCTGGGCCGAAGATGGCGTACACGTGGTCGCCGAGCATCAACCCGAAGCCAAATATAGCGGCTGGCCAGACCTGGTCTACGGCGGCCTGATCGCCATGCTGGTGGATTGCCATTCCAACTGGACCGCCATGGCCTACCACTACCGCGCCGAACAGCGCGAACCCGGCAGCCTGCCGCGCATCGACTGCGTCACCGGCAACCTGGGGATCAAATTCATCAAGCCCACACCGATGGGCGTGCCGCTGACCCTGCGCGCACGGGTCGAAGGCGACATCGGGCGCAAAAGCCGCGTGGTCTGCGAGGTGTACGCCGGTGACGTGCTCACGGCCATCGGCGATTCAGTTTTCGTACGCGTCGACACCGGGCAATTGGCCGCGGCCGCCCATGGTCGCGAGGCGTGATCCTGGTCTACAGTGACTGCAACCGCTGATCGAGGACTGCACCCATGCCCCGTCTTACCGCCAAGGACTTTGCTCCCGAACTGCTGGAACTCTACGACGGCTACGCCCACGGCAAGATCAACCGCCGCGAGTTTCTCGACCGTGCCGCGCTGTTCACCTTGGGCGGCCTCACCGCCTCGGCGCTGCTGGCAGCCCTGAGCCCCAACTACGCCCTGGCCGAACAGGTCAAATTCACCGATCCGGATATCGTCGCCGACTACATCACCTACCCTTCGCCCAAGGGCAACGGCACGGTGCGCGGCTACCTGGTGCGCCCGTCCAAGGCTGCGGCAAAACTGCCCGCCGTGGTGGTGGTGCATGAAAACCGTGGCCTGAACCCCTATATCGAAGACGTGGCCCGGCGCCTGGCCAAAGCCGGCTTCATTGCCCTGGCACCCGATGGCCTGACGTCCGTGGGCGGCTACCCCGGCAACGATGAAAAAGGCGTGGCGCTGCAACAGACTGTCGACCCGACCAAACTGATGAACGACTTCTTCGCCGCCATCGAATGGCTGATGCACCACGACAGCAGTACCGGCAAAGTCGGCATCACCGGCTTCTGTTACGGCGGCGGCGTGACCAACGCGGCGGCGGTGGCCTACCCGGAACTGGGCGCTGCGGTGTCGTTCTACGGGCGCCAACCCGAGGCCAAAGACGTGCCGCGCATCAAGGCACCGATCATGTTGCATTTCGGGGAACTGGATACGCGGATCAATGAGGGTTGGCCGGCGTATGAGCAGGCGTTGAAAGCTGCGGGCACGACGTATGAGGCTTACATCTACCAAGGCGCCAACCACGGTTTTCACAATGACTCAACGCCGCGGTATGACGAGGCAGCAGCCAACCTGGCCTGGGAGCGCACCCTGGGCTGGTTCCGCAAATACCTCGCCTAGCCGCCGCCTTCCACATTCTTATTCAATACACGTCTGCAACCACCCCTTGAACGCCAACATCGCGGGTGTCTCGTTGCGTGACTGCAAACGGGTCAACCAATAACTGCCGGTCGTGATCCCCACATCGAACGGCTGGCGGATCACATCGCTTTCCAACTGGCGTGAAAACATCAACGCTGGCGCCAGGGCCACACCGCTGCCTTGCAAGGCGGCCTCCATCATCACCAGCGACGAGTCGAACACGATACTGCGCGGCACCAGGGTGTCTGCCGGCAACCCGGCAGCCTGCAACCAAAGGCTCCACTCATCGGCACGGTAAGAGCGCAGCAAGGTGTACTTCAACACGTCGGCCGGGCTGTGCAATTGCTCGGCAATCTGCGGCACACACAACACCGTCAGCGGGGCTTCCAGCAAAGGGCAGGCCTCGGTGCCATGCCAGGCGCCTGCGCCAAACCGAATGGCGTAATCCAGGCCCTCGGCAGCGACATCAACGCGGTTGTTGTGGGTGGACAGGCGCAAATCAATAAACGGATAGCGGCTGTGGAAATCCGCCAAACGAGGCAATAGCCAGCCCACGGCGAAGGTGCCGACCGCGCCCACTGTCAGCACCTCGCGGTAGTGACCGCCCTCGAACTGGCCCAGGGTGTGGGCAATGCGGTCGAAGGCTTCACGCAACACCGGCAGCAGGGTTTCGCCTTCGCGAGTGAGCATCAGGCCGCGTGGCAGGCGCTTGAACAGCGTGACATTGAGCTGCGCCTCGAGGCTTTTGACTTGATGGCTGACTGCGGCTTGGGTCACGCATAGCTCGATGGCCGCGCGGGTAAAGCTCAAATGGCGCGCCGAGGCTTCAAAAGCGCGCAGGGCATTGAGGGGCAGATGGGAACGCAACAAGGCTTACCCCAATTTTTCTAATGGCTGGTGCGAGATATCATCGTTTGCTCCGGGTATAAAATCCACCTAGATTTGCCACGCCTGCGCAGGCTCTGATCATCATTGCCACTTTTACATGGAAGCGAATCACCATGAAATATCAGCCAAAGTACCTGGTTTCAGCTTTGCTGCTCGTATCCGGCGGCTGTATGGCCGCCACCGATATACGCCAGGTCGTGGACAGCAACGTCAAACCCTTGATGCAACAGCAAGGCATCCCCGGCCTTGCGGTCGCGGTGGTGAACCAGGGCAAGGTGCAATACTTTAATTACGGCGTAGCCGCCAAGGACACCCAGGCCGCGGTCACCCAAAACACGCTGTTCGAAATCGGCTCGGTGAGTAAAACCTTCACCGCTACCCTTGGTGGTTATGCCCAGGCCATCGGCAAGCTCAAGCTGTCGGACACAGCCAGCCAGTACTTGCCGTCCCTGGCCGGCAGCGCGTTCGATCGCATCAGCCTGCTGCAACTGGCGACCTATACCCCTGGCGGCTTGCCGCTGCAATTTCCGGATGCAGCCGACAGTGCATCGACCATGCTGGGCTACTTCCAGCATTGGAAGCCCACTTACGCTGCGGGTGAACAACGCTTGTACTCCAACCCCAGCATCGGCCTGTTCGGCTACCTGACCGCGCAAAGCCTGGGCCAGCCGTTCAACGTTGCCATGGAGAAGACGCTGCTGCCCAAGCTAGGGTTGACCAACACGTATGTCAGCGTGCGCACGGACAAAGCCAGCCAATATGCCCAAGGCTATGACAAGCAGCAAAAACCTGTGCGCGTCAGCCCCGGCGCGCTGGACAGTGAAGCCTACGGGCTCAAGACCACCAGCCAGGACCTCGCCCGCTATGTCATTGCGAACATGCACCCGCAAACCCTGGAACAGCCCGTGCAACAGGCCATCGCCGCCACCCACGCTGGCTACTACACCGTGAACGGCATGACCCAGGGCCTGGGCTGGGAGCGCTACCCCTACCCTATCACCCTGCAAGCGTTGATCGACGGTAACTCCACACCGATGGCAATGGAGCCGCACAAGGTCACCTGGCTCAACCCGGCCCAGGCGCAGCCGGCCAACGTGTTGTACAACAAGACCGGCTCTACCGGTGGCTTTGGTGCGTATGTGGCGTATGTGCCGAGCAAGGATATGGGCGTGGTGATTCTGGCCAACAAGAACTACCCGAATGCCGAGCGGGTAAAAGTGGCCCATGCGATCTTGAGTGCGATGGATCAGTAAGGCCGAAACAATCAACAAATGTGGGAGGGGGCAATCCCTCCCACCTTACATCCCCAGCCAATGCGGCAGCGCAAGGGAAATGAATGGCAAGTAAGTCACCATGATCAGGAACACCAGCAAAATCATCAGCCACGGCATCGCCGCGCGAATGGTCTGCCCCAATGTCAGCCCGGTCACCGCCGAGGTCACGAACAGGTTCAGTCCCACCGGCGGATGAACCAGGCCGATTTCCATATTCACCACCATCACGATCCCCAGATGAATCGGGTCAATCCCAAGCTTCATCGCGATCGGGAAGAAGATCGGCGCCAGGATCAACACAATCGCCGAAGGCTCCATAAAGCTGCCGGCAATCAGTAGCACCACGTTGACCATGATCAGGAAACCAATCGGCGTCAGCCCTTCGGAAATCACCCACGCAGTGATTTCCTGGGGGATCTGCTCAGTGGTCAGCACATGGGCAAACAGCATGGCGTTGGCGATGATGAACATCAGCATGATCGACAAGCGCCCCGACTCCAGCAACACCTTGGGGCAGTCGCGCAGCGTCATGTCCTTGTAGATGAACAGCGCGACAAACGCCGAATACACCGCCGCCACCGCCGCTGCTTCGGTGGGGGTGAACATGCCGCTGTAGATGCCGCCGAGGATGATCACCAACAGCAACAGGCCCCAGAACGCCCGGCGTGCGCAACTGAGCCACTCGCGGAACGTCGCCCGTGGTTGCGCGGGTAGCTTCTTGATACGCGCGACGATGTAGATCGCGATCATCAACATCAGGCCCAGCAACAGTCCCGGGATCACCCCAGCCATGAACAGCTTGCCCACTGAGGTTTCGGTCGCCGCCGAATACACCACCATCACAATCGAAGGCGGAATCAGGATACCCAAGGTCCCGGCGTTGCAGATGATCCCCGCACCAAACTCCTTCGGATAACCGGAACGCACCATGCCTGCCACGGCAATCGAGCCCACCGCCGCCACCGTGGCCGGTGACGAGCCGGACAGCGCGGCAAACAACATGCAGGCCAGCACCGCTGCAATCGCCAGACCGCCACGGATATGACCGACACAGGCATTGGCAAAGTCGATCAGCCGCTGAGCCACGCCACCAGTGGTCATAAAGGCACCGGACAGCAGGAAGAACGGGATCGCCAGGAAGGTATAGGCGTCGCTGGTTTCAAACAGCTTGATCGCCAGGGAGCTCACCGAGTCCTGGCTGAACATCAGGATCGACACCGCGCCGGACAGCCCGAGGGAAATCGCAATCGGCACGCCAAGGAACATGAACACGAACAACAGCAGAAACAGACAGAGCACGGCCATCAGTGACGCTCCTCATGGCTGCCGGCCAACTTGCTGGCCTCACCGGCCTCATCGGCCAATCCCAACCCGACCTGGCGGTGGGTAAAAATGCGGTAGAAAATTTCCAGGTAGCGAATCAATACCAAGGCAAAACCGATGGGCACGATCACCACGATGTCACCGACGTCGATACCGAACTGGTCAAGGTCCTCGGCACCGATATGCGCGGTCATTACCGCACTCACCCACTTGTAGCTGGCGACCATGAACAGGCCGGCGTAGGCCAGGCAGCACAGGCAGGCGAGCATCCCGAGCAAGCGTTGTACCGGGCGTTTGGTCAACCTGACCAGCGCGTCCACGCCCAGGTGGCCGGCGGTGCGTACTCCGTAGGAAATGCCGAAGAAAATCAACCAGCTGAACATGGCCTTGGTCAGCGCCACGCTCCAGGTCATGTCCTGGGCCCAGGTCATGGCGGTGTCGCCCAGGGCATTGAAGAAGTGACTGCTCCAGGCCCATTTATCCGCCAGAGCAAAGAACAGGGTGTAGATGTTGTTGAGCATGACGTAGACGAATGTCACCAGGGTCATGGCGGCCAGCAGGAAGGCAATAAAGCCTTCCTCCAGGTGCTCCCAGACGCGCCTTAGCGTTTGCATGGCAAAACCTCGCGAGGCAAATGAAATACCAGGGTGGAACTTGCCCAAATGTGGGAGGGGGCTTGCTCCCGATAGCAATGTGTCAGCTTGCAGATCTGTCTCTGATCCACCGCTATCGGGAGCAAGCCGCCTCCCACATTGGATCTCAGTACACCCTGGGATTATTGGTTGGAAGCGTCCGCTGCCTTGATCAGCTCAGCCCCGATCTGGCCTTCGAACTTCTGCCACACCGGGCGCATGGCTTCGCGCCAGAGCGTGCGTTGCTCGGGGGTAAGTTCGATGATCTCGCTTGTCTTGGCATCGATGATCTTCTGCCTGGCCGACTGGTTCAGCGCTTCGGCCTGCTTGTTCACCTCGACAGTGACTTCGGCCATGATCTGCTCCAGCGTGCTGCGGACATCCGGCGCCAGGCCGTTCCAGAACTTGGCGTTGGTGATGACCATGTAGTCGATCAGGCCATGGTTGGACTCGGTGAAATACTTCTGCACCTCGTTGACCTTCTGGCTTTCATAGTTCGACCAGGTGTTCTCGGTGCCATTCACGGTGCCGGTCTGCAAGCCCTGGTAAACCTCGGCAAAGCTCATCTTGCGCGGGTTGGCGCGGATCGCCTTGAACTGCTCTTCAAGCACGCTGGAGGCTTGCACGCGAAACTTCAGGCCACGGGCGTCCTTGGGTTCGTGCAGGGCCTTGTTGGCGGAGAGTTGCTTGAGGCCGTTGTGCCAATAGGCCAGGCCGAGAATGTTCTTGTCCTGCATCGCAGTCAGCAGTTGCTTGCCCTGGGCGGCCTGGAAACGGTCGACGGCAGCCAGGTCGTTGAACAGGAACGGCAGGTCGTAGATCTGCACCTGTTTGGTGTACTGCTCGAACTTGGCCAGGGACGGCGCCAGCATCTGCACGTCACCCAACAGCAACGCTTCCATTTCCTTGCCATCGCCGAACAGCGACGAGTTGGGGTACACCTCGACCTTGACCTTGCCGGGCAGGCGTTCTTCGGCGAGCTTCTTGAACAGCAGCGCGCCCTGGCCTTTGGGCGTGTTCTCGGCCACCACGTGGGCGAACTTGATCACAATCGGGTCAGCCGCCTGGGCCAGGCCCGCGGCGAACAAGGTGGCGGCGCACAGCAGCGCCCGAGAGAGCTTGAGCATGGGAAATCACCTTCTTATTGTTGTGTTGTAAGGCAAAGTGCCTGATGTGCTGCATATTGAGAATTTCGAATTTTAGATACCTGCGTTCGGCCTGGCCGAACACCAACCTCAAGGAGCATGTCGATCCTGTGGGAAGGCTTATCCAGTCAGGGTTGGGCAGCCAGCAGTCTTTGTGCCCGCAGCAACACCGGCGCATCCACCATCTGCCCATCAATCTGATAGGCCCCTGCCCCATGGGCACTCGCCTCCACTACCCGCTTGGCCCAGGCCAGGTCTTCAGTGCTGGGCGCCAACGCCTGATGAATCACCGGAACCTGCTTGGGATGGATACACAACGCCCCGGCAAAACCCATTTCATAGGCGTGCCGGATCGAACTGCGCAGGCCCTCAGGGTCGTCGATGGCCGGATGTACGCCGTCCAGCGGTGCCACCAGATCGGCGGCGCGCGAATGCACGATCAGTGACAGGCGCGCCTGGTCGAGGGCAAACTCAGCAGCGCGGGAATGGCTGCTCAGGTTCAGATCCAGGGCCAGGTCCAAGCCACCGAACGACAGCCGCTCTACCAGCGGAGCATGGGCAATCTCGGCCACCGCCAACAAGCCGCGAGCGCTTTCGATGATCGGCCAGATGGGTTTGCCGGTGGCAGCCACTACGGCGACCTGGGCTGCGCTCTCGACCTTGGGGAGCAGCACACCCGCGACATTTGCATGAGCCTTGCAGAACGCCACATCCTCAAAATGCTCGACGTGTCCAGGCGCATTGATGCGCACCCACACCTGAGCCTCGGGGTGGGCCTGCAGGAACATCCCCAGATTGTCCCGGGCCTGGCGCTTGAGCGGCTCTTCCACGGCGTCTTCAAAATCCACAATCACTGCGTCGGCGCCGCTGGCCAAGGCTTTGGCGAACCGCTCCGGGCGGCTGCCCGGCACAAACAACGCTGAACGAACTAAAGGCTTTGGCATCGCACACTTCCTGATCAGATAACGCCGCGCGCACGCAGGCTGTCGATGGCCTCACCGGAATAACCCAGCTGGTCGAGAATGCCCTGGCTGTGTTGCCCCAGTGCCGGCACACCATCCATGCGCGGGGTAAACGCGGCGTTACGCGCTGGTGGCAGCAGCGAGGGCAACGGCCCGGCCGGGCTGTCGACTTCACGCCAACTGTCGCGGGCCTTGAGTTGAGGGTGGGCCCATACGCCTTGCATATCGTTGACCCGCGCGCTGGCGATCTGCGCATCCTCCAGACGCTGAATCACCGCCTCGGCGTCCAACCGGGCAAAACTGTCCACGATAATCTGGCGCAGCGCCTCGCGGTTGGCCGAACGCTTGAAGTTGGCGCTGAAACGTTCGTCCGTCGCCAGCGCCGGGGTGAGCAGTACCTTGTCGCAGAACGCCGCCCACTCGCGCTCATTCTGCAACCCGAGCATCACCGTGCCGCCATCACCAGTGGGAAACGGCCCATAGGGGTAAATCGTTGAATGTGCTGCGCCCGCACGCGGGGGCGGCGGCGCGCCGTCGAAGGCGTAATACATCGGGTAGCCCATCCACTCCACCAGGCTTTCCAACATGCTCACATCGATACGGCTGCCCTTGCCGGTCGTGCCCCGCAGCAGCAACGCCGAAAGAATGCCGCTGTAGGCATACATGCCCGCGGAGATATCCGCGATGGAGCAACCGGCCTTGGCCATCTGCTCATCACTCGGGCCGCCAGTCACCGACAGGAAGCCGCCTTCGCTCTGGATCAACAAGTCGTAGGCTTTCTTTTTCTCGTAGGGCCCGCCTTCGCCATAACCGGAAATATCGCAGACGATCAGCCTTGGAAAACGTTGATGCAGTACCTCGAACGACAAGCCCATGCGCGCCGCCGCGCCGGGTGCAAGGTTTTGCACCAGCACATCGGCATCGGCCAGCAGCGCTTCAAGGATTGCGCCCGCCTCGTCCTGCTTGAGGTCCAGGGTCAGGCTTTCCTTTGAACGGTTGGTCCAGACGAAATGCGATGCCAGGCCGCGCACGCGTTCGTCATAACCTCGGGCAAAGTCACCGGCACCGGGGCGCTCGACCTTGATCACGCGGGCGCCGAGATCGGCCAATTGGCGGGTACAGAATGGCGCGGCAATCGCGTGTTCCAGGCTGACAACCGTGATGCCGTCCAGCGGTCGTTGATTACTCATGACAAATCCCTCAAAGCCAATGGGCCATGGACACGGTGTTACGCAGGTTCCATACCTGCTCGATCAGGCCACTTGCCTGGGCGGGGGTACGGGCGCCGCTGAAGTGAGTCAGGCGCTGGAACTTATCCGCCAGTTCGGCGCGGCTCAGGGTGTTGCCCGGGTCGCCCTTGGGCTCGTCGATGGCACCGTGCAGCGTGCGCCCGTCAGTGGTGGTGACGATGACACGGCCCAGCCAGCGTTGCGGATAGGCGCTATCGACCTCAGGGTCGAGGGTCATGCTGACCTTGTCGCGAAAGGCCGCGACCGCAGGGTCGGTCAACGCCAGCTGATGGAACTCGGGCAACCCTGCTTTGCCATGCACCGCGATCAGGCCAAGCACGGTGCCCATGGAGAATTTGGCCTGGTGCACGGTGGCCGGCACCGTCACCCGGCCGAGCACATCAATGGCGCCTTGATGCACGCGGGTTTCCACTCGGGAGATTTGCGCCGCGCTCAAGCCTTCACGCTGCATCACGTCCAGTAGCGCATCCGCAGCGGGATGGGTGTGGCGGCAGGAGGCATGGAACTTGAACGAGGTTTCCACCAGCGCCCAGCGGCTACCCAAATCAGCGGACAACTTGCTAGGTTCTGAATCACTCGACATGCCCACCGCCAAGCCTTGATCGCCTTCAAGGATATTGCGCGCACCGGTCAATCCATCGGCTGTCAGGTAAGCTGCCAGCAAGCCATCCGCTGCGGCTTTGGCCGTGTGCAGTTGCTTGGAGTCGGCGGCATCGCGCAAGAACTCCCACAGCCCTGCCGCTTGAGTGCCGGCACTGCCGAGCAGGTTGATGAACTGTTCCTGGTTGAAGTCGAGCAATTTGCCCACGGCGACCGCCGCCGCCAGGGTGCCGACGGTGGCCGTGGTGTGGAAGATGCGGTAGTGCGAGCGGCCCAGGAACTCGCCGATGCGAATCCCGGCTTCATAACCGGCCACCGCAGCCAGCAACAGATCGCGACCCGATTTGCCCAGGTCCTGGGCGGCCGCCAGCGCGGCGGGAAACACCACCGTGGCCGGGTGCAGCACCGAACTGTTGTGCAGGTCATCCTGCTCCACCAGATGCGACGATGCCGCGTTGACCAGTGCCGCAAAATACGCGCTGCTGCTGGCGCCGCTGACGATCACCTGGGCCGGGCCGCTGCTCGGCCCCATCTTCTGCGCATAGCGCTCGAACAGGGGAATCGGGTGTGCGCCCTGGCTGGCCAGCGCCGAGGCGAGCCAATCCAGATACAGCTCCTCGATGCGATCCAGTACGTGCTCGGGCAACTGCGAGTAGGTCAGATCAGCGAGGAATTGGCACAGGGCTTGGGTATGACGCATGCTCAGGCCCTCAGAAACTGCGTGGCAGTTCGAGCAGATGCTCGGCCACGTAGGACAGGATCAAGTTGGTGGAAATCGGCGCCACCTGGTACAAGCGCGTCTCGCGGAATTTGCGTTCCACGTCGTATTCGCAGGCAAAACCAAAGCCACCGTGGGTTTGCAGGCAAGCGTTGGCTGCTTCCCACGACGCCTTGGCCGCCAGGTACTTGGCCATGTTGGCGCTGGCCCCGGCGTTCTTGCCGCTGTCGTATTCCTCGCAGGCACGCCAGCGCATCAAGTCGGCCGCTTCGATCTCGATATGCGCTTCGGCAATCGGGAATTGCACGCCCTGGTTCTGCCCGATTGGCCGGCCAAACACCACGCGGTCGCGGGCATAGGCGCTGGCCTTTTCGATAAACCAGCGGCCGTCGCCGATGCACTCGGCGGCGATCAGGGTGCGCTCGGCATTCAGGCCATCGAGGATGTATTTGAAGCCCTTGCCCTCTTCGCCAATCAGGCTGTCGACCGGCAGTTCCAGGTTGTCGAAGAACAGTTCGTTGGTCTCATGGTTGACCATATTGGCGATGGGCTGCACGGTCAGGCCGTTACCGATGGCCTCGCGCAGGTCGACCAGGAAGATCGACATGCCTTCGGACTTTTTCTTCACCTCGGCCAAGGGCGTAGTGCGCGCCAGCAGGATCATCAGGTCGGAATGCTGCACTCGCGAGATCCAGACTTTCTGCCCGTTGATCACGTACTTGTCGCCGCGTTTGATCGCGGTGGTCTTGATCTTGGTGGTGTCAGTGCCCGTGGTGGGCTCTGTGACGCCCATTGATTGCAGACGCAGTTCACCGCTGGCGAGCTTGGGCAGGTAGAAGCGCTTTTGCGCCTCGCTGCCGTGACGCAACAGGGTGAACATGTTGTACATCTGGCCATGCACGGTGCCGGAGTTACCGCCGCAACGGTTGACCTCTTCGAGGATCACCGACGCTTCGGCCAGGCCCAGGCCGGAACCGCCGTACTCTTCGGGGATCATTGCCGACAGCCAGCCGGCAGCGGTCAGGGCCTTGACGAAGGCTTCGGGGAAGCCTTTGTCTTCGTCGATCCTGCGCCAGTAGGCGGCATCGAACTCGGCGCACAAGGCGCGCACGCCTTCGCGGATGGCATTGAGTTCTTCGTTGTCATTGGGGTTCATGCGCGGCTCTCCGCCTGTTGTTCTTGGGTTATTCGAAATGCACCTGGGCGGTCTGCGCCAGACCTTCAGCGTTGCCAGCCCAAAGTTCTGCGACGCCGGTTGCGCTGATGTGCCCGCCTACTTCAAACGGCTGCGGTGCAATCAACGGGCGCACGCCGCGATAGATGAAACGGCGCAGCGTGGCTTCAGGGTGCGCCCGGCAGAACGCGCGCAGGCTCAAGGTAGCGATCAGTGGGCCATGCACCACCAAGCCGCTGTAGCCTTCAGTGGCGGTGACATAGGGATAGTCGTAATGGATGCGGTGGCCGTTGAAGGTCACGGCGCTGTAGCGGAACAGCAGGGTGGGTGTCGGTTCGACCGCTTCTGTCCATTCGCCCCGGACCAGGGCATCGCCGCTGCCGGGTTTGGGCGGCGTGGGCTCGCGATAGACGATGTCCTGTTCCTCGCGGATCGCCAGGCGCCCGGCCTGGGAATAGTCGTGGCGCACCGTGACAAACAACAGCGAACCGGTGCGACCGGTCTTTTCTTCGACCTGAGTGATGGTCGACACGCGGGTCGCCGCCTCGCCGGCTCGCAGCGGGTGCACAAACTCGATACGCCCACCGGCCCACATGCGATTACGGTTATCGGCCGGTGGCAAGAACCCGCCGCGAGCCGGGTGGCCATCGCTGCCCAGGGCCGACTCCGGCAGCGGGTCCTGGAAAAAGCACCATTGCCACAATGCGGGTACGGCTGCACCGTCGGCAGGCACCCCTTCACCGAACGTGGCGGCGATGCGCTTGAGCAGGTTATGGCTCAGGTGATCGTGGGCAGTCTCGCTTCGGCCGATCCAATCAGTGGCGCTCATCGGGTGCAGATCCTCAGGCAGTGGGTGTCTGCTGCCGATCATGCAAGGGCCTGCCCGTTCTGAGAATTTGCATTTCAATAAACCAGCGTTCGGTTATGCTGAACGCTGCCACCCTGTACCGGGAGTCTTGCATGCACTTTGATCTCGCCGACCTGCGCCTGTTTATCCATATCGCCGAATCCCCCAGCCTGACCCAGGGCGCCAAGCGCGCGTTTCTGTCGCCGGCCGCCGCGAGTGCGCGGATCAAGGCCCTGGAAGGTCAGCTCGACACCCGCCTGTTGTACCGCGACAGCCGTGGCGTGGAGATCACCCCGGCGGGCGAGCGCCTGTTGCACCATGCGCGATTGATCATGCGTCAGGTGGACTACCTGAAAAGCGAGTTCACCCAATACGGCGTGGACTCAGCCGGGCATATCCGCATCTTCGCCAACACCACGGCGGTCACCGAGTTCTTGCCGGAAGTGCTGGCGGGCTTTTTGTCCCAGCGCCCAGGCGTGACCGTCGACCTGCAGGAGCGCCTGTCTCGGGACATCGTGCGCGGCGTACTCGATGGCACCAGCGACATGGGCATTATTGCCGGTCCCGTGGAAGCTGCTGGCTTGCAGGTGCTGCATTTCAGTACGGATGAATTGGTGCTGATGGTGCCCGTCGGGCATCCTTTGGCCGATCAGCCTTCGGTCACCCTCGAACAAACCCTCGCCTACCAGCATATCGGCCTGCATGAAGGCAGCACGCTGCTGAGTTTCCTGCGCGAACACGTCGAGCGCCTGGGCAAGCAGTTGTCGCTGCGCATCCAGGTGTCGAGCTTCGAGGCGATCTGCCGGATGGTCGAGGCCGGCGTGGGCATCGGGATCATTCCCGAGTCCGCCGCCCAGCGCCACAGCCGCACCATGCAGTTGACGGCGGTGAAGCTGGACGAGCCTTGGGCGATTCGCGAGCGCAGCATTCTGGTGCGCGAGTTGGAGGCATTGCCGGGGACCATTCGGGCACTGATCGCCACATTGATGCCCTGATCTTGTAGGCGCAAGCAAGTTCGCTCCTACAGTTGGCCGTTAACAGTCTTTGACAGTTTCCCGACAAAGCACTCAAAGATTCTCAGCCCCCGCCGCCCTAGCATTCCAGCATCCAAATCATCATTCGGGTGCTCTTGATGTTTCGTAGACTGCGCGGTATCCCGCTATTGGGTTGCCTGCTGAGCAGTATCGGTTGCCACTCGCAACCGCCTGCTCCGCCGCCGATTCAAAAAGGCGATTACGGCGCGATCATCCGTTACCTGCAAACACGCATACCCCGGGAGATGGTCCGGGAAAATGTGGCAGGCTTGTCGATTGCCCTGGTCAATGGCCAGGAGTTGATCTGGGCCCGTGGCTTTGGCCTGGCCGACAAGACCCAGGGCGTGCCGGTTACGCCCAACACGGCGTTTCGCGCCGGGGGGATTTCCAAACTGATCACCGCCACGGCGGCGCTGCAGTTGGTGGAGCAACAGCGTCTGGCACTGGATGCACCGATCCAGCAAACCCTGCGTGAATTTTACGTACGCTCGCGCTTTCATGACGACCAGGCCGAAGCAGATCGCGCCATCACGTTACGGCGTTTGCTCAGCCATCAATCCGGCCTGCCCAGTGAGCACCTGCGTGACCTGCACAGCACCTATGCCATGGGGCAGATGCCGATGCGCGTGTCGGGCGTATGGCTGAGCAGCCCGCCCGGTTTTCAGGTGGCTTATTCCAACCTCGGCTATTCGCTGGTGGGTGCCGCCATCGAGCGCAGCAGCGGCAAAAGCTTCGAAGCCCAGCTACAAAGCAGCCTCTTGACCCCCTTGCACATGAACCAGGCCAGTTTCCTCGGCACCGGCGCGCAATTGAGCTTTCGCGCCCTGGGTTATGAGGACGGCAACGCCAGCACCGACGCCCAGGTACGCGACCTTGCCGCCGGTGGCCTGTGGGCCAGCCCCAAGGATCTGAGTCACTACGTGCAGATGTTGTTTGCCAAAGGCACCTACAAGGGCAACCGCGTGCTGGGCAGCGCTTCAATAGATCAAATGTTCACCCAGCAAAACACCGGCAACGCCTTGGATTTTGACTGCCAGATGGGCCTGGGCTGGTTTCTGGCGCCATGCGGTGACGAGCCGATTGCCCCCGGTGTGCGTACTTACCAGCACAGCGGCGGCGGCGATGATTTCGCCGCCCAGGTGACTCTGCTGCCGGACCAGCAACTGGCCGTGATCATCATGGCCAACGACAGCAATGCCGAAGAGATGGTGGTGTCGCTGTCCATCGACAGCCTGCGCCTGATGCTTGAGGCACAAACCGGCGAGCGCCCCTGCGCCGACGACTGCCAGGCTCCCGGCCACGGTCTGAAACTGCGCCACGTGCCAGCGGCCGTCGACCGCAAGCGCCTGGCCGGGTTCTACGCGACCCCCTGGGGCGTATTCCGTATCAAGGATGACCGTGAGCGCCTGGCTGGCGAACTGGCCGGCTACACCTTCGACTTGTTGCGCGATGACCAGGGCTGGCTGCGTGCGCAGAAAAAGGTCCTGGGTTTTTGGCTCAAGGACCTGGGCGACCTGGGTCGCATCCAGCTTGATGTAGTGACGGTACAAGGCCGGCAGATGCTCACGGCCCGCAGCCACGGCCAACGCATTGCTATCGGTGAGCGCATCGAGCCGCCGACCCTGTCTACGGCTTGGGCCGACACCATCGGCACCTATCAGGTACTCAACAGCCATGAACCCGACGCACCGTTGAGCGGCATCAGTGTGCGCCTGGAAGATGGCTTCCTGGTGATACGCGGCCAATTGCACGACGAGCCTCTGACTGACTACATCCTGCTGCCGGTCGACAACGCCCACGCGGTACTCGCCGGCACCGGCTATGGCCTGGGCGACACCGTCAGCCGCCAGGTCAACGGGCTGAGCGCTTCGGGTTATTCCTTCAAACGCACCCAGTCCCCCCACACACCCTTGAATTTCTAACCTGGAGAAACACCTGATGCACGCAAAAAACCTGTGCCTGTCAGTGACCTCACTGTGCCTGCTTGCCGCCGCCGACACGGCGCTTGCCGAAGACTGGCAATACAGCCTCAAGGCCGGCATAGCCAACGCCCCCCGCTACAGTGGCAGCGACGAACGCATGACGGCGCCTGTGCTGGGCGGCAAAATCATCAGCCCTTGGGGCGTCTTCCTCGACACTGATACGGGCCTGGGCTGGGGTTATGAAGGCAATGCCTTGAGCTTCAGCGCATACGTTGGCGCAAGCGATTCGCGCAAGGATAAAAACGAAAGCATGCATGCCGGCTCCAAACGCCTCAAAGGCATGGGCGAGATCAAGTCACGCACGCAATTGGGGGTGAGTGCCGCGTACAACCTCGGCGGTGTGATCATCGGCGCCACCCTGGAACATGCGCTTGAAGAAGATAAACACAAGGACACCGGCAAGGCTTTTACCCATCTGGAGTTGAGCCTGGGGACCAATCTCTATGAAGGCCGTTACGGTTCCGTCGATACCGCCATCAACAGCCACTTTGGTGACCGCGACTACCTGCAGACCTGGTACGGCGTGACCACCGGCCAAGCCGCGCGCAGCCGCTTCAAGGCATACAAGGCCAGCGGCGGCAATATCAGCAATGGCATGAACCTTACGTGGAGCTTGCCAATCAGCGAGCACACACAGTTCTCGACGCTGCTGGATGTGCAGTACCTGGCGGATAAAGCGGGCAAGAGCCCGATTGTGGAGCGCCGCTTGCAGACGTCGGTGATGGGGATGGTGGAATACACCTTCTGATTCAAGTTGGTAACCCAATCAAAATGTGGGAGGGGCAGTGCAGTATTCAAAAGGTGTTACTCGCCATACGCCCAGGTCATCCGAAACGACGCCCCGCCCCACTCCGAATCCAGCACTTCCACCTGCCCGCCATGCCACTGGCTGACGCGTTTGACCAATGCCAGGCCCAAGCCAAACCCTCCAGTACGGCGGTCGCGGCTGGCATCGAGGCGCAGGAACGGTTCGAAGATCTTGGTGCGGCCCTCCAGCGGCACGCCTGGGCCATCGTCATTGACCCGTACTTCATAGCCGTTGCCGAACTTGACCAGCGACACTTCCACGCGGCGATCGGCATAACGGATGGCGTTACGCAGCAGGTTGATCACCGCCCGCGCCATAAAGCGTGGCTCGATGCGGATAAAGTCGACCTCACAGGTACGCAGCGATAACTGCACCCCCTGTGCTTCGGCCTCCAGGGCCACACTGCCGATCACGCTGTCGAGCCAGCTGTGGGCTTCGATGTTCTCGCGGGTGACCTGGGTGGCACCGCGCTCCAGGCTGGCGTAGGTCAACAGTTCGGAAACCATTTCTTCCAGCTCGCCGAGGTCGGCGTACATATCGGCAATCAACTCGCTGCTCTGGCGTGGATCGACCTGCTGGCGCAGTTGATCAAGTTCAAACGACAAGCGCGCAATCGGCGTGCGCAATTCGTGAGATACGGCGTTGGTGAGTTCGCGCTGGTTGGCGATCAGGCTCTCGATGCGCTCGGCCATCTGGTTGAAGTGCCCCGCCAGTTCGCGCACGGTGGAACGCCTTGGCAACAGGATGCGTGAGCCGAGGTCATTGTCACCAAAACGTTGCGCCGCCAGGCGGATATGCTCCAGGTCACGCCAGTGCGGGCGTACCCAGAAATACAGGACGATGGCCAGGCCTGCGCCCAGAAAGCCATAAGCCCACAAATACAGCCATTTGGGTTCTTCCGGCAGCTGGATCTCAAGTAATTGCGGGCCGCCGTCAATCGCTGACAGGAACTTCATAAAATCCTCGCGTACCACCACTTGGTCACTCGCCAGGAGTTTCTGTTCGCGCTCGCTCAGGTGCTGGGCGTCGCGCTGCACCAGTTTCAGGCGCAAGCCATAATGCGGTTGCAGCTCAGCCAGGCGTGCCTGGCGCGCCTCTCCCTGTACCGGTCGCAATTGTTCCACCAGGGCCCACGCCGGGCCGCGCAAGGCTTCACGGTTATAGGTCTCGTTGGACTCGGGCATGTACGCGTCCAGGCCATAGTTGACCAGCCAGACCGACCCGGCCAGGCCGAGCGCGAGGATCACATAGAGGCGCAGATACAAGCGCAGCATCTAAACCTCCCACGCAAACGGATTGAACAGGTAACCCTTGCCCCAGATGGTTTTGATGCACACCGGCTCGCGAGGGTTGTCGTTGAGCTTGCCGCGCAATTTGCTGATGTAGACATCAACGCTGCGATTGAGGCCATCAAAGGCAATACCACGCATACGGTTGAGGATGTCATCGCGCGAGAGGATCTTGCCCGAGCTGCTGGCCAGTAACCACAGCAACTCGAACTCCATGGTCGTCAGATCGATGGTCTGACCGCCCAGGCTGACGACCCGGCAACTGCGATCAATCGACAAGCGGCCGAACTCCAGGGCACCCCGCGCCGCGGGTTCGGGCACCTGGCGGCGCTGCAACGCACGCAAACGTGCAAGCAGCACTGGCGGCTTGATCGGCTTGATCACGTAATCGTCAGCACCAGACTCAAGGCCCAGGATATGGTCCAGATCGTCTTCCTTGGCTGTCAGGATCACGATGGGCGTGTCTGACACATTGCGAATTTCGCGGCAAACATGCAGCCCGCTCTGGCCCGGAAGCATCAAATCGAGCACGACAATCCTGGGTTTGAAGTCCAGGAACGCCGCCAGGGCTTCATCGCCCCGGTGCACGACACGCACCTCAAAACCATGCTGCGACAGGAACTGCGCGATCAGCCCTGCCAGCTTTTCATCGTCCTCAACGAGCAGGACCTTGCCCAGACCCAGGTTTTCCATAAGTTCTCAGTGTAGAAACGCAGATTGAAGTGCGCGCATTATAGGTGGCAAGCAGGCGCACAGAAGCAGCTGGCCAGTACGAGCTGATGAAGCTTCATGCTTTTAAGAGTTTTTAACAAATAGCCTGCAATCTTTAACGCCATTCTCAAGGAGTTGTATGCGCAAGGATTATCTGGCGTTCTTCGTTTCGCTGTTCCTCTCGCGGCTGGCCGACCAGATCCTGCTGTTCATCGTGCCGCTGATCGTGTTCCAGACCACTCAAAGCGTGTCGTGGGCGGGCCTGGCGTTTTTTGTCGAATCGCTGCCGCGCTATCTGGCATTTCCGGTGTGCGGAGCCTTGTGCGACAGGTTTTCACCCGTACGCATTCTGCATATCAGCCAGGTGTATCGGGCACTGGCCTGCGTGGTGGCGGTGGCGCTGTATGGGCTGTTCGACGGGATCCATTGGCTGGTGATGCTGTCCGCGTTGTGCGGGGTATTGACCACTCAAGGCATCATGGCGCGGGAGGTGGTGATGCCGCATGTCTTCCAGCATTACACCTACGCCAAGACCTTGTCCTATTCGCAGATTGCCGACCAGAGCGGCCTGGTGCTCGGGCCGTTGCTGGCAGCGTTGATGCTGCAGGTTTGGGCCTGGCCCTGGGTGGTGCTGGCCATCGCCGCACTGTTTGTTCTCGCTGACCTGGCAATGCTGATCTGGCAGCGCAACACCACGGTGAGCCTGCAAAGCCGTGAGCAGCACCCGGGTATCTGGCTGCAACCGCTGCGCACCGCGTTTGGCCACATCCGCAACCTGGTGGAACTCAAGCGCATCATCATTCTGGCAGTCGGCGTGAACCTGATTATAGGGGTCACACTGGCCACCTCGGCCGCCATGGTTACCGGCCAATACGCCGCCGACAAGGATGCCTACGCCCTGCTGCAAGCCGCCGGCGCGCTGGTCACCATCGGGATTCTGTTTTACCTGGCACGCTCGTCACTGCCGTTGAAAGTAATGGGTGGGCTGTCGTATTCGATGATTGCGGTCGGCGCGCTGATCACCGCCGTCAGCCCCGGTGTGTGGGCGTATGCCGTGGGCTTCCTGCTGGTGACGGGCTTCGACAAGATGTTCAACGTGTACCTGCGCAGCACCCGTCAAAAAGTGATCCCGGTGCAGGATTTCGGCAAGACGGTAGGCGTGATCACCTTGCTCAACAACCTGCCGCAGCCGTTGGCGGGCCTGATGATCGCCGTGCTGGCAGCGCCGTTGGGCACGCAAACGGTGATCCTGCTGCTCGCCGGGATCACCGCCTTGATCGGCGTGGCGGTGGCCTCAGGCTGGCACGCCACTGTGAAAGCGGAACTCGATGTCGGGTGATTCGATCAGCTCCTGCTCGGCCGCCCTCACCCGCTCGATCACCTGGGCGATGTCCTTGGCGTCGCCATACTGGTAGGCCAGCTTCAAGTAACCCTGGAAGTGCCGGGCTTCGCTTTTGAGCAAACCGAAGTAGAACTTGCCGAGCTCTTCGTCCAAATGCGGCACCAATGCTTCGAAACGCTCGCAGCTGCGTGCTTCGATAAAAGCGCCGACCACCAGGGTGTCCACCAGCTTGACCGGCTCGTGGCTGCGCACCACCTTGCGCAAACCCGAGGCATAACGGCCCGCGTGCAGTTGGCGCAGTTCAACCTTGCGCTTCTTCATCAGGCGCATGACTTGCTCGTGGTGCACCAGTTCTTCGCGGGCCAGGCGCGACATCATATTGATCAGGTCAACATGGCCGTGGTACTTGGCCATCAGGCTCAGGGCGGTGCTGGCGGCTTTGAATTCGCAGTTCTTGTGGTCGATCAGCAGGGTTTCCTGATCGGCCAGAGCGGCCTGGACCCAGGCGTCGGGGGTGCGGCAGCCGAGGAATTCGTGGATTTCGGGCAGGTTCATCGGGCTCACGGGCAAAGGATCACAAAAGGGCGCCGATTATACCGACCCCGCCGCAGACCACCAGCCACCGGCCTTGATGTGCATCAACATGACGTCTGGCGGGCAGCAACTATAGTTGTTGCATGCCCCTTCCTGGAGATCCCGATCATGCAAGCCATCCGCAGCATCCTGGTGGTCATCGAGCCCGAGCATTCGGAAAGCCTGGCCCTCAAGCGTGGCAAGCTGATTGCCGGGGTGACCGACGCACATCTGCACTTGCTGGTCTGCGACAAGAAACACGAGCATTCGGCGCTGTTGAGTGTGCTCAAGGAGGGTTTAAAGAACGACGGTTACAGCGTCTCCACCGAGCAGGCGTGGAACGAAAGCCTGCATGACACCATTATCGAGGTGCAGCAAGCCGAAGGCTGCGGCCTGGTGATCAAACAGCACTTTCCCGACAGCCCGCTGAAAAAAGCCCTGTTGACGCCGGCGGACTGGAAGCTGCTGCGCTATTGCCCGACGCCGGTGCTATTGGTCAAGACTGCTACGCCATGGGCTGGCGGAGTGATTCTGGCGGCCATCGATGTGGGCAATACCGACAGCGAACACCGCTCACTGCACAATGCGATCATCGACCATGGCTTTGATATCGCCAGCCTGGCCAAGGCGCAACTGCATGTGATCAGCGCCCACCCGTCGCCGATGCTGTCGGCAGCCGACCCGACCTTCCAGCTCAAGGAAACCATCGAGGCGCGCTATCGCGAACAATGCAAGGCATTCCAGGACGAGTTCGACGTGGACGGCAGGCACCTGCATATCAAGGAAGGCCCGGCCGATGTGCTGATCCCGCATATGGCCCATCAGCTGCACGCGGCGGTGACCATCATCGGCACCGTGGCCCGCACCGGGATTTCGGGGGCGTTGATCGGTAATACAGCGGAGGTGGTGCTGGATGCGGTGGAAAGCGACGTGCTGGTGCTCAAGCCACAGACGTTGATGGATCATCTGCAAGAACTGGCAACCAAGCCCTGAAGAACAATAGAGGGCAAAATGTGGTAGGGGGCTTGCTCCCGATAGCAGTGGGTCAGTGAAGGATGGGCTGACTGACACACTGCTATCGGGAGCAAGCCCCCTCCCACATTTGGATGCATGCTGTCAGGTAGACAGCGCATCTCTCAGAAACCCCGGGGCGATATAGCGCTGGTAATGCGCCTCGGACAAGATAAAGAACTCCCGGTCAATCGCATCGCGCAGGTCCGGCAAGGGCCAGTCGCGAAACTCCGGCAACAACACCATGCCGTACGCCTCAAGGTTATTGATCACCCGCGCCCCGCGTGCGATCAACTGGTAGGCCCAGCAATACTCGGACTGGTGCGGCACGAAGCGGATCTTGCGTTGCTCCAACTGCCCGCGCAGGGTCTTGGGGTCAAACACCTCCACTTTGCCGGCCATCACCTGCACCAGCAGTTGCTCAAGCCTGAGCCAGACTGCACGCTTTTCTTCTTCGTTATAGCCATTCCACTGGATCACTTCATGGTGGAAGCGCTTGCAGCCGCGGCACACGAGGTCGCCGTAGACCGTGGAGCAGAGGCCGACGCAGGGGGTCTTGATGGTTTGGTTGGACATGGGCGACAACACGCAAATCAGCGAAACAGTGCGCCATGTTAGCCCTTTGTCTAAGGTTGATCACCCAGCAAACTTGGCCAGGCAACTTACCTTTAGATTTTTTTTGCCGTAGAATCACCCGGCCTTGTAAGGCGCCAATAATCCGCTGGAAGCTGTTTTCAAAGCGTCACGAGCACAGTCGTTCCTTCAGAACGGTGTTGGCGTGGTTTCGACCCGATAGGTCAGAGCCCACGCCAACCCTCATCAGCTCCGTTCTGCAGGCGTAAAACTTTGAAAGCAGCTTCTGTAAAGGAATGCCGGCAGCGCTGGCTTTGCGGCCCAAAAAGCCCCTGAGCGCATGCGTGCCGTTCATTTCTGGATGAGCGTCCCGTGGGACCACTGATGAGGGTAATAACTGTGCTTGAAGCCTACCGCAAACATATCGAAGAGCGTGCAGCACTGGGTATCGTTCCCCAGCCGCTTAACGCCGAACAAACCGCAGGCCTGGTCGAGCTGCTGAAAAATCCTCCGGCTGGCGAAGAAGAATTCCTCGTTGACCTGATCACCAACCGCATTCCACCAGGCGTTGACGAAGCTGCCTACGTCAAGGCCGGTTTCCTGTCTGCCCTGGCCAAGGGCGAAGCCACTTCCCCCCTGATCGACAAGAAACGCGCTGTTGAACTGCTCGGCACCATGCAAGGCGGCTACAACATCGTGACGTTGGTCGAGCTGCTGGACGACGCCACCCTGGCGCCCGTCGCGGCCGCCCAACTCAAGCACACCCTGCTGATGTTCGATGCGTTCCACGACGTCGCCGAAAAAGCCCGCAACGGCAACGAACACGCCAAAGGCGTGATCCAGTCCTGGGCTGACGGCGAGTGGTTCCGCAACCGCCCTACCCTGGCCGACAAGATCAGCCTGCGCGTGTTCAAGGTTACCGGCGAAACCAACACCGACGACCTGTCCCCGGCGCCTGACGCCTGGTCCCGCCCTGACATCCCGCTGCACGCCCTGGCCATGCTGAAAATGGCTCGTGAAGGCATCGTGCCGGACGAGCAAGGCAAGACCGGCCCGATGAAGCAGATCGAAGAAATGCGCGGCCAAGGCTTCCCGATCGCCTACGTCGGTGACGTGGTCGGTACCGGTTCGTCGCGTAAGTCGGCCACCAACTCGGTACTGTGGTTCTTCGGTGACGACGTGCCTTACGTGCCGAACAAGCGTGCTGGCGGTTTCTGCTTCGGCAGCAAGATCGCTCCGATCTTCTACAACACCATGGAAGATGCTGGCGCACTGCCAATCGAATTCGACGTCACCAACATGAACATGGGCGACGTGATCGACCTGTACCCTCATGCTGGCAAAGTCTGCAAACACGGCACCGACGAAGTCCTGACCACCTTCGAAATGAAGACTCCGGTACTGTTGGACGAAGTTCGCGCCGGCGGCCGTATCCCGCTGATCATCGGTCGCGGCCTGACCGACAAGGCCCGCGCCGAACTGGGCCTGGGCCCTACCGACCTGTTCAAGCTGCCTGAAGCGCCTGTCGACACCGGCAAGGGCTTCACCCTGGCACAGAAGATGGTCGGCAAGGCGTGCGGCCTGCCGGAAGGCAAAGGCGTTCGCCCTGGCACCTACTGCGAGCCGAAGATGACCACCGTGGGCTCCCAGGACACCACCGGTCCCATGACCCGTGACGAACTGAAAGACCTCGCGTGCCTGGGCTTCTCGACCGACCTGGTGATGCAGTCGTTCTGCCACACCGCGGCGTACCCGAAGCCGATCGACGTGACCACCCACCACACCCTGCCTGACTTCATCATGACCCGTGGCGGTGTATCGCTGCGTCCGGGCGACGGCATCATCCACAGCTGGCTCAACCGTATGCTGCTGCCGGACACCGTCGGTACCGGTGGCGACTCCCACACCCGTTTCCCGATGGGCATCTCGTTCCCGGCCGGTTCCGGTCTGGTCGCGTTCGCCGCAGCCACTGGCGTAATGCCACTGGACATGCCGGAATCGATCCTGGTGCGCTTCAAAGGCAAGATGAAGCCTGGCATCACCCTGCGTGACCTGGTTCATGCCATTCCTTACTACGCGATCCAGGCTGGCCTGCTGACCGTAGAGAAGAAAGGCAAGAAAAACGCCTTCTCCGGCCGCATCCTGGAAATCGAAGGCCTGAACGATCTGACGCTGGAACAGGCTTTCGAGCTGTCCGACGCCTCGGCTGAACGTTCGGCTGCCGGTTGCACCATCAAGCTGTCCAAAGAGTCCGTTACCGAGTACCTGAACTCCAACATCACCCTGCTGCGCTGGATGATCGGTGAAGGCTACGGCGATGCCCGCACCCTGGAACGTCGCGCCCAAGCGATGGAAGCCTGGGTTGCCAACCCGGAACTGATGGAAGCCGATGCCGACGCCGAATACGCCGAAATCATCGAGATCGACCTGTCGGAAATCAACGAGCCGATCCTCTGCGCGCCTAACGACCCGGACGATGCCCGTCTGTTGTCCAGCGTTGCCGGCGAGAAAATCGACGAAGTGTTCATCGGTTCGTGCATGACCAACATCGGTCACTTCCGCGCTGCCGGTAAGCTGCTGGAGCAGGTCAAGGGCCAGCTGCCGACTCGTCTGTGGCTGTCGCCGCCGACCAAGATGGACGCTCACCAGTTGACCGAAGAAGGCTACTACGGCATCTACGGCAAGGCTGGCGCACGCATGGAAATGCCGGGCTGCTCGCTGTGCATGGGTAACCAGGCACGTGTAGAACCGAACTCCACCGTCGTGTCGACGTCGACCCGTAACTTCCCGAACCGCCTGGGTGACGGTGCAAACGTCTACCTGGCATCGGCCGAACTGGCGGCAGTGGCCTCTACCCTGGGTCGCCTGCCGACTGTCGAAGAGTACATGGGCTACGCAGCGAAACTGGACACCATGGCCAGTGACGTCTACCGCTACCTGAACTTCGACCAGATCGCCGAGTTCCGCAAGATCGCAGCAAGCGCCAACATCCCGGTGATTCAAGCTTAAGGGTGTGTTGATGTAAAAGACGCCGCGTATCGCAAGATACGCGGCGTTTTTTTATGCCTGGAACTAACCTTTACTGCCAACACAAAACCAATGTGGGAGCTGGCTTGCCTGCGATAGCTATGTATCAGTCATGAATGTAATGACTGACACATAGCTATCGCAGGCAAGCCAGCTCCCACATTTTTAGAGCTGTGCAGTCAGATAGACCGCATCAGGGCTTAGGCAACCAGCGAATACACCAATGCCGTAATGGCAACCAAGCCGACGGCTGTGACAAACACATTCGACGCCTGCCCACGGTACTTGGCCATGGCCGGAACCTTGCGGATCGCATACATCGGCATCAGGAACAGGATCGACGCAATCACCGGCCCACCCAGGGTCTCGATCATACCGAGGATGCTTGGGTTAAGCGTGGCGACGATCCAGCACACCACCAGCATGAAGGCGGCGGTCATGCGGTCCAGGGTCTTCGGTGCCGGGCGGCGACCGGTCTTGACCACCAGCCCCTTGAGACCCTCGCTGGCACCGATGTAGTGGCCCAGGAACGACTTGGCAATCGCCACGAACGCAATCAACGGGGCGGCAAAAGCGATGGTCGGGTTGTCGAAGTGGTTGGCCAGGTACGACAGGATCGACAGGTTCTGCGCTTTCGCCTCGGCCAGTTGCGCGGGCGACAGGGTCAGCACGCAACTGAACACGAAGAACAGCACCATCGCCACCATCAACAAGTGAGCGCGGGACAGGATCTGCGAACTGCGCTCCTCGGCGTGTGCGCCGTACTGGCGTTTCTGGTCAACCGCGAAAGCCGAGATGATCGGCGAATGGTTGAACGAGAACACCATCACCGGAATCGCCAGCCACAGCGTATTGAGCAGCGCCGACGGTGCCGGCACCTCGCTGGCAGTGCTGAGAATGCCGCCATTCCAGTGCGGCACCAGGTACACGGCCAGGAACAGCAAGGCGACGATAAACGGATACACCATCAGGCTCATCGCCTTGACGATCACTTGCTCGCCGCAGCGCACCACGGCCAGCAGGCCGAGGATCAGCACAAACGCCAGGATCGCACGAGGCGGCGGCATGATGTGCAGTTGGTGTTCCATGAAGCTGCTCACGGTATTGGTCAGTGCCACGCTGTAGATCAGCAGGATCGGGAAGATCGCGAAGAAATACAGCAAGGTGATCAACGCACCCGCCTTGATACCGAAATGCTCTTCGACCACGTCGGTGATGTCTGAGCCTTCACGGCCAGACAGCACGAAACGGGTCAGCCCACGGTGGGCAAAGAACGTCATCGGGAACGCCAGTAACGCCAGGATCACCAGCGGCCAGAAGCCCCCCAGGCCCGCGTTGATTGGCAGAAACAAAGTACCGGCGCCAATGGCGGTACCGAATAGCCCGAGCATCCAGGTGGTGTCCTGGCGGCTCCAGCTTGTGAGGGTTGCAGGTGTCGTTGCATAGCGTTCGTCGACGCTATTGGCCTGATCATTCATCCGGTCGGATCTCCGCATTCACATGGCCAGCACGAGTCAGAAAAACCTGACAGGCAGCGCCCTGGCCGTAACAAGGGCCGGATTGTCCGGGATTCTCTTGAATAAGCAAAGACTTAGATGAGGAACGGTAATGCAGTGCAAAGGCTGGAAGGCAGCCCATGGGGCGGCTCAGTTGATTCAACGCCAGATGTCCACCGCCTTTACCCACCTCACGAACGCCCCTGCCAGCGGGGCATTGGGAGGGTCGATCACGCAAGGCCGATGAAGCTTTGTTTAAATAAACCCAGTCACTCAAAGTTCGCCAGTGGGGAGCCGCTGACAGAGACCCAATATCAATTAAAGTTAAACACCCTCACATATAAGAAAGTTCTTACATACAGTTAATCAACGCCTCTCGATTGAAACTCTAATGATTGCGGCATTTGTTGCAAGGGTTTTCCCAGGCATTGAGAGCCCCTTCTATCACGTTTATATTCCAGTCCAGTTCAAAAAAAACAAAAGCATCTAAACCCACCACAGCAGAATTAAAAACCTCACTCATCAGGAGCGACTAGATGAACAAACACAACCTTATTTTCTCCCTGATACTTGCCACCGGAATACTCAGCCCATTGGCCAGCCAAGCACAACCGGCAGTAGAAAACTCAGACGCAAGTGCCCTGGGTACATCCCCCCGCTGGCTGACGACAAAAGTTTATATAGAAGGCGCCCCGGAGATCGACGTAAAGGACAAGTACCCAGGTGTCGTTGGAATATCAGTGTGGGACCCTGAACGTAATCGCTACGAATTTTTCTACACCGATACCGGGCTATCAAAATATGACAACGGCGGCGGCGGTTACTTCATGGTAACGGGTGACAAGAAAAACCATATCCTGATACCGGATAAAGGTGCAACGAAAACCATCGTCAGAAAACTTGAGACGTTGAACAATCAGGAATTCACTTATTCTCGTGAAGTGCCGCGCGACATGATCGACGCCAACCCTCTTGTTCGAATACATGTGGTTCATGCGCCCTATACCGGATCAGTCAAAACCACCCCCACCCACTAACCCTCAACACTCATCCCACGAGTAGCGACAATACTCATAAAAGGCCTCACTCAATGAAAACACTATTAAAGCCTTTACTGGCGTCTGTTTTATTGCTCTCTACCCTTGTTTCAGGCGGCCTTCATGCGCAGGCTTCCACGTCAGGAAAACCTGTCGCCATCAGCGCTGACAATGCGGTCATGTTGACCGTCTTCCTCAAACATGACCAATCTCGCAACTTGAACGAAATAAGAACAAAACTCACCGAACAGGAACTCTTTAAAGTATTCCCTCCTGAAGGGGTAGAGATTGTCAGTTGGAACATCGCCATGGGGATCGGTCACGTCATCGTTCTACGCTTCCCCGCCTCGCGCCTGCGGGAAGTCAATCTCGCCATCGAACGCTCTGCATGGGGCCCCTTCAGGACGGAGTTCTTTCCTACCTACGATTACATGGACATCGTAGCGGCCGAACAGAGCAAGGTGCGCAAGCCCGTACCCGCTAAATAATTCGCACGCGTGCAAACAGCGTCTCCCACTCGCCGAGACGCTGGCACTTTTCGCAAAATCAGTGGCGCTTTCTCTGCGCCCTCAGCATTTCACACAACACAAATGCAGCATAATCCGAGCATCGAACTCACCGGAGAGCTGCCCCATGCCCACCACCGTTCTAGTCCTGGTTGAAACCATCAACGAATACCTGCAAATCATCGAAAGCAATGACTTTCACGTGATCCTGGCGCCGACGCCCGCAGAACGGGCCCAGGCGATCAAGGCCCACGCAGGGCAGATCAAGGCCGTGCTGACCCGCGGGCCGCTGGGGCTGTATGCCGAGGAAATCGCCGCGCTTCCATTGCTGGAGATCATCTGCGTGATCGGTGCTGGCTACGAGCATGTAGACCTGCAAGCGGCAAGCAACCGTGGGATCGTGGTCACCAACGGTGCCGGCGTGAACGCCCCCTCGGTGGCCGATCACGCCATGGCGCTGCTGCTCTCGCTGGTGCGCGGGATTCCCCAGACCGATGCCGCCGTGCGGCGCAGCGAATGGCCGAAGGTCATGCGCCCTTCCCTGGCCGGCAAGCAACTGGGAATTCTCGGGCTCGGTGCCGTGGGGATGGAAATCGCCAGGCGCGCCGCCCTCGGCTTCGGCATGGAGGTGAGCTATCACAACCGCCAACCCCGCGATGACGTGGATTACACCTACTGTTCAACGGCCGTCGAACTGGCGCGCACCTCGGACTTCCTGATCCTGGCCACGCCAGGTGGGGCCAGCACTCGCCATCTGATCGATAAACATGCGCTGGATGCGTTGGGCCCCAATGGCTATCTGGTGAACATTGGCCGCGGCAGCGTGGTGGTGACCGCTGACCTCGTGGCTGCCCTGGAGCAACGGCGTATCGGCGGCGCCGCGCTGGATGTATTCGACGACGAACCCAAGGTGCCCGACGCCCTCAAGCGCCTGAGCAATACCGTCCTGACCTCTCATGTGGCCGGCCTGTCACCGGAGGCGGCCCATGACACCGTGCAGCGGGTGGCCGACAACCTGGTGGAATACTTCGCCGGCCGTCCGGTGCTCACGCCGGTTGCGCTGCCAGCGCCCGCAAAATGACCGATCAGGCACGCTGATCACCCTTCAACACGCTAACCTATTAAGCCGCCCCGACCTTGTCGCTGGGCGGCGGTGCGCATTAGATTAGGAAATAGTCCAAGGCCTTTAGAATAAGCAGAAGGGATAAGCATGGCGCTGAACGACCAATCGACCCAGATTCGCCCCGGCGAAGAACTTGATGCCAGCCTGATCGATCCCTACCTCAAGGCCCACATTCCGGGCTTGAACGGCACGCCTGCGATCAGTCAGTTCCCCGGCGGCGCATCGAACCTGACCTACCTGCTGGAATATCCAAGCCAGGAATTCGTGCTGCGTCGCCCGCCGTTTGGCCACAAGGCCAAGTCCGCCCACGACATGGGCCGCGAATACCGCATTCTCAACCAGCTCAAAGATGGTTTTCCGTATTGCCCCAAGGCATACGTGCACTGCACCGATGAATCAGTGATCGGTGCCGAGTTCTATGTGATGGAACGGGTCAACGGCATCATCCTGCGCTCTGACCTGCCGCCCGAACTGGGCCTGGACGCGGCCAAGACTCAAGCGCTGTGCAAAAGCTTTATCGACAAGTTCGTCGAACTGCATCAAGTCGACTACAGCGCCTGCGGCCTGGCCGACCTGGGCAAGCCTGAAGGCTACGTGGCGCGGCAGATTCGTGGCTGGGGCGAGCGCTACGAAAAAGCCCTGACCCCTGATGCGCCAAAATGGGAAGCGGTGCGCGCCTGGCTCAACGACAAAATGCCAGCCGATTCGCCCACATCCAGCATCGTGCATAACGACTACCGCTTCGATAACGTGATCCTCGACCCGCATAACCCGATGCAAATCATCGGTGTGCTGGATTGGGAACTGACCACTCTGGGCGACCCGCTGATGGACCTGGGCAACACCCTCGCCTACTGGATCGAAGCCGCAGACCCGGCGCCGGTGCAACTGATGCGGCGCCAGCCGAGCAACGCCCCGGGGATGCTCACCCGCCGTCAGTTTGTCGACTACTACGCCGAGCGCTCGGGGCTTGCGATCGACAATTTCGATTTCTATTACACCTACGGCCTGTTCCGGCTGGCCGGCATCGTGCAGCAGATCTACTACCGCTTTTTCCACGGCCAGACCCAGGACAAACGCTTTGCGCAGTTCATCCACATGAACAAGCTGCTGGAGCAAATGAGCCTGAATGTCATTGGCAAATCAGCGCTCTGATCGCAACCACAAGGAACCCTTATGTCCAAGACCAACCTGTTTGACCTTGACGGCAAGATCGCCTTCGTTTCCGGCGCCAGCCGTGGTATCGGCGAGGCCATTGCCAAGCTGCTGGCCCAGCAAGGCGCCCACGTGATCGTCTCCAGCCGCAAGCTGGAAGGTTGCCAGCACGTCGCCGATGCGATCATTGCCGACGGCGGCAAGGCCACGGCGATTGCCTGCCATATCGGTGAAATGGAGCAGATTACCCAGGTGTTCGCCGGCATCCGCGAACAGTTCGGCCGCCTGGATATTCTGGTCAACAACGCCGCGACCAACCCGCAGTTCTGCAACGTGCTGGATACCGACCTTGGCGCATTCCAGAAGACGGTCGACGTGAATATCCGCGGTTACTTCTTCATGTCGGTGGAAGCCGGCAAGCTGATGCGCGAGAACGGCGGCGGCAGCATCATCAACGTGGCGTCGATCAACGGCATTTCGCCGGGCGTGTTCCAGGGCATCTACTCGGTCACCAAGGCTGCCGTGATCAACATGACCAAGGTGTTCGCCAAGGAATGCGCGGCATTCGGCATCCGTTGCAACGCACTGCTGCCGGGCCTGACTGATACCAAATTCGCCTCGGCGCTGGTCAAGAACGATTCGATCCTGAAAGTGGCCCTGGCACAGATCCCCCTCAAGCGCGTCGCCGACCCCAGCGAAATGGCCGGCGCGGTGTTGTATCTGGCCAGCGATGCGTCGAGCTACACCACCGGTGTGTCGTTGAATGTAGACGGCGGCTTCCTGTCCTGACACTGCCTGGTTTCTTCAGATCGATTTGCGCGTAACCTTGGCGCGGATCGATCTGTCTCCAGGATGAAACATGGAACTGCACCTCGTCATCAATGGCCGCAAGGACCTGGCTGCCCAGCTTTATCAGCAACTGCGCGAAGCTATCGCCACCGGGCGACTGTCGGCGGGTACGCAACTGCCACCGAGCCGACTGCTCGCCGAACAACTGGGCGTATCGCGCAAGACGGTGTCGGATACCTACACCACCCTCACGTACGAAGGCCTGCTGATCGGCAAGATCGGCCGCGGCACTTTCGTCAATGCGTGGGCGCCCCAACCCGATCGTGTGCAAACCGCCACCGACCTGGCCTGCGCCGCCAACCTGGGCAAGTGGGCAGCACTGCCCTCGCCCATGGGCCACCCGTCCCGTGAGGGCATCCTGCGCTACGAATTTATCGGCGGCGCGACTGCACGCAACCAATTCCCCCAGGACGAATGGCGACGCTGCACCCAGGATGCGCTGCGCCGTATCGCCCAGAACAGTGGTTTCTACAGCCAACCGGAAGGGTTACCGGCATTGCGCGAGGCCATCGCCGGGCATATCGCGTTTTCCCGAGGGGTCAAATGCCGCGCCAGCGATATCGTGGTCACCAATGGCGCGCAGCAGGCGCTGGACCTGATTGCCCGCGTGGTGCTGGAACCCGGCAGCATGGTCGCGATGGAAGACCCAGGCTATAGCCCCGCGCGCCAAATGTTCGTAGCGATGGGCGCCAGCGTCGCCAGCGTGGCCGTCGACGAACAGGGCCTCCAGGTCGATCAGATCCCCGATGGCACCCGTCTGATCTACGTAACCCCGTCCCACCAGTTCCCCCTCGGCATGCCGATGAGTCAGAGGCGCCGCCAGGCACTGCTGGACCGCGCAATCGAGCTGGGTGCGATCATCATCGAAGACGACTACGACAGCGAATTTCGCTACGAAGGGCGCCCCACCGACTCCCTGCAAAGCCTGGACACCCGAGGCGTGGTCACCTACGTCGGGACCTTTTCCAAAACCCTGTTGCCCGAGTTGCGCCTGGGCTACGCGGTGCTGCCGCCAGCGATCTATGGCGCGGTGCTCAAGGCCAAGCAGTTGACCGACCAGCACAGCTCTACCCTGCCGCAGTGGGCATTGGCCAAGTTCATCAGCGAAGGCTACCTGCTCAAGCATATTCGCCGTTGCCACAGCATCTACGCGGGGCGTCGCGAACGAATACTGCAGCGTCTGGCGGGCGATCTGTCACCGTGGTTCGAGGCGGTTCCGACGGTGGCGGGCTTTCACCTGGCGGCATTGTGCAAGGTGGCGTTGAATATCCCATTGCTGATAGAACAGGCGCGTCAGGTCGAGGTGGGGTTGTACCCTCTGGACGTATTCTTCCACGACGTGCCATTACGCTCGGGGCTGATTTTCGGCTTCGGCGCCATCGAGACCCTGGACATCGACCCGGCGCTGGACAAGGTGCGCGATATTCTCCGGCAGATTGGCTAAGGGGTTTTCCGGCGTATTGGTCATTGGTGGCGTACAGGCTACGGCGTAGGGTGAAGAGGTCTCGAACTACGCGGAATCCTGATCATGAAACGATTGCTCGCCACCACGCTGATGCTCACCTCCCTCAGCGCATTTGCCCACGACCCGGTATACAACCAGGAAACGCTCAAGGTGCTGCAGGAGCACCCCTTGACCAACGTGCCCGGCAAGAAAACCATCATGCTCACCGTGGACTATGCCCCCGGCCAGGCCACCGTGCCCCATAGCCACACCGGCACTGCGGTGGCTTATGTGCTCGAAGGCGCGATCACCTCGCGGGTCAATGATGAAAAGGCGATCACCTACAAAGCCGGGCAATCGTTCTACGAACCGGCCGGCTCGCGGCATTTTGAGTCAAGCAATGCCAGCCAGACCCAACCGGCCAGGCTGCTGGTGGTGATGGTGCTGGATGACAAGGCTGAGGTACTCACCCCGCTTCCCAAATAATCAGCAACACCACAAAACCCATGGGGGAGCTGGCTTGCCTGCTCCCACAGTTTTAACCGTGTCTGGTCAGGGACGTTTGAATAGGTCGCGCTGGTGTTCAATGCGCAGCCGGCACTCGCAACCCTCCAGATGATCATTGACCATCCCCATCGCCTGCATCAACGCATACATCGTGGTCGGGCCGACGAAGGTCCAGCCGCGTTTCTTCAGGGCCTTGGACAAGCGCATCGAAGCCGCTGAGGTCGGATTGGCCGTCCAGTAAGCCATGTCCACCGCTGCCGGCCGCTCTTCTGCGGCGGGCTCGAACGCCCACAGCCAGCGCGCCAGCGAGCCGGTCTCCTCCACAAGTTCACAGGCCCGGCGTGCGTTGTTGATGGCCGAGATGATCTTTGCCCGATTGCGCACGATGCCCGGCTCGCTCATCAACCGCTCAATGTCCGCTTCGCCGTACTGCGCCACCCGGCGAAAATCAAAACCCTCGAACGCCTGCCGAAAGTTATCGCGCTTGCGCAGAATGGTGATCCACGCCATCCCAGCCTGAAACCCCTCCAGGCAGATCTTCTCGTACAACGCGATGTCATCCGCCACCGGCACACCCCACTCGTGGTCGTGGTAATGCAGGTACGCAGGCGCTGCAGTGCGCCAGGCGCAATACATGCGCCCTGCTTCGTCGGTTGTAAGCCCTGATTGGTCCATCCATCACCTCGTATGCCCAAGGCGATGATACGCAAAAAAAATTAATCCCCGTCAACCGCTCAAGCACCGTACTTACCGACCAACTGGTCAGACCGGGACCTGCCAACCGCTGAATATTTACTTGTTGTTTGAAAAAAACCAAGCGTAGACTGGCCGCGCACTGGACTTACCGGTAAGACCACAACAATTAAGCCCTGGAACCACCAGGGCACCGAATAGAGATCCCTCCCATGCTCAGATGGTGCTCGCGTTCGATTTTCCTGCAAGTCGTGATTGGCCTGATGCTCGGCATCGCCTGCGGCCTGGCCCTTCCCGAATTTTCCTCACAACTCAAACCCCTGGGCGACGGTTTTATCAAGCTGATCAAAATGCTGATCGGCCTGATCGTGTTCTGTGTCGTGGTCAGCGGTATTTCCGGCGCCGGCGATTTGAAGAAGGTCGGGCGTATCGGGCTCAAGTCGGTGATCTACTTTGAAGTGCTGACCACCGTCGCCCTGGTGCTTGGCCTGATCATGGCCTTCAGCACCGGCATCGGCAGCGGCGCCAATATTCATCTTGAGCAACTCTCTTCCGCCGGCTTGAATGAGCTGGCCGACAAGGGCCAACACATCAAGGGCACCAGCCAGTTCCTGATGGACCTGATTCCCAACTCGGTGATCGGTGCGTTTGCCGATAACAACGTGTTACAGGTGCTGCTGTTCTCGGTGCTGTTCGGCAGTGCGCTGAACCTGGTGGGCGAAGCGGCCAGCGGTATCTCGCGGCTGATCAATGAGCTTAGCCATGTGATCTTCCGCATCATGGGCATGATCGTGCGCCTGGCGCCGATTGGCGTATTCGGTGCCATCGCGTTCACCACCAGCACCTACGGCCTGGACTCGCTGCAACACCTGGGCAGCCTGGTTGGGCTGTTCTACCTGACGTGCTTTGCCTTTGTCGCGCTGATCCTCGGGCTGGTAATGCGCTTGTCCGGCCTGCGGATGCTGCCGCTGCTCAAGTACCTGCGCGAAGAGCTGCTGATCGTGATGGGCACCGCTTCGTCCGACGCTGTGCTGCCGCAGATCATGCGCAAGCTGGAACATTTGGGCATTGGCAGTTCCACCGTGGGTTTGGTAATTCCCACCGGGTACTCGTTCAACCTCGATGGTTTCTCGATCTACCTGACCCTGGCCATCGTGTTTATCGCCAACGCCACCGGTACACCGCTGTCGATGACCGACTTGCTGACCATCCTCCTGGTATCGTTGATCACCTCCAAAGGCGCCCACGGCATTCCGGGCTCGGCATTGGTGATTCTAGCGGCGACACTCACGGCGATCCCGGCAATTCCGGTGGTGGGCCTGGTGTTGGTGCTGGCGGTGGACTGGTTCATGGGGATCGGTCGTGCGCTGACCAACCTGATCGGCAACTGCGTGGCTACCGTGGCGATTGCTCGCTGGGAAAAAGATATCGATATCCAGCGTGCCAACAAGGTGCTCGACGGCCAGCAGGGCTATGCCTTTCAGGCCAAGAAGCCGGTGCTGCCGGCGCATCAGGAGTTCTAGGACAACACCCATCCAATGTGGGAGCTGGCTTGCCTGCGATAGCGGTGAGTCAGCGTCAAATGTAGTGCCTGACACTCAGTCATCGCAGGCAAGCCAGCTCCCACATTGGCCCTTTGCCAGACTGAATACTGTATGAGCAACATCAAGGAGCCTTCGACGTGATCAGCACCTCAACCGTCGTCAATTCAGTGGTAGAAAAACTGCGCGCTGCCCTGGCACGCGGCCAGTGGAGGCGTGGCGAAATGCTGCCAGGCCAGCGTGAGCTGGCCGAGCAACTGGGTATCAGCCGCCCGAGCCTGCGTGAAGCGGTGATCGTGCTGGAGACCTTGGGCCTGGTGCGTTCCATGCCGGGCAAAGGTGTGGTGGTACTGGAAACCAGCGTCAGCGAGCCGCAGTCGAGCGACGCGGTGGCCGACGCCAGCCTGGAAGACATCCTGCAACTGCGCTATACCCTCGAACCCTTCATCGTCGGCCTGGTCGCCCAATCCATCAGCAGCAAGGAAATCGGCCAACTGCGCCTGACGCTGATGGACATGCGCGAAGCCCTGGATGCCGGCGACGCCGAGGCGGGCATGAACGCCTACATCGACTTTCACGAAGAACTGTTTGCCCTGACCTCCAACCCGATCTTCCAGAACGTGGTGCAGCAAACCAGCACCGCGCTCAAACAAAGCGCCCAGGTATTGCGCAACTCCCCTGAACACCTGGCCGAACGCCTGCAAGAGAACGAAGCCGTGGTACGCGCCATCCGCAACAAGAACAGCGCCCTGGCCAGTGCCGAAATGCGTCGGCACATCCTGCAGGAAGGCTTGCGCATGGGCATTCGCTTGAATATCCCGGATGACCATCTGGGCAGCTGAATAATTGGAGACCGGCCATGAACGTCCACGCCCTGCAACGTGACCCTCTGCCCTGCCTGCGCCTGGTGTCGGGCAAGAAGCCTTCGGTTGACGACATCTACCCGCGCTTGTTCGACGCGATCCTTGAGCAACGCATTGCGCCTGCCAGCCGCTTCACCGAAGAAGGCCTGGGCGAACTCTTTGGCGTGAGCCGCAGCGTGATTCGCCGGGTGCTCGCCAAGCTGTCCCATCAGCAAGTGGTCATCCTGCGCCCCAACCAGCGCGCCCAGGTCGCCGCGCCGGATGCCCAGCACACACGGCAGATTCTGGAAGCACGGCGCCTGACCGAAATGACCGTGGTGCAACTGGCCTGCGCCCAGGCCACAGCGATGCAAATCCGCCAACTGCGCGAGCTGATTGCGCAGGAGCGCGACGCCATTGAGCGTGACCAGCGTGGGCCGGCGATCCGGTTTTCTGGAGAGTTTCATCTGCAACTGGCGCACATGGCAGGCAATGCGCCGTTGGCACAGTTTCTCAACAGCCTGGTGCCGTTGACGTCGTTGATCATTGCGCAATTTGAAACGAAGGCCTGCACGTATTGTGCGTGGCAGGAGCATGTGGCGATTGTGGATGCCGTGGAACAGCGCGACGCCCACACGGCTGTCGCCCTGATGACTCAGCACCTGGATCACCTGGAAACCCGGCTACTCAAACACCACTGATTCCGAATGAAGTTCAAACTGTGGGAGCTGGCTTGCCTGCGATAGCGGTGTACCAGTGACTCGATTATTAACTGACCCACCGCTATCGCAGGCAAGCCAGCTCCCACATTGATCGCATTCCAGATCAAATAAAAAGCCCCCGCATCTCACGATGCGGGGGCTTTTGGTTTACCGAAGCATCAAGCCGGCTGCAACACCGACTGACCACTCAACGCCAGGTCCAGCAACTCACGATTGGCCACCGCGTACATGGCGTAGTCCGTGCCAACCGCAGCACGAATTTCCACCATCATGGCACGCCAGCGATCAGCCATGTCCTGATGCTGTTCAAGCCACAGGGCCACGCGGGCTTCCATGTCTTGTGGCGCGTCGGCCATTTGCAGTACCGAAATGGTAATCGCCCGTTGCTGCCAGTCCACGTCATCGCGGAAGGCCTCACGGGCCTGGGCCTGCCAGTTGTTGGCGACAGGCAGATCGCTGATCTGCTGCAGGTACCACGGCAGGTCCAGGGCGCTGCCGACGGCGAAGTAGGCTTTGGCCACTTCGGCGGCGTCATGCCCGGTCACGTCGGCGGCTTCGATGATCGGCAGCAAGGTGTACAGGTGGGTTGTGCCTGCAACCATGCGTGCCAACAACTCCGGTACGCCGGCCTGGGTGTAGGCCTGGTAACGGTTCTGCCAGCCTTCACGGGTCGGACCTTCCAGCAGTTCGTCGAGCTTGAGGCCCAACGCTGCCAGATGCGGACCGAAGTGCGCAGTGTCACGCCCGGCGTCCTGTTCGTTGCGACGGCTGCGCAGGAACCAGCGCGTAGCACGACGGCCCAGGCGCATCAGCTCGTCCATCAGCTCCAGTTGCACGTCGGCCGACACCTGGTGGTCCAGGGCTTCGATCTGACGGAACCAGTGCGGGAGGTGGAAGATATCGCGCACGATCACATAGGCACCGGCGACGTTCGCCGGGCTCATGCCGGTCGACTCTTTGAGTCGCTGCACGAAGGTGATGCCCATGTGGTTGACCAGGTCGTTGGCGATCTGGGTGCTGACGATCTCGCGCTTGAGGCGATGGCGACGCATGGCTTCGGAGAACTTGGCCACCAGGCTCGGTGGGAACGCGGTCTCCATGTCACGGGTCAGGTATTCGTCATCCGGCACCAGGGATTTGAGCAGCGCTTCCTTGAGGTCGATCTTGCTGTACGAAATCAGCACCGACAACTCCGGACGGGTCAAGCCCTTGCCGGTCGAAGCGCGCTCGGTGAGCTGCTCTTCGGTCGGCAGGTACTCGATGGCGCGGTCCAGCTTGCCACGGCCTTCCAGGTCACTCATCAGGCGTTTGTACTCGGCGGCGCGCTCGTAAGCCTTGCGTGCGGCCAGGGACAGGGCCTGGGTCTGCTTGTAGTTGTTGCCCAACACCAGGTGGCCGACTTCGTCGGTCATGCTCGCCAGCAACTGGTTGCGCTGCTTGTCGGTCATGTCACCGGCCTGCACCACTTCGTTGAGCAGGATCTTGATGTTCACTTCGTGGTCGGAGCAGTCCACGCCACCGGCGTTGTCGATGAAGTCGGTGTTGGAACCGCCGCCATTGAGGCCGAATTCCACACGGCCCAGTTGGGTCATGCCGAGGTTACCGCCCTCGCCCACCACCTTGCAGCGCAGCTCGTTGCCGTTGACACGCAGCGCGTCGTTGGCCTTGTCGCCCACGTCGGCATGGCTTTCGGTGCTGGCCTTGACGTAGGTACCGATACCGCCGTTCCACAACAGGTCCACCGGCGCCTTGAGCAAGGCGTTGAGCAGTTCGGTCGGGGTCAGCTTGTCGGCCTGGATGTCGAAACGCTCTTTCATCTGTGGCGAGATGGCGATGCTCTTGGCGCTTCGCGAGAAGATACCGCCGCCTTCAGACATGATGCTGGTGTCGTAGTCGGTCCAGGACGAACGCGGCAGCTCGAACATGCGCTGGCGCTCGACGAAGCTGGTGGCCGGGTTCGGGTTCGGGTCGATGAAGATGTGCAGGTGGTTGAAGGCCGCGACCAGTTGCAGCTTGTCGGACATCAGCAAACCATTACCGAACACGTCACCGGCCATATCGCCGACGCCCACTACGGTGATGCTGTCTTCCTGCACGTTGATGCCGCGCTCACGGAAGTGACGCTGCACACCGACCCACGCGCCCTTGGCGGTGATGCCCATTTTCTTGTGGTCGTAACCGGCAGAACCGCCGGAAGCGAACGCGTCACCCAGCCAGAAACCGTAGTCGATAGCGATGCCGTTGGCGATGTCGGAGAAGGTTGCAGTGCCCTTGTCCGCCGCCACCACCAGGTAGGGGTCATCGTCGTCATGACGCACGACGTTGGCCGGTGGCACCAGGGCGCCGTCCTTCAGGTTGTCGGTAATGTCCAACAGGCCGGAAATGAAGATGCGGTAGCAGGCGATGCCCTCGGCCGCGATCTCGTCCCGGCTGCCGCCCAATGGCAGGCGACGCGGCAGGAAGCCGCCCTTGGCGCCCACCGGCACGATCACCGAGTTTTTCACTTGCTGGGCTTTTACCAGGCCGAGCACTTCGGTACGGAAGTCTTCTTCACGGTCGGACCAGCGCAGGCCGCCGCGAGCGACGTTGCCGAAGCGCAGATGCACGCCTTCAACACGGGGCGAGTACACGAAGATTTCAAACTTCGGCACCGGCTTGGGCAGCTCGGGGATCGCGTGCGGGTTGAACTTGAAGCTGAAGTACGACTTGTTCTGGCCGTTTGCGTCGGTCTGGTAGAAGTTGGTACGCAGGGTCGCCTTGATCAGGTCCAGGTAGCGACGCAGGATACGGTCTTCGTTGAGCACCTGAACGTCGTCCAGGGCGGTGAGGATCGCCTGTTCCAGGCGTTGCTGCTTGTCTTCCAGGTCGTCGGCAGTGAGCTTGCGTGCCAGGTAGAAGCGGGTCTTGAACAACCTTGTCAACTCGCGGGCGATGTCGGTGTGGTTGTTCAGGGTGCTGGCGATGTAACCCAGGTCAAAGCCCAGGCGGATCTGCTTGAGGTAACGGGCGTAGGCACGCAGCAGCGCAACGTCACGCCATGGCAGGCCGGCGGTCAATACCAGGCGGTTGAATGCATCGTTCTCGGCGTCGCCATGCACGATGTGCACGAATGCGTCCTGCAGGGTGTCGTTGAGCTGCTGGATATCCAGGTTCACGCCTTCGGCGGCGATGAATGCAAAGTCATGGATCCAGAATTCACGCCCATTGGCATGGCGCAGGCGATACGGAAACTCGCCCAGCACGCGCAGGCCGAGGTTTTCCAGGATCGGCAGCACGTCGGACAGCGCCAGCGGGGTGTCAGCGTGATAGAGCTTGCAATGCAGTTCGCGCTGACCGGAGACCTGGCCCAGCGGCTGATAGAAGCTCATCACCAGCGGGTTGGCTTCGGTGAGGCTGTTCAGATGCTGCATGTCGACCACGGCCGAATGCGCGGCGAAACGCTCGCGGTAGCCGGCCGGGAAGCCTTTGGGGAAGTCCGCCAGCACGTTGGTGCCGTGGGCTTCACCGAAACTTTCCACGACCAGACTGGCGTAGTCGTCCTGCCAGCTGCGGCAGGCTTGCACCACTTCTTTTTCCAGTTGCAGCGGGTCGATGTCCAGGCGGTTCTTCGGGTCGACCCGCAGAATCAGTTGCACACGGGCCAGCACGGACTCGGAGAAGAAGGTCCAGAACTCGCAGTCCGAAGCCTTGAGGCGATCCATCAGCACTTGCTGGATCTTCTGACGCACTTCGGTGGAATAGATGTCACGCGGCACGTAGGCCAGGCAGTAGCAGAAACGACCGTACGGGTCCTTGCGCAGGAACACCCGGATCTTGTTGCGTTCCTGGATCTGCACGATCGACATCACGGTGCTGAACAGCTCGTCGACCGGGGTCTGGAACAGGTCGTCACGGGGCAGCACTTCAACCACTTGGGCCAGTTCCTTGCCCAGATGCGCCTTGGCCTGGAAGCCCGAGCGACGCTCGATTTCCGCTACCTTGCGGCGAATGTACGGGATCACTCGCACGCTTTCGCCGTACACCGAGGAGGTGTAGAGGCCCATGAAGCGGTGTTCCTTGATGACCTTGCCGTCGGCACTGATCTCGCGGATCGACACGTAGTCCGGATACGCCGGGCGGTGCACGCGGCTTGGGTGTGCAGCCTTGGCGAACGACAGCACCGTCGGTTCACGCAGGTAGGCCACGGCGTAGTCTTCGATGCGCAGGTCTTCGGCGGTGAGGCCGGCGCGCAACAGCTTGGTCAGACCGAGGAAGGAGCTGGCGTCATATTCGATATGACCGCCGTCCGCCTCGTCACGTACCACGAACTCTTCATAGCCCAGGAAGGTGAAGTGGTTGCCCACCAGCCATTCCAGGAAGTTCTTGATCTCGGCTTTTTCTTCACCGTCGATCGTGAATGCGCTGGCGTCGATACCGGCCAGCAGGTCCTGGACCTTGGCTTTCATCGGTTCGAAATCGGCCACGGCCACGCGCACTTCGCCCAGCACCTGCTCCAGCTCTTTGCTCAGCACGTTCAGCTCGGCGGCGTTGGCGCAGCGGTCGATCTCCAGGTACATCAGCGATTCTTGCAGGATGCCTTCGCCCTGGGTGCCCTTGGGCAGGATTTCCAGCAACTCACCCTTGCTGCCACGGCGCACGCTGAGCACGGTGGTTTGCAGGGTATGGATGCTGTAGCCACGGCGGTTCAGCTCGGTACGGACCGAGTCCACCAGAAATGGCAGGTCATGGTGCAGCACTTCGACCGCGGTGTGGGTCGATTGCCAGCCATGACGTTCGTAATCGGGGTTGTAGACCCGCACTTGCGGTTGGGTGTGATCGAAGCGCTCAAGCAGGCGCCAGGCAGACAGGGTGCAACCGGCCAGGTCGGAAAGGCGACGCTGGGTCAGTTCGTCCAGGGAAATGATGCCGAAGAATTGCTCAGCGAACAGCGCCACTTGTGGCAGTGCCTGTTCACTGATGTGCTGCGCCAGTGCCGCTTGCAGTTGATGCTGGAAGTCGGCCTTGCTGGCTGCGGTGAAGAACGCCATCTGTGGTACTCCGCTTGGGCTTGTTATTGATGGAAGCGTCGCGTGTTATCCCCTTGCGGGGAGACCGTCAGCTCTGTTCGTGGGTCACGATAAACGAATCAGGCCGACAGGTGGGTGAAGCTGGACAGGACAGTCAGGTCACATACAACTTCCACAAGATGCACACCTTGCCGGGTGACGGTACGACGGGCAGGTCAGGCGCCGGGCGCGGGGCACATCCGTTGCGCAGCTTAACGAGTGTAGGAAGACCGCTGCTTGCGACGCTGCGACATATTCGGTCATCGGTAAGCAGGCAATAGGTTGCAACTTGGGCAACCGCGTTTTTTCGGGCAAAAAACCTGCGTATTTCAACCCCCTGAGTACCGAAAATGACTGATACCGCAAGCCAGGTCATGCCCTGGGTCTGACACACCCTGCAGCATAAAATTCGCCGCAATGGCACAATTGCCAGCGCAACGCCCTCCTCCACACAGGATTTCCCATGCTGCAGCTGAAAACCGACGCCCTGATGGCCACCCCGTGCGACGAAGAAGAAGACAACATGGCCATGCTTTGCTGCCACGGCAAGAACGGCGAAATGTTCATGTTGAGCCGCTACCCGGATGAAGAGGAAGTGGAACTGACCTGGGATTACGAGCCGTCGACGCTGGATGGGCTGAAGATCACCTTGAGTGCCACGACGTTGCTGATCGAACTTGCAGCCGGTGATGCCGATGCATTGGGTGGCAAGGATCATCTGGAGATCACCCACGCCACGGCCGCATCCGACCTGGCTGAAGTGGAGGAAACCTTGCAGAAAATCCTCGCAGGCACTGGCACTTTCATCCGGACTTGAGCTGCACCCTGGTTCAAATGTGGGAGGGGGCTTGCCCCCGATAGCGGCGGGCCAGTTAATACATCGGTGCCCGACACACGGGCATCGGCGGCAAGCCCCCTCCCACATTGACCGTGTTCCCACACCAAAAGCCTACAAGTTTTTCTGAAAATACCCGTGACGTCGTTAGTCGTCACCCCCTTCGATGCATTAAAGTAAGCCTCCCAAGCCTGGCGCTCGCGCTCCACCATCAGGCTCATCTTTCCAGGAACCGTCATCGATGGAACATCGTGAAGCGCTGCTTGCGCTGCGAACCTTTCTTTCTACGCAGATTCTCGGCCAGGAAAAACTCATCGATCGCCTGCTGATCGCCCTGCTCGCCGACGGCCATATGCTGGTCGAAGGCGCACCGGGGCTGGCCAAGACCAAGGCGATCAAGGAGCTGGCCGAAGGCATCGAAGCGCAGTTCCATCGTATCCAGTTCACCCCCGACCTGCTGCCCGCCGACATCACCGGCACCGAGATCTATCGCCCGGAAACCGGCAGTTTCGTGTTCCAGCAGGGGCCGATATTCCACAACCTGGTGCTCGCCGACGAAATCAACCGCGCCCCGGCCAAGGTCCAGTCGGCCTTGCTTGAAGCGATGGCCGAGCGCCAGGTCAGCGTGGGCCGTAGCACTTACGAGCTATCGCCGCTGTTTTTGGTGATGGCCACGCAGAACCCCATCGAGCAGGAAGGCACCTACCCTCTGCCCGAAGCCCAGCTCGACCGCTTCCTCATGCACGTCAAGATCGGTTTCCCGGACGCCGCCGTCGAACGGCGCATCCTTCAGCAGGCCCGCGGCGAAGCGCTCAATGGCGAAACCAAGCCCGAGCGGCGCGTCAGCCAACAGGCGATCTTTGCCGCCCGCAAGGAAATCCTTGGCCTGTACATGGCCGATGCGGTAGAGGAATACCTGGTGCAACTGGTCATGGCCACGCGTACGCCTTCCAAGTTCGACCCGGAAATGGCCGAGTGGATCGCCTATGGCGCCAGCCCCCGAGGCTCCATCGCCCTGGACCGTTGCGCCCGCGCCCACGCCTGGCTGGCCGGTCGCGACTTCGTGAGCCCCGAGGATATCCAGGCGGTGCTGTTCGACGTGCTGCGTCACCGCATCATCCTGTCGTTCGAAGCCGAAGCTGCCGGGATCGACCAGGACCGCGTGGTGCAACGCATTCTTGACGTTGTTGCCGTCGCTTGAAGCCGATGAACGCCAGCGATGGTATACGCGTAACCCTCAGTGAACTGATTGAGATGCGTCACCACGTGCGCGAAGTGCAGCTGTTCTCCACGCCCGGCCAGCGCAGCCCGTTGATCGGCCTGCACCACTCCAAGCTGCGCGGGCGCGGTGTGGACTTCGATCAGGTGCGGGTGTACCAGGCGGGCGACGACGTGCGCACCATCGACTGGCGCGTGACAGCGCGCACCCAGGAACCGCACACCAAGTTGTTCCACGAAGAACGCGAACGGCCGATCTTTATCATGGTGGAGCAAAGCTGCCGTCTGTTCTTCGGCTCGGGGCAGATGTTCAAGTCGGTGCTCGCCGCACAAGCGGCCAGCCTGATCGGCTGGGCGGCCCTGGGGCATAACGATCGGGTCGGCGGACTGGTGTTCGGCGACAGCGAGCACTACGAAATCAAGCCTCGACGCAGCAAACAAAGCCTGTTGCAGCTGCTTAACCGCCTGGTGCGGGTCAACCAGAGCCTGAACACCGAAAGCCGCCCCGAAGCTGACGCCCTGGGCATGGCCTTGCGCCGTGGCCGTGAAGTGTTGCGACCGGGCAGCCTGGGAATTGTGATCTGCGATGAACGGGCGCTGACTGACAGCGCCGAGCAACAGCTGAGCCTGCTGTCGCGACATTGCGACCTGTTGCTGCTGCCCATTTCCGACCCGCTTGATCACGCCCTGCCCGCCGCCGGGTTACTGCGCTTCGCAGAACGCGGCGCACAGCTGGAACTGGACACCCTGAACATTGATTTGCGCCAGGCCTACAAAGCCCAGGCCGAAGCACGTATCGCCCGCTGGGAACGGCTCGCGCAAAAGCTGCGGGTGCTGTTGATGCCGTTGAGCACACAGAGTGAAATGGTCGAGCAATTGCGCGAGTACCTCAACCCGCAACGCCCGGTTAAAAAACAATGAGCAGCCTGGACCAACTGCAACCGCTGATCGCGCCGCCGGCCATCGGCTTCTGGCCGCCTGCGCCCGGCTGGTGGCTGTTGCTGCTGGTGATCCCGCTGCTCGGCTGGGGCCTGTGGTGGTTGCGCCGCTTCCTGCCAACCCGCCGCCCCGTGGCCCGCGCCGAACAACCGCTGGACCCGCTGCGCATCGCCGCCCTCGCCGAACTGGCCTTGATGCCCAAGCCCTACGACGGCGCGCCCGCAGGTGCCTGGCTGCAACAACTCAACGGCCTGCTCAAGCGCCTGTGCCGTAACGACTACCCGTATAGCCAGAGCCATACCCTCAACGGCCGCAAATGGCTGGCCTTCCTCGACAACCGCTGCCCCGCCGCCGGCCTGACGCGCTGGATGGTACTGGTGGAAGGCGCCTACAAGCCCGAATGCAAACTCGACGACAAAGCTATCGCCGGCCTGACTCAAGCTGTCGACACCTGGATCCGCAAACATGTTTGAGTTCGCCTGGCCGTGGATCTTTACCCTGTTGCCATTGCCCTGGTTGATGCGCCTGATCCTGCCCGTGGCCGACAGCGGCGAACCGGCATTGAAAGTCAGCTACCTGAGCGACCTCGAAGGCTTGGCCCGCCGTCGCGCCCGCGCCAACCTGCCAGGCTGGCGCCAGCAGGCCCCCTTCGTGGTGCTGTGGCTGCTGCTGTTGACTGCCGCCGCACGCCCGCAATGGCTGGGCGAGCCTTTGCCAATTGCCGCCAGTGGCCGGGACTTGCTGGTGGCGGTCGACGTGTCAGGCTCCATGGATTTCCCCGACATGCACTGGCAGGGTGAGGACGTGAGTCGCCTGGCCCTGGTCAAACACCTGCTCGGGGACTTTCTTGAAGAACGCGAAGGTGACCGCGTGGGCTTGATCCTGTTTGGTACTCAAGCCTACCTGCAGGCACCGCTGACCTTTGATCGGCGCACCGTACGTACCTGGCTCGACGAAGCGCGTATCGGCATTGCCGGCAAGAACACCGCCATCGGCGATGCCATTGGCCTGGCCTTGAAACGCCTGCGCCAACGCCCGGCGCAAAGCCGTGTGCTGATCCTGATCACCGACGGCGCCAATAACGCCGGGCAGATCGACCCGTTGACGGCAGCGCGACTGGCGGCCGAAGAAGGCGTGAAGATTTACCCGATCGGCATTGGCGCCGACCCGGAGCAAACCGGTTCCCTGGGCATTCTCGGCGTAAATCCGAGCCTGGACCTCGACGAGCCGGCGCTCAAGGCGATGGCCGAGGCCACCGGCGGTCAATATTTTCGCGCCCATGACGGCGAGGAACTGCAGCAGATCAAGGAGACCCTCGACACCCTGGAGCCCGTCGAACAACAACCCACCCAAGCGCGACCGGCCCAGGCGTTGTACAGCGGCCCGCTGGCGCTGGCGCTGATCTTGAGCCTGTTGCTGGTGATCCAGGAACGCTGGCCCAACAACGCCTTGCAACGCGGGTTCAACAAGCTGTCGAGCAAAGGGATCTTCCTGCAACAACACCCTGAATGGCGCCAGCGCCTCAAGCGCTTGCGTTTGCGGAGACGTCGATGATCGCCCTGTGGCCGCACTGGTTCCGGCCCTGGTGGCTGTTGCTGCTGCCGCTGCTCGGCTGGTTGCTGTGGCAGTTGTGGCACCGACAAAAGCGCGCCGGCCGCTGGCAGATGATCCTGCCACCGGCCTTCCATGCCGTACTGCTCAGTGGCGGCAACGGCCGCGAGAGCAAATCGCCGTGGGTGCTGCTGGGCATCGCCTGGCTGTTGGCCGTGCTGGCGTTGCTGGGGCCCAGTTGGCAACGGGTTGAACAGCCCAGTCAGAAACCCGCTGACCCGCTGGTGGTACTGCTGGAACTGACCCCGGAAATGCTTGCCACCGACAGCCCGCCCAACCGCCTGGAGCAGGCGCGGCGCAAGCTGTATGACCTGCTGCAAGCACGCACCGATGCGCAAACCGCCATCGTCGTGTATGCGGGCAGCGCCCATACGCTGGTGCCGCTGTCGGACGACCTGGCCACCAGCCGCAATCTGCTGGAGGCCCTGCGCCCTTCGATCATGCCCGAGCCCGGCCATCGCGCCGATCTGGCCGTGGAAAAAGCCCTCGGCCTGCTCAAGCAAGGCGGGCTCGGCCAGGGGCGCCTGCTGCTGATCGGCTCCTCGCTGTCGAAACAGGAGCGCCAAGGCATCCGCCTGCAACTGCAAAGCGCCCAGGCACCGCCCTTGTCGATCCTCGGCATCGGCAGCCGTGAAGGCACACCGGTGACCCAGGAAAGCGGCGAGTTCCTCAAGGACGACCAGGGCGCGATCCTGGTGCCACGCCTCGACAGCCCGACGCTCAAGGCCTTCGCCAGTGAAATGGGTGGCCGCTACCGTGCGGCGCGCCTGGATGACAAAGACCTGCGCCAACTGGGTATGCTCGACAGCGTACAAGCCCTGCGCAACGACGGCCAAGTGCTGCACCTGGACACCTGGGCCGATCAGGGTTACTGGCTGCTGCTGCCGCTGTTACTGCTGGCCGCCTGCGCCGGGCGTCGCGGCTGGCTGTTCTGCCTGCCTTTGCTGCTGCTGGGCGCACCACAACCCAGTTACGCCTTTGGCCTTCAGGACCTGTGGCTGCGCCCCGACCAGCAAGGTCAATACCTGCTCAAGCACAAGCGCCCAGCCGAAGCCGCCGAACACTTTCAAGACCCGCAATGGCAAGGTGTAGCCCTGTACGAAGCCGGCAATTACGCCGAGGCGATCAAACGTTTTGCCCAGGGCAACGACGCTTATTCCCACTACAATCGAGGCAATGCCCTGGCCAAAGCCGGTGAACTCGAAGCCGCTATCGACGCCTACGAGCAAGCCCTGGAAGCCCAGCCCGATCTGCAACCGGCGCTGAAAAACAAGGCCCTGGTTGAAACCCTGATGCAAGAGCAAGCCGAGCCCGAGCCGACCCAGCCTGCAAAAAACGAAGATGACGAAAGCCCCCAACCCGGCCAAACTGCGCAACCGGGGGCCAGCGGGCAAACGGGCCAGAGTGGCGAACAATCGCCCCAGGGCCAGGGCGAAGCCAGCAGCGGTGAAACTCAGGTCGGCGCCACCCCACAGCCAGGCCACAATGAAGTGCCGGGCAGCGAACTGGGCGACGAGCACACCACCACGCCGCCCCTGCGCCCTGTCGACACCCGCCTTGAAGGTGAGCGCCGCCAGGCGCTGGAGCAATGGCTGCAAGAGATCCCGGACAATCCCGGTGAGCTGCTGCGGCGCAAATTCTGGTACGAACAGCAACAACATCAGGACACGACTCGATGAGCCGCCGCACCACCCTTTTGCTTCTGCTCGCGTTGTCGGCAGGCCACGCCCAGGCGGCGAACCTGGTTGCCAGCGTTGACCGTAACCGCCTCAACTCCGGGGAAACGGTGGAGCTGACGGTGGAGTCCAGCGATGTAACCCAATTCGGCAAGCCGGACCTGTCGCCCCTGGACGCACAGTTTGAAGTCAGCGGCACCCGCCAGATCAACCAGCTCACCACCCTGGGCGGCGATAACCACGCCACCACCCGCTGGATCATCACCCTGCTGCCCAAGGAAAACGGCAACGTGATCATCCCGCCGTTGCAAGTGGGCGCACTCAAGACCCAGCCGATCACCCTGCAAGTGGTCGAAACCGCCAGCCAGAACACCAGCACCGAGCTGGCCCCAGTATTTATCGAGGCCAACCTCGACCAGACCGCCGTGTACGTCCAGGCCCAAGCGCTGTTGACCGTACGCGTGTACCACTCGGTATCGCTGTATGACGACAGCAGCCTCACGCCCTTGCAGATTCCCGATGCACGTGTCGAACAACTGGGCGAGTCGCGTACCTATGAGAAGGTCATCAACAGCATCCGCCATGGCGTGATCGAGACCCGCTACGCTGTCTACCCGCAGCACAGCGGCACGGTGGTGATTCCGGCGCAGACCTTCAGCGCTACCCTGGTGGAGTCGCGTCCACCCCAGGAAAACACACTGCAGGGCACCAAGCCGGGCAAGATGATCCACGTCAGCTCTGCGGCCCTGCCGTTGACGATCAAACCCAAGCCGGACCTCTACCCCGCCGACGCTCCCTGGCTGCCGGCGCGCAGCCTGACCCTGAGCGAAGGCTGGAACCCTACGCCGGACCACGTGCAGGTCGGCGACTCTCTGACTCGCAGCCTCACCGTGCAGGCCGAGGGCTTATCCAGCGCACAGTTGCCGGCGCTGCCCAGCGCCGACGTCAACGGCCTGCGCCGCTACCCGGACCAACCGGTACTGGGCAACCAGACCAGCGACCGCGGCCTGATCGGCAGCCGTGAAGACCGCGAAGCTCTTGTGCCAACCCGCGCCGGCGAGCTGGAACTGCCGCCGGTGGAAGTGGTGTGGTGGAACACCCACGAAGATCACCTGGAACGCACCAGCCTGCCGGCGCGCACTGTGCAAGTGGCGGTCAATCCCAGCCTGGTGGTGGACGCACCCGCCACGCCAACCATCATCACTGCACCCGACGATGAGCGCCTGTGGCTGTGGCAACTGAGCACACTGATCCTGGCATGCACCACGTTGCTGGGCTTCGGCCTGTGGTGGCGCGCCCGTCGGCAGCCGGCCGTACAGCGCGCCGCGCAAACCGGCCCGAGCCCGCGCACCCTGCTCGACGACCTCAAGCGCGCCACCCAGGCCAATGATCCGCAAGCCACCCGCCAGGCCCTCGATGCCTGGGCGCGTCAACAGCCGGAAACCCTGGCCGACATGGCGGCGCGGTTTGTGCCATTGTCAGATGCCCTGGATGGCTTGAACGGCGCGCTGTACAGCGAAAGCGGCCAGTACTGGCTGGGTGAAGACCTGTGGCGTGCGATCAAGGCCATCCCCGTGGCCGAACGCGAGCAGGACCCGGCGACCGACACCACCAGCTTGCCGCCGTTGTATCCCAAGTAATACCGCAAACTCATGTGGGAGGGGGCTTGCTCCCGATGGCAGAGTTTCAGTTGATACATCTTTAACTGACCCACCGCTATCGGGAGCAAGCCCCCTCCCACAGTTGCCCTGTGTCGCCTGTTCGACATCCATCTGGATGTTAGTGATTACGGCGCGGCACCTTCCATTCACGATGGGGGAATTTGTACAGATAGTTCAGGTTATCCATATCGAACCGGCCATCTTCCTTGCCGGGGCCACCAAAGAAGCTGATGCCGATATCCAGCTTGCGCAGCAGTTCGGGGCGTGACAACAACTCCAGTGCCGTGTGGTGTGCCTCTGGAGAAAATGACCTGTCGCTGGCTATCAGACCGGCCGCTTCTTTCAATTCATTGAAGTTTACGTAGCTGTCTGTCGCCCCGGCGGCGAACTCGCGAAAGTGGTCGCGGACCAGCCCTATCAGTTGCCGGTCGGTCACTCCACCAAAAGGACGCGCGTGAGGGGCGCCGGCTTGGGCCTCAGCGCTTCGCGCTTGCCGATGGCTGGACGAGGGTGAGGTTTTTTCAGGGTTCACCTGCTGAGGCATCACGTGAAAAGGACTAATAGGGGATGCATTTATTGAAACTGTCATGGTGAGTCTCTGATTCCGAAGGTTAATTAAGGCGTCCACGTGAGTGTGTGGTCCTCCCCTGCCCAACCGTTCCCCACGGCTGGCGCCCAACGCGACATGGCCCGCGCAATGGCCTGCCTGCCCCCCCCAACCCCGTCAACACCCATAACCCCTGTGGGAGGGGGCTTGCTCCCGATAACGGTGGATCAGCCAATTAATCCATATCTGATTCACCGTCATCGGGGCAAGTCCTCTGCTATATCGGGTCTGGGCCACTTGCAGGCACTGTGTGCGTGTTTACAGGTAAACTCCCCTCCTTTTCATCTTCTCCACGGAGTTCGCCTTGCGTCTGTTTCACACCTCCGACTGGCACCTGGGCCAAAACCTCCACGGCCAGGAACGCGACTTCGAACATGCCTGTTTCCTTGAGTGGCTGCTGGGCCAACTGAAGGCCCAGCGCCCGGATGCGCTGTTGATCGCTGGCGATATCTTCGACACGGTCAACCCGCCGCTCAAGGCCCAGGAACGCCTGTATGACTTCATCATCAGCGCCCATGAGCAAAACCCGACGCTGACGATTGTGATGATCGCCGGCAACCATGACTCCGGCTCGCGTATCGAGCTGCCCGCGCCGTTGATGCGCCGCCTGCGCACTCATGCCCTGGGCCGGGTGTTGTGGCTCGACGATGGCCAGTTGGACGCCGAACGCCTGCTGATCCCCTTGCCGGATGCCAAAGGCAAGATTGCCGCCTGGTGCCTGGCGCTGCCATTCCTGCGCCCGGCGGAAGTTACCGGTGCGCATCTGGGAGACGACTACTTGCGGGGTATCGGCCAGGTGCATGAATGGCTGATCGCCGCCGCCAATGCCAAACGCAAAAAAGGCCAGGCACTGATAGCCATCAGTCATGCGCACATGGCCGGGGGGTCGGTATCGGAAGACTCCGAGCGCAGCCTGATCATCGGCAATGCCGAGGCACTGCCGGCCAGCCTGTTCGACAAAACCGTCGGCTATGTTGCCCTCGGCCATTTGCACAAGCCGCAACAGGTCAATGGCGAAGAGCGCATTCGCTACAGCGGCTCGCCGATTCCGCTGTCGTTTTCCGAGATTGGCTACAAGCATCAGGTGCTCGACGTGACATTTCAGGGCGAACGGCTGGTGGGCGTCGAACCGCTGCTGATCCCCCGTTCAGTCAACCTGCAACGTCTGGAAGCCGCACCGCTGGCGGACATCCTCAAGCAGCTGCGCGACCTGCCGGACATCGACCTGCTGGCCGAAACCCAACGTCACCCTTGGCTGGAAGTGCGGGTACGCCTCGACGAACCACAGCCAGACCTGCGCCAGCAGATCGAAACCGCCCTGCAAGGCAAGGCCGTACGCCTGGTGCGCATCGCCGCCGAATACGCCGGCCAGCGCGGCAACAGCGAAAGCGACGATGAGCGCTTGATCGAACTCGACCAGCTCACGCCCCAGGAATTGTTCAGCCGTGCCTGGCAGGACAGCTATGGCAGCGAAGTGGATGAACAAACCCTGAAGGATTTCGCCGTGCTGCTCCAGGAAGTGCAACAGGAGGGCGAACAGCCATGAAGATCCTCGCTATCCGCCTGAAAAACCTCGCCTCCCTGGCCGGCCCGTTCGAGATCGACTTCACCGCCGAGCCCCTGGCCAGTGCGGGCCTGTTCGCTATCACCGGGCCGACCGGCGCGGGTAAAAGCACGCTGCTTGACGCATTGTGCCTGGCGTTGTTCGGCGCGGTGCCGCGCCTGGGCGATACCGGCCAGGCCAAGATGCCGGACGCCGACACCGATATTTCCATCGGCGATCCGCGCACGCTGATTCGGCGCGGCACCGGCGGCGGTTATGCCGAAGTGGATTTCGTCGGCGTCAGTGGCCGTCGCTACCGTGCGCGCTGGGAAGCCAACCGCGCCCGCGACAAGGCCAGCGGCAAGTTGCAGAACAGCCGGCAAAGCTTGATCGACCTGGACAGCGAGCAACTGCTGGCCAGCCAGAAAACCGAATACAAGACTCAGCTTGAGCTGGCCCTGGGCCTGAACTTCGAGCAGTTCACCCGTGCGGTGTTGCTGGCGCAAAGCGAGTTCAGCGCCTTCCTCAAGGCCAATGACAATGAGCGCAGCGAACTGCTGGAAAAGCTCACCGACACCGCGCTGTACACCCAACTGGGTCGACGTGCGTTCGACAAGGCCAAGGAGGCCAGGGACGCCCACAAACAGTTGCAAGACCAGGCCACCGGCGTAGTGCCCTTGGCACCTGAAGCCCGCGCCGAACTCGATCAACAGTTGGCCGAGGCCCAGCAACAACTCAAGACCCAGCAGGCCCAGCTCAAGCAGTTGGAGTTGCAGCACACCTGGCTTAAAGAGTTGCGTGAGTGGCAAGAGCGCCAGCTCAGCGCCGTCGAACAACTGCAGCAGGCCCAGCAGCAGTGGGACAGCCAAGGCCCGCAACGCCAGGACCTCAATCGCCTGGAGCAATTGGCACCGCAACGTCATCACTTCCTGCGCCAGGCTGAACTCGGCACCCTGCTGACGCCACTCGCGGCACAGATTCAGCAACAGCTGGAGCAGCAAGTCGCCCTGCATACCCGCCAGGACCAGGCGCAACAACAGCAAGTGGCCGCCCAAGCGGCGCTGGCCGACGCCCTGAAAAACCAGGCCGAGGCGGCTCCCCTGCTGCGCCAGGCCGTTGAAGAACAGAACACCCTCGCCCACTTGACCCGGGAACTGGCCAAGCGCAGCGAAGAAAAACAACAACAGCAAAGCGCCTGCAACGAAGGCCACGCCCTGCTCAAGGGTTTGCAAGACACGCAAACCCAAGTCGCCGAGCGCCTGCACCGCCTGGCTGCCGAGCTTGAGCACAGCACCGCCCTTGCCCCGCTGAGCGAAGCCTGGAACGCCTACCGCGACCGTCTGCAACAGCTGATGGTGATCGGCAATCGCCTCAACAAGGGCGAGGCCGAACTGCCGCAACTCGAACAGCGTGCCAGCGCCGCCGCCGATCAGTTCACCCAACAGCGCGAAGCCCTCGACCTGCTCTATCAGGAAGCCGGTGCCGAACCCCACGCGGTGGCCGAGCAAATTCAGTTGCTGGCCAGCCTGCTGCAGGATAATCGCAAGCAACAGCGTGCTTTCGAAGACCTGGCCCGCTTGTGGGACAGCCAGCAGCAACTGGATCAACAAACAGCCGCGCTGACACAACAACTCGCCGATGCCGCGCAACGCCGCGAGCGACTGAACCAGAGCGGTTTGCAAACCAAGGCCGAACTCAGCGTGGCTGAGCAAACCCTGACGGTGACCAAGCAACTGCTGGAACGTCAGCGCCTGGCCCGCAGCGCCAGCGTCGAAGAGTTGCGCGCGCAATTGCAGGATGACCAGCCCTGCCCGGTGTGCGGCAGCCACGAGCATCCGTATCACCAGCCCGAAGCCCTGTTGCACAGCCTGGGTCGCCATGACGAGAACGAAGAAGCCACGGCGCAAAAGGCGGTCGACGACCTCAAGGAAAAACTCAACGAACTGCGCGGTGAAGTCGGTGGCCTGATCGCCGAACAAAAGGAGTTCCTGCGCCAACAGGAACAGCTGGCGATACAACAGCAAGGCCTGGCACAGAGCCTGGAGGCCCATTCGCTGTCCGCCTCGTTGTTCAATCAGGACGCGGCCAAACGCAGCGGCTGGTTGGCTCAGCAACTGGCCCAACTGACCCAGAGCCTCACTCAGGACGAACAACGCCAGGACGCCCTACTCAACCTGCAACAAAACGCCGGGCGCCTTCAGCAGCAATTGCAAGCCGCCCAGGAGGCCAGCCAACAAGCCCGGCAATTGCTGGTGGACCAGCAACGGGAATTGGCCAAGGACCGCGAACGCCTCGACGCAGAACTCGCCACCTTCGCCACCCTGTTGCCCACCCAAACCCTGGAGGGCTTGCGCAGTGCGCCTGCGGCGACCTTCATGCAGCTCGACCAACAGGTCAGTCAACGTCTTGAGCAGTTGGGCCATCAGCGCGATGAACTGGCCGAGCAGCAGGAGCGCCAGCAGGCCATCGAGAAACAGCAGACCCACCAGCAACATCGCCAGCAGCAACTCGACGCGCTCACGCTGCAAGTCACCGAAGTGGCCTCACAGCAACAAGCTGTTCAAGAAAAACTCAGTGCCTTGCTGGGCGACCACGCCAGCGCCGAACACTGGCAGCAGCAACTGGAGCAGGCCGTCGCGCAGTCACGCCAAAGCGAGACCGACGCCAACCACGAGCTGCACACCGTGCACACGGCCCTGGTCCAACTGGCTGCTGACCTTAAGGCCCAGCAGGACCGCCAGCACGCGCTGCAAGCGGAACAACAAGCGCTTGAAACACGCATCAATGAATGGCGCACGCTGCACCCCGATCTGGATAACCAGGGCCTGTCACGTTTATTAGCCTTCGATGAGGCTCAGATCGCGCAGCTACGCCAGGACCTGAACAGCAGCGAAAAAACTGTCGAGCAAGCCAAGGTGCTGCTGCAAGAGCGCGAACAGCGCTTGGCCGAACACCAGGCCTTGCACAACGGCAATCTCGACGCCGATCAACTGGACCACACCCTGGCGGCGCTCAATCAGCGGCTGGCCGAAGGCGAGAAGCATTGCGCCGAACTGCGCGCCCGCCAAGCCGAAGATCAACGCCGCCAGGACGCCAACCAGGCCCTGGCCGAACAGATCACCAAGGCCTATGAAGAATGGCAGCGCTGGGCGCGCCTGAATGCGTTGATCGGTTCGGCCACCGGCGACACCTTTCGCAAGATCGCCCAGGCCTACAACCTCGATTTGCTGGTGCACCATGCCAACGTGCAGTTGCGCCAACTGGTGCGCCGCTACCGGCTTAAACGCGGCGGCAGTATGCTCGGGCTGTTGGTGATGGACACGGAGATGGGTGACGAATTGCGCTCGGTACACTCACTGTCCGGTGGCGAAACCTTCCTGGTGTCATTGGCGCTGGCCTTGGGCCTGGCGTCCATGGCCTCAAGCACCTTGAAGATCGAGTCGCTGTTTATCGATGAAGGTTTCGGCAGCCTCGACCCCGAGTCCCTGCAATTGGCCATGGACGCTTTGGATGGTTTGCAGGCTCAGGGCCGCAAGGTGGCGGTGATCTCTCACGTTCAGGAAATGCACGAGCGTATCCCGGTGCAAATCCAGGTCAAGCGCCAGGGCAATGGCCTGAGCACCCTGGAGGTCAAGTGAGCCAGGCGCTGCTGTATTCGTTCCGGCGCTGCCCTTATGCAATGCGGGCGCGATTGGCGCTGCGCTATTCAGGCGTGCCGGTGGACATTATCGAAGTGAGCCTGAAAGCCAAACCGACCGAGATGCTGGCGCTGTCGCCCAAGGGCACGGTGCCGGTGTTGAGCGTCGAAGGCCGAGTGATCGAAGAAAGCCTGGAGATCATGCAGTGGGCGCTGGCACAGCACGATCCCGAGGATTGGTTGTTGCAGGGTGAGCCTGCGGTATTGGCGCTGATCAGCGAGAACGATCAGGTGTTCAAACATCACTTGAATCGATACAAGTACGCCGAACGCTACCCGGAGCAACCGATGGAACATTATCGGGCCGAGGGCGAGGTGTTTTTGCGCAAGCTGGAGGGTTTGCTGACAGAGCGGGAGTATTTGCTTGCCGATCACCTGAGCCTGGCAGATGCGGCGCTGGTGCCCTTTGTAAGGCAGTTTGCCCATGTGGATCGCGAGTGGTTTGCGGGGACGCCGTACTACCGGTTGCAGGCGTGGCTTCAACGGTTTCTGGAATCACCGCTGTTTATTGCGGTGATGGCAAAAACCTGAGTCTTACTCGACTAAATGTGGGAGGAGCTTGCTCCCGATAGCGGTGGGTCAGTCACAGGTGTGCTTACTGATACTCCCTCATCGGGGCATAGGTATCTACACAACTTCTGGTATGGCGCTGTACCTGTGGGAGGGGGCTTGCTCCCGATGGCGGCCTCAGGGCCGACCAGGATGCCGGATCAAACCGAGTACATATCCGTTATTTAGGCAACGGCTACTATTGGTTCCGCTCTTACAGCGGCTCACTTTTGAAAAGCGCAAAAGTAAGCAAAACGCTCTTGCCCCACCACTCGGCACCTCGCCTAGGCTCGGTGTGCCCGTAATCCGCCAGTGATTTGGGGGGCCGCCGCCACGCGCCATCCATGGCGCGGGGCGGCTAAACCGGCATCCCTGCCGGTTTACCCCCCAAATCCCTGTCGAATTCCGGCCAGCGTGGTTTGACGGGGCGCTTAAGATCAAAAGCAGATCAAGATCAAGATCAAGAGCGGCTCGCTTCGCATCGTGGTTACGCTCGGCGGTGGCTACAAAAGTTGTGTAGATACCCATGCTCATCGGGGGCAAGCCCCCTCCCACATCAGGCCTCTATTGTCTGAAGCTCAGTGCTGAGTCTTGTGATCCAGCGCTGCATAGAAATTGGCACTCTGTTGCAGGTATTTCTGGGTGTAGGCCGTGACACTGGATTTCTTGTCAGTGACTTCCACGCTGGCGCTGGCAGGCAATGCCACGGTGGCGGAAACAGCGGAAGCGGCGATGATGGAGAAGAGATTCAAGTTCATGGCGGTAACCCTTGTGTTCGTTTGGTTGAGTGGCCGGTGGAGGCCTTGGAACCAAACTTACGCCCGAGGATTGAACCTTAGAAATGCTTTGAAACAGTAGCCGCTATCAACCGAATTAATACAAAGGCTCAGGCCCCGCACTGCGGGGCCTGTGGCTTATTGACGCACCAGGAACTTGAGGTCACTGGGGGCATCGATCGGCAATTGCTGCACGGTTTTACCCAACAGACCGGTCTTGGGGTCGCGTTCAACCACCACGATTTCATTGCTTTTTTGGTTGGCGATCAGCAGGAACTTGCCGCTCGGGTCGAGGCTGAACTCACGAGGGTGATCACCTTCGACAGAGCGACGCTGGATTTCCTTGAGGTGCGCGGTGGCCGGGTCGATGCTGAACACCAGCAACTGATTGGCCGTACCGCGGTTGCTCACGTAGAGGAACTTGCCGTCGCTTGACGCATGCAGCGCCGCGCCGGCTTTGTCGGACACCGGTTGGCCAGCGGCATAGTCCAGCAGCTGGGTTTGCGTCAGCTTGCCATCGCTGTAATCGAACACCGCGACCTGAGCGCTCATTTCGGTGGTCAGCCAGGCGTGTTTGCCGTCGGCGCTGAACAGCAAATGACGTGGGCCGCTGCCGGGTGGCAGTTGCACCGAGGCCGGGTTGGCCGGCGTCAGCGGCAATTCGTGATTGGCCTTGGGATCGTACTGGTAGACAAACACTTTGTCCGCGCCCAGGTCCTGCACATATACGTACTTGCCATCCGGTGACGACACCACGGAATGCACGTGATTGGACGCCTGGCGCTCAGGATTTACCCGGCTGGCCGGATGCCCGCTCAACTGCACCGGGGCCGACAGCTTGCCCTCGGCGCCTACCGGCAGCACCGCCAGGCTGCCGCCCGGGTCTTCGAGTACCGAATAGTTGGCAACAAACAGGTGACGCCCATCGGCGGCGACGCTGGAATGGGTCGGCTCGTTGCCCAGGCTCTGCACCTGGTTGATCAGGGTGAGCTGATGATTTTGCGGGTCGATGCTGTAACTGCTGACACGACCCACCGGGTCTTCCTGGCCTGGACCGTTCTCGTTGACCACAAACAGGTACTTCTGGTCCTTGGAAACCGTCAACCACGACGGGTTGGCCGTCTTGGCCGCGAGCACCGGCTTGCCGCTGAACTGCCCGGTGCGGCTGTCGAATTGCAGGCGGTAGATACCTTCGCTGGTGCCGGCGGTATAGCTGCCCACCAGCAGCTCATAGGTGTCAGCCGGTGCAGCCTGCACCGACATGGCACCGACACTGCCCGCCATCAGCAAGGGCCAGAATTTACGCATCATCATCGGCTACATCCTCATCGTTATTGTTGCCGGTGAAGGCGCTCATGCAGATCAAGCGGTGCTCGCCCGATTCACCGGTAAGGGTCCAGCTTTGCAGGGTGCCGTCGAACGTGGCCGCCTGCACCTGGGCCAGGCTGAACGCCCAGCGTTTTTCTGCACGGCCGTCCATGGCGGTGATCAGCAACTTCTCGTTATCGAGTTCGAAGTCAAAGGCGTGCAAGCCATCGATTTCAAGCATGTCGCTGGTTTCAAGGGTGTCCGGCAGGGTGGCAGATTCGGCAGTCATCACATCAGTCGTTCAGAGGAAAGACCTCATGATAGGCCAAATTGTTGCATCGGCCTAAACGCTGCGTTCAACCATCGGGGGCGTTCACATGCCGCCATAATTACTCCCCCCTACGTCGGCCTGCGCATTATCAGCTTTTGCCGCTGATACAGCGTTGCCGGAAACAGCTGATTACTCATTGTTCATTTGACGGTTAAGCACCGGTCGTTAATTTTCGCTCGCCTGTTCGCTTTAGGCGTTCAGGGTCAAATCGCTACGCCGAGCAAGATCTCAACGACAAGGAAGCTACACGATGATCCATGGAAACCACCCTTCACGACTTTCCGACTACACCTTGAGCCCCGTACCGCTCCCCCCCGTTATCCACAAGTCGGGGAAAGTGCTCGAAATACCCCCTGGCAGCCACTCCGAGGCGTCGCTCCAAACGGACCACGATCAATCACTGCGCAGATCCCGGCGCGATACCAGCGTCCATTACGAAACATCGCCGGGGTCGTCATCGCTCAGATCCGGCTTGAGCTTTGTGCCGCTAAGCCCAACGCCGACCGCTACGGTCTCAACGCCGCAGCCCGCTGCCGACATCACAGCCAATACGGTTGCACACCAGTTCGCTGGCCGGCCCACGTTGCGCTCAGTGGTGTCGAACCTGCTCAGCGACGCCATCAAAAACCTGTATCCCACCCTGGCGTTTGACCCTCGATACACAGCGTTGGCCGAACCCATTTCCAACAATCCCCCCCAGTACTGCTTGACCCCTTTGCTGGACGTAGCACTCAAGCACCTGACCCGCGACGGCGAGCTGGACTTTACCGATAAACACTCACTGGCCTGCACGCTGATTGATCAAGCCACGGGCCATATGCTCAAACCGGGGCCCTTGGCGGGAGCGCTGGTGCCGGGCATCGATATGCAAGCCATCGAATTGATCATCCGCAGCCTGCGAACCACTCTCAAAAGCGGTTTCGAACAAGCGCTGGTTCGCCACTTCAACGGCAACGCCTATAACACCCAGGACATCCCCAATCTTGAGACAAACCGTTGGCGATGGCTGAGCGACACACTCAGGGACACCCTGCGAACCGCCGCATTGAAACAACCCGGGCTCACCGACACGCAACGCGAGACTCTCGATCAGCTCGCCACCTACCCGGATCAAGTGCACCGCCAAGCCGCAAAAGGCAACGCAGCGGCCAAGGTATTTATCCTCGACACCACCGTAAGCCATGGCGCCAGCAATTCAGCTCAACTGAGCCCGGATCTGTTGATCACACGAGAAGTCGACGGCCGTACGCAAGTGCTGCATACAACCCCCGCTGGAGTCGTCACACCGTATGACTCATTGCAAGCATTCGGCGAAGCCTGGGGGAGAAACCTGGAGAAAGTGTTTGTTTTCGACAGCCTGAATTGGAAGCGCCAGGAAATCGATACAAACATTTTTGATACACAAGCGGCGCTCATCCTCAATGCCATGGTGGAAAACGTCGCATCCATTGAGCTCCCAACGTCGGGCACGCCTGATCAACTGGAGCAGGCCTTCTTCCGTGCAAGCGACCCGAGCCCCTGGTTCACCGGAGCCTATGCTGCAAATGCGGCCGAGCTTGGGCGGCTGCGCGATAATTTGCCAGGCTGGCTCAAAAACGCCAGCGAAGCAGATCGTGACACTTACCGGCGTCACTCGTTGACACTGGCCAGCAGCGTACAACGTAACAACGGCCGGACGTTTCTCGACGGCATTCCCGATATCCGCACCTACGCCCAGCAGCAACTGGACGAGCAATTGTCCGGTAAGGGCTACACGGCAAAGGATGTGGAGGTGGTGTTCAAGGTCGCCGTGGGTAATCTGGGCAGCGGCTACATCGAGCGGGTGAAGATGAGCCTGGTGGATATGGCTCTGAACAATCTCGCCGGCTTGCCCAAGGGCGAGATGGAAGTCCATCTGCGTGGGCAACCGAGCAGCGACCCGCAAATGCCGCAGATGCTCAAGAACCTGATCAGCAGCGTGGATATCGGTCGCCACTACCCACAACTGCTCAATCGCGAACTGCTCAGCGAGACCCAGCAATCCCGGGACCGGGCAGCGCGTTTTGTCGAGCAGGTACCGATCCAGCTCGCCATGCAGGCGCTGGAGCTCAAGCTCAAGGGCGAAGCCGGCATGAGCGCCCAGGGTTACCGCTTTATTGAAGCACTCACCCAGCCCGGTGCGGGCAGCAAACAGGTGGACGGACAGGAGATTACCGTGCGCCCCCTGGCATTTGTGCGCAAACCAGGGGCAACGCCAGACGTTGTCGACAACATGTTCATCATCGAACCAGTGGCCGGCACCAGCGGCCCACATATTCTCTATCGTGCGCAACTGAAGCCCGCGTTGCTGGAGTTTGCAAGCCGCGACGCGCTGCTGGAAGCCATCCGCCAGCCGGGTGCGTTGCAAGACAGCGTGCTGGCCTGGTTGAAGGATGACAAGGTCAGAGCAGTGTATGGCAATGGCGGTTTTCGCACCCCCAATATTGCACGCTTCACCGTATTCAATGAGTTCGACCCACCCACCACGCCCAAGCCCACCACCCTCGCCGTCGACGGCTATGCTGAGGCCACCACGCTACGCCAGGACCAGCTCAACGGTGGCCTATTCACGCATTGGTTCCGATCCAACGCCAACAGCCTCGTCACCCTGGCGGAAGGCCAATCCACCTCCGACGCTGAAAGCCGCTGGGCCTCGCACAAGGAACTCGGTTGGCTGCTGTTCAACACGTTGCTGCCGGTATTGCGCGGGCCGGGGGCTATGGCGGGCTGGTTACTGCAATTGGCCAACAGCGAAGAAGACATCAAGCGGCTCTCCACATCAAACGACCCGGACCCGACTTCGGCGGTGATCGACCTGCTGATCAATTTGGGCATGACGCTGACCCATGCTCCGACCGGCGAACCTGGCAAACCAGCGCAGTCCTTTGAACACTTCGAGCAGGACGCCCATTCCGACAGCCGCGGTCCGCGCCCTCGCGACAGCAATCAGCCGATAGTACGCCAGGCTGTGATCCGTCAGGACCCGACACCTCCCTCCTCCGGCAATTTTGGCGACAACGGTATGGCCATCGATATCCGCTTATCCAGCCCGCGTGGATTGACGCCAAGCCTGCTTGCACACATAGACTCGTTCAAAGTAACGGCTCCGACCGCCCCTGGATTGCCCATCGCCGAAGGCATCAAAAAAGGTCTGTACCAAGTGAACGATAAGCTGTATGCCAACATCGACAATCACTGGTATCGCGTAGCGACCGACCTGGATGGCCCGTACGTTATTGATGAACAGAACAAGGCACGTACGGCACCGCCAATACAACGCGATGCCCAGGGTCGTTGGCATTTTGACGTGGCACCCAAGCTCAAGGGAGGCATGCCAAAAAACGAGAGCCCGCAGGATATGGTCAAAAAAAACCTGCTAGCGCAGAAGCAAGCAAAGGCGAACTTTCAGCGCAGCACGCGGGAATTGACCAAAGTGGTAGAAGCCCATACAAGCGCACTCAAAGAAATCCAAACCAGCCTCTCCGACTACGAGACCGCTCGAAAAAAACTCAAGACGCTTCGCAACCTATCCAGGAGTGAGGGTTCGGCACAGCGATTTCTTGCGCCCTATCTAGAACAGTACGAGGCCTCCGAGCGGCTCGAGAGCAACCTGGACCAGCAACTTCAGGCGCTCAAGCCGCTGACACAAACCCTAAAGGTGGCTGGCGAAAAAGCCATTGAAATCATTGCACCCAAAAAATTCGGCGGGGTCGACGACCTGTCCAAATTCAAAGAGGACCGCTCAGAGGTGTACGAAAAAGTCCTGCACGCCCTGACTGAAATAGATGACGTTTACACGAAGCTGGCCAACGACGCCCGCCACGTTGGAGTGAACGGCGCCTCGCTGGAGGAGTTGATACGGCAGTCCAATAACGACTCCGAGATCGCTTACGATGAATTGATGGAAGTGTCCGAAATGGCCTATCACGCTACTGAAAACCTATTGGCGTCGAAGCAGGCGGTCAGTGACACATTTGATCAGTGGAAGAACGACTCCCCCTTCGGTAATAAAAAAGCCGAGGAGTACATCAAAGAGCGTTACACCTCCCCTCCCGCCGCCAGAATACTGACATCAAAACTGAATAGGATGTCGTTCCTCAAATTACTAACCACGACATGGTCTGCCCGCAGCGCAGGGGCAACTGACCACCTGCAGATGAAGCGTTTCCTGGCAGAATCCCTGAAAACCGAAATAGTCGCTTTTAATGATCTGCACCAATACACCGGCTACACCTTGAGCGAACGCAATGCCGCGCTGACTACCATTATCACTAAATACAAACAGGTATTGAGCGACAGCCTCCTTATGCAGGAGGAGCACCCAGAGCTCTTTCGGGCGCAATACCACCAGCGTTTCACCGAGGTACTCAATAAGCTCATCGCCGAAGCGGAAGCCGAGTTGGTCCAGGTCGTCGAAGAAGAGCAGTTTCTAATTCCAAAAGCGCCCCCACGCAGCGACCAACGGGCCAAACCGAGTAATCAACGCGTATTCAAGACTGAAGACAATGAGACCTTGATCGGCACCCTGCGCGCTCCGGAACCGGGCCAGACCTTTGACATTGTCGATGTGATAGACCCACAAAGCGGCCAACCCGTGGCGAGTTACAGCGAACACGCGAATGATCGTGGGTGGGTGAAGATCATCCGTGGGCAGCCCACACCTCCCCGCCTTGCCTCCCCCCCGAGGTCCCTGGCGAACTATAAGAGCGAGGCACAAAAGCTGATGAGTGACGCGGCGAAAGAGGAGCAGTCAATTCTTTTCCAGAAACGCAAACTTAACGATCCGGCGCGGCGCGATACTGTTACCCCCAAGGATTGGAACGATATGCTAGAACCGCTGGCCAATAAACTCAGGGAGACAGCGGATCAAGCCGAAGCCAGCCATAGAGCCAGACCGGAAACCGCCGACTTAGTTGCACAATGGAGGGCCGCCGCAGATGAGCTGCTGCAAAAGGCCCGTCAACACGCCGCAGACGGCTTTCTGGTTCAGCCGCCGACAGCGGAAAATGTCGACTTCTTGTGGACCCATCGCTTTGTCGATATCAACCTGGTAAAGCGGGACTTCCAATTAAAGCCAAACGACTTTCTCACCGAGTACCAAGTTCGCAAAAAAGGCGAAGTCGAACCGTTGTGGTATGCCCACTTCCACTATCCGCAGAAAGGCTGGAAGCGAGCCGACCACAACGCTGCGCATCTGAAAATCCCATCCCAACGCTACAAGACCCAAAAGGACTTGATTAGAGAAGCAGGAAACAATGGCGTCGTGGAGAAAATAACCAAAGCCAGTATTACAGCCCCGCTGGACCAGAAGCTCTTTCTGGAGCTGTGAGGCTGATCAACTGACGCTCTGCAAAAAGCCGCACAGTGCGGCTTTTTGCATTGGCTTAATGCGCAAACAACGAATTGCCCTTCTGCCCCGCCAGTTTCTCAGGCTTGATCAGGAACCGCGCGAGTGCGGGTAGTAGCCACAACGCGCCGAACATGTTCCACAACAACATGAAGGTCAGCATCAAGCCCATGTCGGCCTGGAACTTGATGGCCGAAAAGATCCAGGTACACACACCAATGGCCAGGCACAGGCCGGTGAACAGCACAGCTTTACCGGTGGACTTCAACGTCTGGTAGTACGCCTCTTGCAGCGGCAAACCTGCACGCAGGAAACTTTCCAGACGGCTGTAGATGTAGATACCGTAGTCCACGCCAATCCCCACACCAAGGGCCACCACCGGCAAGGTCGCAACCTTGACGCCAATACCCATGAACGCCATCAGCGCGTTACCCAGCACCGAGGTCAGCACCAGCGGCAGCACAATGCACAAAGTCGCCGCCCAGGACCGGAAGGTGATCATGCACATGGTCGCCACACACAGGTACACCAGGATCAGGATGATCAGTTCCGACTCCTTGATCACTTCGTTGGTGGCGGCTTCGATCCCTGCGTTACCAGCAGCGAGGATGAACTCCAGGCCGTCCTTGTTGTTTTCCTTGGCGAAGTCCTGCACAGCGTGCACCGCACGGTCGAGGGTTTCGGCCTTGTGATCGTTGAGGAACACCAGCACCGGCGCCAGGGAACAGTTGTTGTTGTACAGGCCATCGGCACGGGCGATGGAGTTGTTCAGTACGTCAGGGTTACGCGACAGGGTTTCCCATTTCAGGTTGCCCTCGTTCATGCCTTTGATCATTTGTTTGGATACGGTCACCAACGAGATCGCCGACTGCACACCCTCGGTGTTCTGCATCTTCCACATCAACTGGTCGATGGGCGCCATGGCTTCATAGCGCGAGCAGCCTTCGGCACGGGTCTTGACCATCACTACCAGCACGTCGGAGCTGGTGGAGTAGTTGCTGATGATGAAGTTGTTATCTTTGTTGTAGCGCGAGTCCGGGCGCAGTTCCGGTGCGCCTTGGTCGAGGTCGCCGATCTTCAGGTTCTGGCTGTACCACAGGCCGCCGCCAAAGGCGACCAAGGCCAGGAAAATCGAGACCGGCGCGACTTTCGGGCTGGCGAATTTGGACAGCAGGCGCCAGAACGCATGTTCGCGGTTCGCGTCTTTCTTGCTCTTGGCGATGGCGCGCTTGCTTATCCCTACATAGGAAATCGCTACCGGCAATAGGATCAGGTTGGTGAACACGATCACCGCCACGCCGATCGACGCGCCGATGGCCAGTTCACGGATCACGCCGATATCAATGATCAGCAGGGTAATAAAGCCGACCGCATCCGCGAGAATCGCGATCATTCCCGGCAGGAACAGTTGCCGGAAGGTACGGCGCGCAGCCGTCAGGGCGTTGTCGGCCTCACCGGACTGCAGGGCGATACCGTTGATCTTCTGTACGCCGTGGGAAATACCGATGGCGAAGATCAGGAACGGTACCAGCATCGAGTAGGGATCCAGCCCGAAACCGGCGGCATGCATCAGGCCCAACTGCCATACCACCGCCACCAATGTGGTGCTCAACACCGCGATGGTGCTGCGCAGGCAGTTGGTGAACCACAGCAACAGGATCAGGGTGATGCCAAAGGCCACGCCAAAGAACAGCACCACCATGATCAGGCCGTCAATCAGGTCTCCGACTTTCTTGGCAAAGCCGACAATGTGGATTTTTACATTAGGGTTTTGCGCCTCGAACTTGTTGCGGATCTTGTCCTCAAGCTCGTGGGAAAACTTCTGGTAGTCCAGGGCCAGTAGCTTGCCCTGGTCCTGCGGGTCCGGGTAGGACTCCAGCAACGGGATATCGACAATGCTCGACTTGAAATCGTTAGCCACCAAACGCCCGACCTGGCCGGACTTGAGCACGTTGTTGCGCAGTTGGTCGAGGCTTTGCGGCGAGCCGTTGTAGCTCTGCGGGATCACTTCACCGCCGGCAAAGCCTTCTTCGGTCACTTCGGTCCAGCGCACGCTGGGGCTCCACAGCGACTTGAGGCCCGAACGATCGACGCCAGAGATGTAGAACACCTCGTCATTGATCTGACGCAGGGTCTCCATATAGTCCTTGGTGAAGATATCCCCATCCTTGGCCTCCACCGAAATGCGCACGGTGTTGCCCAGGTTGGCCAGGTCGTTGCGGTGCTCCATCATCTTTTCGATGAAGGGGTGCTTGAGGGGGATCATCTTTTCAAAGCTGGTAGACGGGCGAATCAACGTCGCCTGCCAGAACAGGAAAATACTCACCAGCAGGCAGATGACGATCACCGCCGGGCGATTGTTAAAAATCAGGCGCTCAAGAAAGGTCGCTTTATCGTTGTGATGACTGCTCATGCGTTCCCCGCCCTTCTTATTGTTTTACGAGTTCGGCGCCGGCTGGCGTGGCGACACGAACGCCACCCTGCCCCACCAGAATCAAGTTGCCATTGCCTGCGGCTGTGACTGCCGAGAGTGAAATCCGGTCCGGGCGATTGAACACGCTGAACGTCTGGCCGTCGTCATGGCTGACCACCACGCTGCCACCGTTGCCGACGACGACGATGGCGCCATCATCAAGCAAGGTGGCGCCAGACAGGCCGAACTCAAGCGCACCGCGTGTGGCATTGAGTTCGACCTGTTCCCAGGTGCTGCCGAAATCCGTGGAGCGGTAGAGATTGCCGCGCAAGCCATAAGCCAGCAGGGTCTGCGGCTGCGCCGTACTGATCACGCCAAACAACGAGCCCTCGTAGGGGCCTTCGAGTTTCTCCCAGGTTTGGCCATCGTCGCTGGAGCGGAACATGCTGCCCTGTTCGCCGACGATAAACAGGCCGGCGTCCTTGATCCGGGCGATAGCGTTGAGGTGAAACTGGTCTTCGTTATCGAGGCGGTCACTGACGTCGGCCCAGGTGGTGCCGCCGTCGGTGGTTTCAATCAACGCACCGTAGGCGCCGACGGCCAGTCCGTGCTTGGCATCGTTGAACCACACATCGAGCAACGGCGCTTCACGCTTGAGGTCTTCATATTGCTGGGTCCACGTGGCGCCGCCATCGGAACTGGCAAGAATTTGCGCATCATGGCCGACAGCCCAGCCCTGTTGGTCATCGACGAAAAACACCGCCGTGAGCAGTTGCCGGGTGGGAACTTTGGCTTGGGTCCAGGTGTTGCCCTGGTCATCGGAATACAGGATATGCCCACGATCACCGACCGCCACCAGCCGCTTGCCGGCGTGAACCACATCGATCATCAAGCCTTTGGCGGCCTTGGGGGATTGAATCGCAAATACCGCGGCGGCGGAGGTATCGCTGGCGGCCAGTACGGGCGTAGACAACACCGCACCGGCAAGCAGCGAGAGCGCTGTGGCCAGCAACGCAACCCTGCGTGCGGCGCGTGGGCGGCAAACTACCCAACCCATGACAGGCTCACTCATAGACCTTTCTCCCATTTATTATTTTTAGGTCGGCTTATCTTCCAGGACGTTGAAACCTGCAATCTAGAGCGCCTGGAGTCAGCACGGGCCATCCTATCGGGCTTTGGAATCGTCTGACAATCGGCGCTACGTTATCTTTTGTTAACTGGCGGCGTTTGGCTACGGCTGAATAGGTTCATATCAACTGAAGTGATGAGTGAATTTTTATTCCAACTATTGATATTTGCGAATTTTTATTCCATTAATGCCATCCCTGAAAACAATAATCAAAGGACCACGGCTATGCGTGAACTCGGAATCGGCTTGATCGGCACAGGCTTCATGGGCCGTGCCCACGCGTTAGCGTTCAATAACGCGCGCACAGTGTTCGAGTTGCCGGTACAGCTAAAGCTTGCTGCCCTGGCCGATGCCGACACCGAGCGAGCCCAACGCTGCGCCACGGCCTGGGGGTTTGCCCAGGCCCATGGTGATTGGCAGGCGCTGATCGAGGACCCCAAGGTCGATGTCGTGGCCATCACCACCCCCAACCACCTGCACTACCCCATGGCCATGGCCGCGATTGCGGCGGGCAAAGCGGTGTATTGCGAGAAACCCCTGGCCATCAGCCTGGAGCAAGCCGATGCCATGCGCCGTGCAGCCAGCAACGCCGGGGTGGTGACGCGAGTGGGCTACAACTACCAGCACAACCCGATGATCGTGTTGGCGCGCCAGATGCTAGCCCGGGGTGAGCTGGGCCAGATCATCAGCTTCCAGGGTGAGTTCAGCGAAGACTTCATGGCCGATCCGGTCTCGCCGTGGTCGTGGCGTTGCGAAGTGGGACACGCCGGTGGTGCTCTGGCTGACCTGGGCAGCCATTTGCTGTCGATGGCGCGTTACCTGGTGGGCGATGTGGTCAGTGTGTGTGCCGATACCCAGACCGTGCATGCTCAGCGTCCCGCGACCCAAGGCAGCGCTGATTTGAAATCCATCGCCGTGGATGACCAGGTGCACACCCTGCTGCGCTTCGCCAACGGTGCGCGCGGCACGGTGAGCAGCAGCTGGCTCAAGCACGGCTACAAAAACCACCTGTGCTTTGAAATAAGCGGGACCAAAGGCACCTTGGCGTTCGATCAGGAGCGCTTGAATGAACTGCGCATGCACCGCGTCGGCCAGGACGGCTTTCAACGCGTGTTGGCAGGCCCTACGCTGCCCGGCTATGCGGCGTTCAGCCCGGCGGCGGGGCATCAGTTGGGCTACAACGAGCTGAAGACGCTGGAGGTGCAGGAATTGATCATGGCGCTGGCGGGGCAAGGTGCGGATGGCACGGACTTTGAGGCTGCATGGGAGGTAGAGCGATTGGCGACAGCGATTCGCGTGGCAGCCCTGGAGGAGCGCTGGGTCAAGGTCAGCGCACTTTAATCAATCACGGTGCAAATAATTAATCACGTCGCCCTGTCTACGGGCGACGTCACTCACTGTTGCATGTTCTTTGCACGCACTCAGTGCTTGTTTTCTAAATAACGAAAATATGAGAGCACGAGCCATTCAACGCCCATTCCATCTGACAAGATAACGCTCGCCCTTCGATTAACTATCTTGGCACCTCCCCCACAAAGTAATTATTCCGACAACACTTAGCACACTAGCAACATGATCACAGTTACCTAACAACACAATCATATATCGAAATACTGTACCCCTAGAGCAGCCTCCCAAAAGCGTCTAACTTACCCCCCGCCTTCAACATCAATTGCAAGCATGGCCAGCAACTAATACCCACTTACTCAAGGGTCTCAATCATGTCGTCGATTCGCGCTTACTGCCCGCCCGCAAAATCGCTCCCTGTAACAACCGAAACTTCCAACTTATCCGCTAGCAACTCACTCTCTTCCGATCCTCCCAATGAAGTTGCTAAAAGTCTCACTCGCAGCAACTATAAAATACAAGATCGCAATGGTGACGGACAACTCACTGTGTCCTATGCATTTACCGAATTCAGCGAGACCAAAAAGAGAGCATTCAGGCAGGCACTTCGGTCTTGGGAAGATGTTATAAAAGTCAATTTTGTCGAAAATGGCAAAAATGCTGACACTCACCTGTCAGTTCGGGAAGTCTCAGGTGGGGGCGGTGACGCTACGTTGCCAAATGCTTACGGCGCTCAGGACGTAAATATCGGAAAAAATGAAGGGGCCGGGCTGCATGCGGCAATGGTCCACGAGATCGGGCACACCTTGGGACTTGAGCATCCGGATCTTGACCTCCCTCAAAGCAGCGACGTCTATAGCACTATGAGTTATAACTTCAGCCTGTTTCGCCCCAATGAAAATAATAAAAACTCGTTCGTATCGGACTCTTCCCAAACCCCGATGATGCACGATATTGCCGGCGCTCATTTGCGATACAAGGCCAACGACGAAACCCGTAAAGGCAATACGACCTACGGTTTCAACTCCAACACAGAGCGCGACCACTACACGTTGACCTCCCCCAACGACTTGCCGTTCTTTTGTATCTGGGATAACGGCGGCGAAGACACTCTGGATTTTTCCGGATTCAAAAAAGATCAAAGGATCAACTTGAACGCGGGAAAAATCTCAGATGTCGGCGGCCGTCAGGGTAATGTATCAATCGCCAAGGGCGTTGTTATTGAAAATGCCATTGGCGGCTCGGGGCACGACGTGCTGATCGGCAATGATGCCAACAACCGCATGAGGGGAGGTGCTGGCGGCGACACGCTGACCGGTGGAGGTGGCGCAGATACGTTTGTATATAATAGTGTCAGCGACTCACCTGGTGAAAACCCCGATACACTCACAGACTTCACAAGTGGCATCGACAAGATTGACCTGTCAACCATGTTGAAAGATGCGGGCATCCAGAAACCCAAGCTTGTTGACTGGCACACGGGGAAGAAAGGCGAACTGACGCTGGACTACGATGAGAGTATCAAGCGCTACAGGCTGATCATGAATGTAACTGGCGACCCCTATTCCATGCTGGTGATCCTGAGTGAAAAGCCCATAAAGCCCACAGATATTTTGACGAATGCCACCCCAGTGGTGCTACCTGAATCAAAACCTACACGCCCTTCCGTTCCCGCTCCGGTACCCACGACGCCACCCCCGGTTACGCCTCCACTTGCGAAATCCACAGCCGCCGACACTGTCTACGGCTTCAACTCCAACACGGGCAAGCCCGAAACCAGCCTTACGTCTCCCACCGACAGGCCCGGTTTCAGCGTGCACGACAAACAAGGCAATGACACGCTGGACTTCTCTGGCTTCGCGCAAAACCAGCGAATCAACCTGACCCCGGATTCACGCTCCAGCGTGGGTGGTTTGACTAACAACGTGCACATCAGCGCCCAAACCCTTATCGAAAACGCGAAAGGCGGCACAGGCAACGATCGTATTACCGGAAACAGTGCGGACAACGTCCTGACTGGAGGTGGCGGAGCCGACATACTGACCGGCAACGGTGGCTCCAACACGTTTACTTATCATGCCGCCGGCGACTCCCCGCGCAACAACGCTGACTTGCTTATGGACTTCACCACAGGCCAAGACAAAATCGACTTGAGCAGCCTGAGCGAAAATTCGCAAGTCCAACTCAACTACGTCAGTCAGTACAGCGGACAACCGGGCGATACCATCCTGACATTCAACCCAAAAACCAATAGGTACTTCCTCGGTGTCGATTTGACGGGAAATGGCAAGACTGATTTCTTGATCAAAAGCATCCGACCGATCCACAGCCAGGATGTCATTGGTCTCAATTTCCCCGAAGATGGTTACCTCTGACGATTGGCCAGCCCCGGTAAACCGAGTCAGCGCAATGCGCGCCGCAGTACCTTGCCAACCGTCGTCTTGGGCAGCTCGGTACTGCGGAACTCCACATACCGGGGCACCTTGTACCCCGTCAGGTATTCCCGGCAATGCGCAAGAATCTGCTCCTGGGTCAGGGCCGGATCCTTGCGCACCACGATGATCTTGACCTTCTCCCCACTCACGGCATCTTCCACACCGATCGCCGCCACTTCCGCGACACCCGGGTGCATCGCCACCACGTCCTCGATTTCATTGGGGTACACATTGAAACCCGAGACCAGGATCATGTCCTTCTTGCGGTCCACCAGGCGGATATAGCCGCGCGCGTCCATCACCCCGATATCACCGGTGGACAACCAACCGTCGGCATCCAATACCTCAGCGGTTTCCTTGGGCCGCTTCCAGTAGCCCTGCATCACTTGCGGGCCGCGTACTTGCAGCTCGCCTTGCTCGCCGATGTCAGCCAGCTCGCCGTCTTCGCGCATGAAACGCACCCAGGTCGACGGCAACGGCACACCGATGCTGCCGGTAAATTCCATCTCGCGCATACGCGAAATATCGATAGGGCTGATGCTCACCACCGGCGAACACTCGGTCAGCCCGTAGCCTTCGATGATCGGCAGCCCGGTCACCTCCTTCCAGCGCTTGGCCACCGCGGTGTGGGTGGCCATACCGCCGGCGATCACCAGGCGCAGGTCGGAAAAATCCCGCGAGCAAAATTCCTTGTTCTCCAGCAAGCCATTAAACAGCGTGTTAACCCCGGCAATCCCGTTGAAGCGCTCCTTGCGCAGGATCATCTGCACCCGCTTCACGTCCCTCGGGTTGGCGATGAGGATATTGCGCCCGCCCAGGCACATGAACATCAGGCAATTCACGGTCAGCGAAAAGATGTGGTAAAGCGGCAGCAGGGTCACATTGGTTTCCTGCTTCTGCTGGTCCAGTTGGTCGCCGACCCAGGCCTTGGCTTGCAGCAGGTTGGCAATGATATTGCGATGGCTGAGCATCACGCCCTTGGCATCGCCGGTAGTGCCGCCGGTGTACTGCAGGAAGGCCAGTTCATCGCGATCCAATGCAACCGGCAAGTGGTGCAACCCCCTGCCCTGTTCAAGCACCTGCTTGAAGCGCAGCGCGCCGGGCAGCTTGAAAGCCGGCACCTGCTTCTGCACGCGGCGCAGGATAAAGTTCATCGCCGCGCCCTTGAAGGTCCCCAGCAAATCACCGATAGCCGCGAGCACCACGCGCTTGACGCTGCTGCCGGCCATGGCTTTTTCCAGGGTGTGGGCGAAGTTCTCGAAGATCACCACGGTTTCGGCGCCGCTGTCCTTAAGCAAGTGCTTGAGTTCATGGGCGGTGTACAACGGGTTGACGTTGACCACCACGGCACCGGCCAGGATCGTGCCCAATAGGCAGATCGGGTATTGCAAGCAGTTGGGCATCATCAGCGCCACGCGGTCGCCCTTCTTTACGCCCTGGCCCTGTAACCAAGCGGCAAAGGCGATGCCCTGAACCCGCCAGTCGGCGTAGGTCATTTCGGTGCCGATGCTGACGTAGGCCACCCGCTCGCTGAATTTTTCCAGATGCTCCAGGAACACTTCACGCAGCGACGGATACTCCTCGATCCCGGTCTCGATATCGGCTGGAACGCCGGGCAGGTAAGTGTTCAACCAGATACGTTCGGTGTGTTCCAGGCTGATAGCGTTCATGGCAGTGTCCTTATTGTTGTTTTTAAAAGCGTTACTTTTCGACGATGGCGGTAATGCCCAATCCACCCGCCGCACAGATCGAGATCAGGCCGCGGCCACCACCGCGTTCATGGATCGCCTTGGCCAGCGCCGCCAATTGCCGACCGCCAGTGGCCGCGAACGGATGGCCGCAGCCCAGTGAGCCACCGTTGACGTTCATCTTGCTGCGCTCGATGGTGCCCAAGGGCGTCTCAAGGCCGAGCCGCTCGCGGCAATATTCAGGGTCTTCCCACGCTTTGAGCGTACACAGCACCTGGGCGGCAAACGCTTCGTGTATCTCGAATAAATCAAAGTCGGCAAAACTCAAGCCTTCCCGTTGCAACATGCGCGGCACGGCGTAGGCCGGTGCCATCAGCAGGCCCTCGGTGCCGTCGACAAAATTTACCGCCGCCGTCTCACCCGTGCGCAAGTAGGCCAGCACCGGCCAGCCATTGGCGGTGGCCCATTCTTCACTGGCAAGCAGCACCACCGAAGCGCCATCGGTCAAGGGCGTGGAGTTGCCGGCAGTGAGGGTGCCGTTCTGGCGGTCGAATACCGGCGACAGGCCCGCCAGTTTATCCAGGCTGATATCGGCACGCAGGTTATTGTCGCGGGCCAGGCCGCGATGGGGGCTGATCAGGTCGTCGAAAAAACCGCGGTTGTAGGCCGCGTCCAATCGTTGGTGGCTGGTAAGGGTCAACTCGTCCTGGGCCAGGCGCTTGATCTGCCAGCGCTTGGCCATTTCTTCGCAGTGCTCGCCCATGGACAGCCCCGTACGCGGCTCGCCATTGCGCGGCAGCAGCGGCTTGAACAACATCGACGGGCGCACGTTGAGGAGTTGCTTGAGCTTGTCGCCCATGCCCTTGGCGCGATTGGCCGCAAGCAAGGTATGGCGCAAGGATTCGTTGATGCCAATAGGCGCGTCGGAGGTCGTGTCGGCGCCACCGGCAATGCCGACTTCGATCTGGCCTAGAGCAATTTTATTCGCCACCAGCAGCGCAGCTTCAAGCCCGGTGCCGCAGGCTTGCTGCACATCATAGGCCGGGGTTTGCGGCGACAGTGTGGTGGACAACAGCGCTTCACGGGCCAGGTTGAAATCCCGCGAATGCTTGATCACTGCCCCGGCGGCAAATTCGCCCAGGCGTTGGCCATGCAGGTTGTAACGGTCGACCAGGCCCTGGAGAGCGGCGACCAGCAGATCCTGGTTGCTGTCATGGGCATACACCGTGTTGGAGCGAGCAAACGGAATGCGATTGCCGCCGATAATCGCCACGCGGCGAGTTGGCGCCGGGTTGAAGCTGTAGTCACTCATCACTGGTTCTCTTTCCAAATAAACAGCCCGCGCATATGGGGTTTGTCCCCGGCGAAATTGCGCACTTCGAACTCACGGCGTGGGCCAGTCACCGGGTGGCTCCACAGGGCGACCTGGCCAGGCAGGAAAATCGGCAACTTGAAATCGCAATGCGCTTGCGCCTGCTCCAGGCCACCGGGCGGTTGTTGCGCCGCCAATGCACGGCCCAGCGTCCACATGCCATGGGCGATGGCACGGCGAAAACCAAAAAGCCTGGCCCCAATGACCGAGGTGTGAATCGGATTGAAATCCCCCGAGACCTTGGCAAAGCGTCGCCCCAGGTCGGCGGGAAGCACCCAGCGCTGGGTGCGCAACAAGCCTTCCTCCTGCAATGGCAATGGGTCATTCCATGGCTCACCCACGGGGTTGTTGACGTTACGGCGCAGGTACAGGCTGTCGCTTTCCCACACCAGCGCGCCCGCACTGAAGGCACGGGTGGCGATGCTCAGTGCCTGCCCCTTGGGATGCGCGACCCAGCGCTCGCAGTACACCTCCACGCGCAACGCCTGGCCCTGGTGCAGGCGCTGGTGCTGACGAATACGATTGGCCAGATGCACCATGCCGCTGGCCGGGTACGGAAAGCTTGGCCGGGTCAGCAGCATCAAGTGCAAGGGGAAGGACAATACATGGGGGTAGGACAGCGGCACGCCCTGTTCGGGACGAAAGCCACAGGCCCGTGCGTAAGCGGCGATACCCGCGGGGGAAAGCGCCACTGCAGAGCGCACCAGGCACGCCGTGGGTAACTGCGGCGCACCGTCGAGCTTGGGCTTGCGCATAGCACGCATACCGTCGAGCAGCAGCTGCGTGCGCGACGGCGGCGGGTCGATAATCTGCGTCACATAGTCCATCGCTTCAGGCTCCCAACAGGCTTTGGCCACACACTCGCACGACCTGGCCATTCACTCCGCCCGACGCAGGATGAGCGAGCCAGGCGATAGTCTCGGCCACATCAATGGGCTGCCCGCCCTGAGACAATGAATTCATGCGCCGCCCCGCCTCACGGATCATCAACGGGATCTTCGCGGTCATCTGGGTCTCGATAAAGCCGGGCGCCACCGCATTCACTGTGACCTGCCGGGCCGCCGCACGCGGTGCCAGACCTTGCACCAGGCCAATCACGCCCGCCTTGGAGGTGGCATAGTTGCTTTGCCCCAGGTTGCCGGCAATCCCTGAGATCGACGACACGCAGATGATGCGCCCACCGGCGTTGATGCCCTGGTTGTCGAGCAAGGCTTCACTGAGCTGCAACGGTGCCTGCAGGTTGACCGCCATCACGCTGCGCCAGGCGGCTTCGGTCATCTTGGCGATGGTCTTGTCACGGGTGATCCCGGCGTTGTGCACCACCACATCAAAGCCACCGTATTGGCTGACATGGGCTTGCAACAGCGCGGCGGTGTCGGCGGCGGTGATGTCCAGGGGCAAGGCCGACCCGCCGACGCTGGCGGCGGCCTGTTGCAAGGCTTGCTGGGCCTGGGGCACGTCTACGCACACCACATGGGCGCCGTCACGCGCCAGCACCTGGGCGATAGCCAGGCCGATGCCTCGGGAAGCACCGGTGACCAAGGCACGGCGACCGGCGAAGGGTTTGTCCCAATTGACGGTGGTGTTGCCATCCACAGGTCTTTCCAGGCGCACCACCTGCCCCGAGACATAGGCAGAGCGGCGTGAGAGGAAGAAGCGCAAACTGCTGTCCAATGCCTCCTCGGCACCCGGCGCCACATACAACAATTGTACGGTGATCGCCCGACGCAGCTCCTTGGCCAGCGAGCGCACCAAGCCCTCGAGGGCGCGTTGGGCGATGGCCTGGGGCAAGTCCTTGCTGTGTTCCGGCGCAGTGCCGAGCACCACCACTCGGCCATGTTGACCGAGGCGCTTGGCGTTGGCGTGGAAGAACAGGTAGAGCTCGTCCAACTGTTGCAGATCGACCACGCCACTGGCATCAAACACTGCGCCTTGCACCTTGACCGTGGACGGCGCCTTGAGGGTTGCCGCCGTGGCGGCGACGGTGTCGGTGGCGCTGAAAATACGCTGCACCGACGCCGCCAGGCGCCCTGCCCCGGCGATGATCACCGGGTTGGCCAGCCCGGCCTGGCCGCTGCGATGACGCTGCAGCGCCAAGGGTTGCGGCAAGCCAATAGCCTGGGCCAGGTGACGGCCCCAGGGGGAGTTGACGAATGAAAGGTAGTTGTCACTCATGGTAAGCACTCACTCACGCCACACATTTGCCTTGTAAACCCAATCAAATGTGGGAGGGGGCAAGCCCCCTCCCACACTGTCAATTCACCGGGGCGTTTTCGCTTTGGCTGCTGCGCCGTTTGGCGGCCGGTTCGAGCGCCTGCTTGCGCTGCTGCAACGCCTCCAGCAAACCAAAATCCTGGGGGAAGTCATCCACCTGGATACCGTGATCGGCGTATTCCACGTAGCGGCCCAGCAAGGCGTCCTCGTCGTCGCTGATCAAGTCCAGCGCCCGCGCCTTGACGCGCCATTCGGTAAAGGCCGTGGCCGAAATCGGCAGCGGGCCAAGCAAACCTTGCTTGATGGCGGGTTTAAGCCGAGCCTCGATCGACTCCACCTGTGGCAGTAAACGAAAGCCCAATTCGCCGTAGGCCAGCTTGTCGATTTCCGGGCGCGGTATGTAGGAATTGGCCAGCAAGCGGTCGCGGGTTTCCCCTGGGGTTTGCACCACATCGGCCACTTGCGCCAACAGACGATCCGACGGTTTGTGCAGGGGAATGCCAAACGGAAAACTCAACGCGCGCACCACCCTCGCCGCTGGTTTCGACGGGTAGTTGTCGAGCACTTCGGCCAAGGCTTCATGGGCGCGCAGCAACGCGTCCTGCGCCGCCCAATGCACCAGCGGCAGATCTGCCTGGGGCCGGCCGTCGTCCTCGAAACGCTTGAGCACGCACGACAGGATGTACAGCTGCGACAGAATATCCCCCAAACGCCCGGTGATACTTTCCTTGCGCTTGAGGGCACCCCCAAGCACGCCCATGGAAATGTCCGAGATCAACGCCAGCACCACCGACAGCCGATTGGCCTGACGGTAGTAGGACGCCAGCGCCGGGTCGGTCTTGGCAGGCGCGGCAAGCAGGCGCCCGCCAGTCAGGGAATGCACCGCTGCGCGGACGGTGTTGGCCAGTACAAAACTCACATGGCCGAACATCGCGCTGTCGAAGTCTTCCAGCGCCTTGCGCCGGTCCGGGTTGCGCGCCGCTTCCATTTCGCGCAACACATAGGGGTGGCAACGAATCAGGCCCTGACCAAAGATGATCAGGCAGCGGGTCATGATGTTGGCGCCTTCCACCGTAATGGCGATGGGGCTTTGCTGATAGGCACGGGCGAGGAAGTTATTGGGCCCCATGCAGATACCCTTGCCGGCGACAATGTCCATGCCGTCGTTGACGATGAGGCGCGCGCGCTCAGTGACGTGGTATTTGGCAATGGCTGAGATCACTGAAGGTTTCTCGCCGGCATCCAGGGACGCTACCGATACCTTGCGCACCGCATCGCAGGCATACAGGTGCCCGGCCATGCGCGCCAACGGAGCCTGCACCCCTTCGAACTTGCCGATTGGCAAGCCGAACTGCTTGCGCATCGCCGCATAGGCTGTAGTGCCGCGCACGGCGACCTTGCCCAGGCCAACGTTAGCCGAAGGCAGGGAAATCGCCCGGCCCGCGGCCAGGCACTCCATCAACATGCGCCAGCCGTTACCGACTTGTTCACGGCCGCCAATCACCCACTCCAGTGGAATGAATACGTCCTTGCCGGTGGTAGGACCGTTCTGGAACACCGCATTCAGCGGCCAGTGACGACGACCGCTGTTCACCCCTGGATGAGAAGTCGGGATCAGCGCACAGGTAATACCCAGGGAACCGGCCGCGCCCAGCAGGCCGTCCGGGTCTTCGGCGCGAAATGCCAGGCCCAATACCGTGGCAATCGGGCCAAGGGTGATGTAACGCTTGTCCCAGGTCACTTTGAAACCCAGCACTTCTTCGCCTTCGTGCAGACCTTTGCAGACAATGCCCAGGTCCGGGATCGCACCCGCGTCAGAGCCGGCATACGGGCTGGTCAAGGCAAAACACGGGATGTCTTCGCCCCGCGCCAGGCGCGGCAGGTAGTAATTGCGCTGGGCGTCGGTGCCGTAATGCAGCAGCAATTCGGCCGGGCCCAGGGAGTTGGGCACCATCACCGAAATCGCCGCCGCCGAGCAGCGAGTCGACAGCTTCATCACCACCTGGGAGTGGGCGTAGTGGGAGAAGCCTTTGCCTCCGTACTGCTTGGGAATAATCATGCCGAGGAACCCGGCGTCCTTGGTGTATTGCCAGCCTTCGGGGGACATGTCCTGCCAGACTTGGGTGGTTTCCCAGTCGTTGGCAATGTCGCACAGGGTTTCGACCTCATTGTCGAGAAAGGCTTGCTCCTCCGCACTCAGGCTGGCCGGCGCGGCTTGCAACAGGCGCTGCCAGTTGGGCTTGCCGCTGAACAGCTCGGCATCCCACCACACAGTGCCGGACTCGATGGCCGCACGCTCGGTGTCGGACATCGCCGGCATGATCGTGCGAAACAGGCCTAGGGCCTTGCTGGTCAACAGCGTGCGGCGCAGGGGTTTGAGCGCCAGCACCAGGGCCGGCAACACCACCAGTACCGCCGCGACGGCGGTGCCCAGGCCGGCCACGACGTTGAACAGGTAACCCGCTGCCAGCCAAACCAGGCCAGTGACCAGCCACAGGGTAGCGGCGGCTTGTCGATACGCCAGGGCAATCGCTGCTGCGAAACCCACCAATAACCAGATAAGCATAGGGATACCTCTACTTGATTCGAGATGTGGCCAAAGCACAGGCAGGTCGAGCTGCGCGGCGGCGTAAAACCACACTACAAACTTGAATGACTAAATTCAAATTTTGTTTTGAAATTTTTATTTAGTCATTGAGCGCAATAATTTGAGGCCGAACGAAGGCCTCAAAACAGTTATCAAAATCGTTGAGCAGCGAGCACCAGATGCTCTGGTACTCGCTGTCAGGGTGGGCTCAGAACTTGTACGTGGCTGACAGGCTGACAATATCGCCTGAGGACTCGGCCTTGCCGTCAAGCCTGCCACCGCCCAGTCGGTCTACGTTCTGGGTCTTGATGTTGACCTTCTCGACAAATTGATGCGAGTACGCGGCGTCCAGAGTCAAGCCAGGAACGGCTTTGATATCGTAGCCCGCACCCAAAGAGAGAAAATAACGGTCACCGTCAGGAATACGCGGATCGCGCGTCGAATTGCGGGTTGGCGTTTGGTCATAGGCCACACCAGCGCGCAAGGTCAGCTCGTCCGTTGCCTTGAAATCTCCCCCCACCGAGTACATCCACGCATCTTTGTAGTTATAGGGAATGGCGACGATAGTCGAACCCTGAGACTTGAGCGTGAGGTCCTTGAAGGACGACCACTGGGTCCACATGGCGCTGACACCCAAGGTCCAGCGGTCGTTGAACTGGTGCACCCAGTCGAGCGCCGCGGTGGCTGGAATATCCAACTGAGTACTGGCATGGGCGCCACCGGGGTACAGCGTCAGGCCCGGATAAGCCGTTTCGACCAGCGTCTTGCCGTTACCGAAGATCGTATCGTCAGTCATCAGGCCATTGTTCAAGGCATCAGCCCGGACGCTGTATTTGCCTGTCAGCTTGTTTTTGATTTTGGCGTGATAGTTAAGGCCCAGCGAGTCTCGATCAGTCGGCTTCCAGACAACACCGGTAAACCAGCCAGTGGAGATGTTATCGACCTTCACCCGCATCAGCGCGGTGCCGACGCCCGCCGGAAATGCCCCGTTACCCAAGCCTGGTGAGACTGACGCGGCCGAAAACAGGTCAACATTCTGGCTGACGAAGCCTTGACTGCGCTGAACGATAAGGCCCCCCCCGATGGAGAAGTCGTCACGCACCTTGAAGGATAAGGAGCCCGTCAGACCGACGGTCTCGATTTTGGTGTCCACGGCGAAGTCGCGAAACTTGGAGTTTTCATTCCAGGTGGTGCGCATACCTTGCGGCACGACCTGACTGAGGCCGAATGCAAAGCGGTCACCGATTGGAATAACGAGGAAGCCGGTAGGCAACCAGGCGGTGAAACCACCCTGGCCGCCATCGTTGTTATTGAGTGCTGCAGTGCTGGGGTCAAAGCTGCCATCAGGCATTACCGCCGTATTACTGACCGGGTTACCGGTGTAATCATAGGCTTGGCCGCTGTATTTGATTTTGACCCGAGCATAGTCAACGGTCTGTTGAACCACGGACTGGTCGACGAACGCCATGGCCGCCGGGTTGTTGTAGGCAGAGCTTGGATCATTCTTGAACAGAGAGCCGCCGCCGAATGCCCGGCCCCAGCCTGGAGCACCATAAGTCGGCGTGGAGAAACCACCCGCCTGCACGGGCGCAGTCGTCATCAAGCCTCCCAATATTGCCAGCCCCAGCAGTGTTTGAGCCTGTTGTTTCTTACTGATCATGCGGCACTCCTTATTATTATGCGCTCCCGGCATGGCCGGCTTTCCACGTCAGCCGGCACCTCTGGCGAGGTACCGGCCTTTCAGCGGGTGATCAACCCTTTATCCAGCAACAAGCAGCCGTTATGGATTGACGGTCAGGCCAGCAGCAGTGGTGGTCAGCGAGACCACGTTGCAGCCACCGCTCAGAGCCTGGTTGGCAGCCGTAAGCGTGTGAGTCGCAGCATTCCAGGCCACGCTGATAGTGGATGGACCGCAGTCGGTACCTGGGATTACGATGGTCTTTTTAATGGTGTAACCAACGTTCTCTACTTGGCCGGTAGTGCCCGACAAGGCCGTCAGCTTCCAGCCTGGCGACGGGATGCTTTTCAAGGTGGGCAATGCACACAGGCCACCGCCGGTCAGCGAGGCATTGTTGATAGTCGCAACGCCGCCGCTGACATTGCCGCTGAAGGTAATGCCACAGGTCACAGAGCCCCCGAACGACGACGGTGACTGCACCACGATGGAGCCTGCGGTCGTGGTGAAAGGGCCTTCCGGGCTGATTGAAGCCGCACTGGCCATCGAAGCAGCACCCATGCAAACAGCCAGGGCAGTCAACGACACGAGAGTTTTCAAGCTTTTCATTGTTTTTCCTCACATGTTATGGCGATTCATTTCGCCAGGGGTAATGGCCATGATCGAGAGGTCACGGTGAAACTGCAGAACTTCCCTTTCCAGCCAAATTTCAATGCATTTACCGCTGCAACAGTTGGAACGGTTTATTCGACCACTTTGAAGTTGGGCGGCATCTTGATGGATACCGTGTTGATCTTGCAGTCTTCGCCAATAGCAACATTGGCGGCTTCCAACTTGCCGGTGGCGTTATCCCAAGTACCGTCGGCGGTTGAAGGGCCGCACTTGCCGCCCAGGCCAAAGGCGTGCACATCGACGCTGATCCTGGACATCGAGCCACTCTTTGTATCTTTGGCGACCAGCACCCAAGGCAAATTGATCGCTTCGACACGGCTGCATTTGAGGCCACCGTCAAACTCGACTTTATCGACATTCACCGATGAGCCATCGGCCGCGACCTTGCCGGCCACCTTGATCGTGCAGTCGGCGCTGATCAGCTTGCCTTTGGAAAAGCTGATGGGCCCTTGAGCCGTGAAGGCACTGCCGGCAGGTTCGATACGGGCAGCCTGGGCCTGGTGATAAACAATCAGGCCCATCGCTGCCAGCAGGATATGGGCGGTGAACTTGGCAGAACTTTGCATGGTGTACGTCCTTCCCTTGAAATTATTTTTGTAGGGTCAAACCACGTTCTTGCACCTGATACTGGGGGCGACAAGGACCTGCGCGATACACAGATCCCGAGTACGCACGTACTGCTTACTTCATTTCAAAACGGCTTGGCGCTGTTGCTGTACTTCTCCAGATACTTCAAACGCTGTGACGGTTGAAGATTGGTCAGGGTGATATCCCCGGCATAATGATTGAGTACCCGATGGTCCATACGACGTCGCCACAGGTAAGGCACATAGGCCCAGACAATCATGCTCGCGTAACCATACGGAAGTTGCGGTGACTCATCGAAGTGGCGCAACGACTGATAACTGCGCGTGGGGTTGGCATGGTGATCGGAATGCCGCTGAAGTTGGAACAGGAAGATATTGGTGACAATCCGGTTACTGTTCCATGAATGGCGCGGCGAGCAGCGTTCGTAACGGCCATTGGGCAACTTCTGGCGCTTGAGGCCGTAATGCTCGACGTAGTTCACCACCTCCAGCAACGAGAACCCGTAGACGCCCTGGATGATCAGGAACGGAATCACCGCCGCGCCCAACCAGGCAATCATCGCGCCCCACAACACCACGCTGTACATCCAGGCACTGAGCACGGCGTTCTTCCAGTGCAAGGCCGGCAAACCGAGTTTGCGCAGGCGTTCGCGCTCCAGGTTCCAGGCCGACACGGCGCTGAACCACACCGAACGCGGCAGGAATGCCCAAAAACTTTCCCCCAGCCGCGAACTGGCGGGATCTTCCGGGGTGGCGACCCGAACGTGATGGCCGCGGTTATGTTCGGTGTAGAAGTGCCCGTAGAACGTCGGCGCCAGGGTGACCTTGGCCAGGAACACTTCCAGGGGCTTGGGTTTGTGCCCCAGTTCATGGGCGGTGTTGATCGCGATGCCCGTGGCAGCGCCGGTGGACATTGCCATACCCAGGTAAGTGAACACGCTGATGTGGCCATGCAGTTCAGTGCGTGCGGTGACGAATGCAGCAGCCTTGGCCAGCCAGCTCGACGGCTCAAGTGTGGCCGTGGCGTTCAGCAGGCCGCCGTTGATGATCCAGTCGATGCCACCGGCGGCCAGCCAGCCGGTGATAATCACTGAAGAGATCACAAACAGCACGCCGGTGTAGACGATCCAGCGATAGTAACGTTGGGATTCAAGGTTGCTGACGGCAGATTCAGGCGGGTTGCTGACATCTTCGCCGAGCAGGCCGTCGATCAGGGGGATCAAGCCGAAGATCACCAGCACACCCACCCACCACAATTGCTGTACGCCGGTGCCGATCGCCAGGGCGCCAGAGAGCAAGGGGGTTGCCAGTGGCATGATGCCGAGCCACCACAGGTGGCGCTTTGCGTCGGTCCAGACGTGCGGGGCGGCCAGGGTCTGATTCATGGCAACCTCCGTACACATCCGGTGTGCATTGGGGCAGCAAACAGGTTTACGGAGCGCTGACTGCCCCGAGAAATCAACCATGCGATAAAAGGCGTTTTTTTCATTATTTTATTCGCTCTTAGGCATTTCAAAAATAATTTCAAATTACACATTGAAATAATTTTTTAAATAAATAGCGCGGAATCGTTAGGTCGTCAACTAGTTTCTCCCGCCCTTTTTACCGTGACCGGGCAGTCTCTTTTTCAGCCGTCTGGTCAGGTGTCTAGGACAGGCATCAACGCCTTTGAACCGCGAGTCGGGTGCACCCTTATCTACTCGCCAGAGCCTTGGGAGGGTGCAACAGCCGGATGCCTGCCCCGGGCCTGACGCGCTTGGCGACCTGCTCCACCAGCGCCACCACTCGCTCTGTCGCGGTGATCGGCAACATATGCCCACAGCCTTCGACCACTTGCATTTTCAGCCCTGGCACCTTGCTCGCCAGGGCCTGGCCGTGTTTCTGAAAGTCGAGCACCTTGTCGCGGGTGCCATAGATCAGCCCGATGGGCAAGGTCAGTTGCGGGTAGCGCTTGACCATGTCGGGCAGGTGGTCGTTGACCCGGTTGATTTCGGTGGACGCGGCATAGAAGTTGTCTGGACGCATGCCCAGCAGCCCGCCGCCCCGGGTGGCGAAGTCCGGCGGTGCGGCATCGGGGCCGAAGACGCCTTTGACCACTGCATTTTTACTCAGCAGGCCAACGGGCATCGTCAGGGTGTGGGCCATCCAGCGTCGCAGCCAGGCCGGGCGCACCGATAATGACAGGAACACCAGCGGCAACATGCGTTGCGGGTGAGTCAAAGGCGCTACCAGTACCAACCCGGATACCGCATGGGGATGGTCGAGGGCCAGCGCCAGAGCAACCGCGCCACCCAGGGAATGGCCCAGCACCAACGGCTTGCCCAGGTCGAGCGTGTCGATAAAGGCCGCGATTTGTCGGGCCTGACCCGGTAAGTCTGCGGCCGTGCCACTGTGTCGGCTGGAATAGCCTGACCCCGGCCGGTCGAGGGTGATCACGCGAAAATGCTCTCGCAACTGACCGGACAAGGCATACGTGAGGTTACGGCTGCTGCCCATCAGCCCGTGGATCATCACCAGCGGCGGGCCCTTGCCCTCTTCGACATAATGAAAGCGCTCGCCATCCACCTCGACGAAACGCCCGTTGATCGGAACCCGCGCTTCAATGCGCCGCGTCATCCAGGCACTCAAGCCCCATAACGCCGCGCTGGCGCCGGCCAGCACACCCGCAGCGACAACCCATTCCACAGCCATAGCTCGGTCCTCTGCTTCCCTGCTGCTGGCGACCCGACCGGAATTGATCAGGGCCTCAGCCATCGTCCACCCCTTGGACCTGGACGCCCTGCATACCACGCTCGTCCGTCGGACAAATCGCACATGCGGAACAAGGTCCTAGCGTAGGCGAAATTTTCAGGTAGATTATTTAAAATCTTTTTTAAAATAATTAATTCAATTTTCCTTTGCAATGGTGTTCTATCTAAAAGACAAAACAAAAAGAGGAGCACATCCGATGCCCACCCGCTTTCTATCTATGAGGCACGCCCATGACTGCCCACAGTGATTCAATTGACATTGCCATCATTGGCTCGGGATTCGCTGGCCTGTGTATGGCGATCAAGCTCAAGGAGGCCGGGCTCACCGACTTCTTCATCGCCGAACAGGCCGAGACCCTCGGCGGTACCTGGCGCGATAACCACTACCCGGGTTGCGCCTGTGACGTGCAGTCCCATGTGTATTCATTTTCCTTTGCGCCTAACCCGAACTGGTCGCGACAGTTCGCGACACAACCTGAGATCCGCGCCTATCTGGAACACTGCGCCACACGTTTTGAGCTGGCGCCCTATCTGCGTTTTGGCATGGCCCTGCAACGTGCGGTGTTTGATGAGCAACAGCAGCGCTGGCACCTGAGCTTCAGCAATGGCCGCCAAGTCAGCGCACGGGTGCTGGTCTCGGCCATGGGCGGGCTGTCTCGCCCGGCGCTGCCGGATATCCCGGGGCTGGACAGCTTCAAGGGCAAGCGTTTTCACTCCCAGCAGTGGGACCATGACTACTCTTTGAAAGGCAAGCGCGTGGCCGTGATCGGCACCGGCGCCAGTGCCATCCAGTTCGTGCCGCAGATCGCGCCACAAGTGGCGCACCTGGACCTGTTCCAGCGCACGCCGCCCTGGATCATGCCCAAACCGGACCGGCCGATTTCAACGCTTGAACGCTGGCTGTTCAAACACTTGCCGTTCACCCAAAAGCTGGTGCGCGGCGCGTTCTATTGGGCACTGGAAGGCCGGGTGGTGGGTTTTGCCTTGCACCCACGCCTGATGAAGATGGTGCAGAAAATCGCCCTGCGGCATCTGCGCAAACAAGTGGCCCGCCCTTCCCTGCGCAAGACGCTGACGCCGGACTACACCATCGGCTGCAAGCGCGTGCTGATCTCCAATGACTACTACCCGGCGCTGTCGCGCAGTAATGTCGAGGTGGTCACCGACAGGGTGCTGCGCATCGAAGCTGATGGTGTGATCACCGCCGACGGGATCAAGCATCCCGCTGACTGCCTGATCTTCGGCACCGGCTTCCAGGCCAGCGACCCCTTGCCGCGAGACTGCATCATCGGCCGCGACGGCATCGACCTGATGGACGCCTGGAGCGACGGCGCCCATGCCTTCAAAGGCACCACCGTGCCGGGCTATCCCAACCTGTTTCTGATCGTCGGACCCAACACCGGCCTGGGGCATAACTCGATGATCCTGATGATCGAAGCTCAGGTCACCTACATCCTCGATGCCTTGAAACATATGCGGCGCCAGCGCATTGCCACGGTCGAGGTCAAACCCGCCGTAGAGCACGCCTACAACCACCAGTTGCAGGACAAGCTCAAGCGCACCATCTGGAACACCGGCGGCTGCCAGAGCTGGTACCTGGACCCACGCACCGGCAAGAACACCACGCTGTGGCCCGGTTCTACCTGGCGTTTCAAACAGCTCACCCGTCACTTTGCGCTCAAGGACTACGTCGCCAGCCCGTTGCCGGCGCCCGCTCTGCCACGTCCCGTACCAGCCCCTCACTCCGCCACAGAAGGCAGCCTGTCATGAAGTCATTCAATGGCCGCGTTGCGGCGATCACCGGTGCAGCCTCCGGCATGGGCCGCGCATTGGCTTTAGCCTTGGCACGCGAAGGCTGCCACCTGGCCTTGGCCGACAAGAACAACCAGGGGTTGGAACAGACCCTGGAGCTGATCCGCACATCGACCTTGTCGCCCGTGACCGTTACCACGCAGGTGCTGGACGTCTCTGACCGCCAAGCCATGCAGGATTGGGCTGCACGCTGTGCCGCGGAACATGGCCAGGTCAACCTGGTGTTCAACAATGCCGGGGTGGCGCTGTCGAGTACCGTCGAAGGCGTGGACTACGCCGACCTGGAATGGATCGTCGGCATCAACTTCTGGGGCGTGGTGCATGGCACCAAGGCGTTCCTGCCGTATCTCAAGGCCAGCGGCGAAGGCCACATAGTCAATACTTCCAGCGTGTTCGGCCTGTTCGCCCAACCCGGCATGAGCGGTTACAACGCCACCAAGTTTGCTGTGCGCGGCTTCACCGAGGCTCTGCGCCAGGAACTCGACCTGCAACGCTGCGGCGTATCGGCCACCTGTGTGCACCCCGGTGGTATTCGTACTGATATCTGCCGCAGCAGCCGTATCGACGCGAACATGACCGGTTTCCTCATCCACAGCGAACAACAGGCCCGCGCCGATTTCGAAAAGCTGTTCATTACCGACGCCGACCAGGCCGCCAAAGTGATCCTGCTAGGTGTACGCAAAAACAAGCGCCGTGTGCTGATCGGCCGCGACGCCTATTTTCTCGACCTGCTCGCCCGTTGCCTGCCGTCGGCCTATCAGGCACTGGTGGTGTTTGCCAGCAAACGCATGGCGCCCAAGCCGTGCACACAGGTCTTTGAAACCAACGACCAGTCCCATCTCTGAACAGGAGGACGCAGCATGTTGCCGATCCGTCGCGATATCCGTTTTGCCTTGCCTGCCGAGCGCATCAAAGACTGGCATGAACAAGGGCCGGTGATCAGCCACTTCTTCAACGCCCTGTCGTTGCTGTTTCCCCAGGGCGAGCTGTTTTTCATGGACAGCGTGCGCCACTACCGCGGGCAGATCGACGATCCCGAACTGAAAAAGGAAATCCAGGGTTTCATAGGCCAGGAGGCCATGCACAGCCGCGAACATGTGGCCTATAACGACCTGCTGCAAGCGGCGGGCTTGCCGGCGCACACCCTCGACCGACGCCTGAAGTTCTTCCTCGACTTGCAGAAGAAACACCTGCCGCCGTCGTTCAACCTGGCGGTGACCATCGCCCTTGAGCACTACACTGCGATGCTGGCGGAAATCCTGTTGAGCGACCCCTCGCGCTTTGGTGATTCACTCAAGGGTTACCAGCAGATGTGGTATTGGCACGCCTTGGAAGAAACCGAACATAAAGCCGTAGCCTTCGATGTATGGAACCAGGTAATCAAACCCGGCCCCGCACGCTACCTGCTGCGCACCGGCACCATGCTGACCACCACCGTCATGTTCTGGCTAGTGGTGCTGGACTTCCACGTGCGGCTGCTGATTGCCGACCGCAGCTCGGGCGGCACGCTGAAGGGGCTGTGGCGCATGGTCAAGTACTTGTACGGCCCCAAGGGCGTATTCCCGCGGATGCTCAGGCCGTGGCTGCATTATTTCAAACCGGGGTTTCACCCTTGGGAACATGACAACCGCGCACGCCTGGCGGGCATAGATGGCTTGCTTGAAGAGATCGAGCGCACGCGGCGCGGCGCCAAAGGGGTGTAGCTACCGATACCTATGCGCGCCATGGGTGCTAGACCTTTGGCTGCAGCAGCAAGGCGACCAGGGCGCTCCACCCCGTCTGGTGCGACGCCCCCAACCCTCGCCCTGTCTCGCCATGAAAGTATTCATGAAACAACACCAGATCGCGGCTGGCCGGGTCCGCCTCCAGCTGCGCATACCCTGCCATGGATGGCCGCAGGCCATTTTCATCGCGCAGGAATAATCCGGTCAGGCGCTGGCTGAGGCTGTCGGCCACGTCTTCCAGCGACGCCAGATAGCCGCTGCCTGTGGGGTATTCCACTGAGAAGTTATCCGCGTAGTAGCGGTGAAATTCACGCAGCGATTCGATCAGCATGTAGTTCACCGGCATCCACAGCGGCCCGCGCCAATTGGAGTTGCCGCCGTACAGGCGAGAGTCGGATTCGCCGGGCTGGTAACTGGCGCACAGGGTGTCGCCATTCATCTTCAGCGCCAGGGGTTGCTCTGCAAAGGTCTTGGACAAGGCGCGCACACCGAAGGTCGACAAGAACTCCTGGTCATCCAACATGCGGCGCAGCAAATCCTTGGTACGCTCGCCACGCAGCAACGCCAACAACAGGCGATTGCCCTGCCCCGGTTCGTTCCAGCGCGAGACCAGTTTGGCCAGGTCGGGCCGGTGATGCATAAACCCCAGCAGACGCTCGCGCAGGCCTTTCAAGCCTTCATGTTCGCGCTGTTCCAGCACCAGCACAGCGAACAGCGGCATCAGGCCGACGATGGACCGCAAACGCACCGGTTCGCTCTGGCCGTCGGGACGGTGCAGTACGTCGTAGAAGAACAGGTCCTGCTCATCCCACAAGCCTTCGGCACTGTCATCGACGCGGTTGATGGCGCCGGCGATATACAGGAAGTGCTCGAAAAACTTTACCGCAATGTCCACGTACACGGCGTTGCGCTTGGCCAGCTCCAGCCCGATGCGCATCAGATCCAGGGCATAGGCCGCGACCCAGGCAGTGCCATCGGCCTGGTCCAACTGGTAACCCGGCGGCAGCGTGGCCGAGCGGTCGAACAAGGCGATATTGTCCAGGCCCAGAAAACCACCCTGGAACAGGTTGCGGCCTTCAGCGTCCTTGCGGTTGACCCACCAGGAAAAATTCAGCAGCAGCTTGTGGAAGATCCGCTCCAGAAAGTCCATATCGCCCACGCCGGTCAGCGCCTTGTCTTGCTGATACACGCGCCAGCTGGCCCAGGCATGCACTGGCGGGTTGGCATCGTCGAAGCGCCATTCGTAGGCGGGCAATTGGCCGTTGGGGTGCATGAAACGGTCTTTAACCAGCAACAGCAGCTGTTGCTTGGCGTAGCCGGGATCGATCAGCGCCATGGCCACCGCCTGGAAGCCTTGGTCCCAGGAGGCGTACCACGGGTATTCCCAGGTATCGGGCATGGACAGGATGTCGAAGTTGGACAGGTGCCGCCAATGGGTATTACGGATATGCAAACGCTCGGGCGGCGGCGCAGGCTGGGCCGGATCGCCGTCGAGCCACTGGTTGACGTCGAAATAGTACAACTGCTTGGACCACAGCAAGCCGGCCAGGGCCTGGCGCTGCACATTGCGCGCATCGTCATCGGCGATACCCTGTTGCAGGGCTGCGTAGAAGTCATCGGCCTCGCGGCGGCGCTGTTCGAACAACTTGCGTGCGTTGACCTCGGGGGCGTCCAGAGGGGCAAAGCGCAGATAGAGGCTTTTGCTTTCCAGGCCCGCTAATTCAAGACTGAATCGCGCCGCCACCTTGGTGCCCGCGTCACCGCGAATGGCCCCTTGATCACCCTCCACCACGTAATCGTTGATGCCATCCTTGAACGGCCCGGACGTCGGCTGCCCGCCCAGTTTGGCGAAGTTGCTCTCGTTTTCGCAGAACAACCATTGCCACCCATCCTGGCCCCAGGCGGTGAGCTGGCGATCGTCCATCTCATGATGACGGGCGAGCACGCGGTCGCCGTCCAGCGTCAACCTGGGTTTGGGCGCATCAAAGGTCCAGCTCCAGTCATTGCGCGCCCACAACTGGGGCAGCACCTGCAGACGTGTCGGCTGCTCCGAGCGGTTGTGCACGGTGACACGCATGAAAATATCGTCGGGCTGGTGCTTGGCGTATTCGACGCTGATGTCGCAGTAACGGTTGTCTTCAAACACGCCGGTATCAAGGATTTCATACTCGGTATCGCCCAGCCCACGGCGAGCGTTTTCAGCGATCAGGTCGGCATAGGGAAAGGCGGCATGGGGGTATTTGTAGAGCATGCGCATGTAGGCATGGCTCGGTACGCCATCGACGAAAAAGTACAGTTCCTTGACGTCTTCACCGTGGTTGCCTTCAGCGTTATTGAGGCCGAACAGGCGCTCCTTGAGGATCGCATCCCGTTCGTTCCACAGCGCCAGGCCCAGGCACCAGCGTTGTGCCTTGTCGCTGAAACCGGCCAGGCCGTCCTCGCCCCAGCGATAAGCGCGGCTGCGCGCCTGTTCATGGGGGAAGTAGGCCCAGGCGTCGCCATCGGCGCTGTAGTCTTCGCGCACGGTGCCCCACTGGCGTTCGCTCAAGTACGGGCCCCACTCACGCCAACGCTCGGCATCTTGCGTCGCCAGGCGCTGGCCTTCAATCGTGTCAAGCAGGCGGTTTGCGGGTACGGCCGTCATTGAGTCCTCCATCACCTACACAGTGAGGCGCAGTGTAGAACCCAATGGTGCCCGGTTGCACATGAAGACTCACAGCACCAGGCGTTGACAAGCCGCTGGGGCTGGGTTTGCTCCTGTTCATGGCATCTCATTCATTTGCAGAATGAAGTCCAGAAGAATCTTCGTTTGCAAGCCGGCCTGCGCCTCAACAAAATCGGGCAAAGGTCATTTTGCTCGCCACAGCCATCAGGAATTTTTCTATGCACGCCACTGCACATGTCAGCCCCGATGAGATCCGCAAGGGCTTTTCCAAGGCCATGTCCGACATGTACCGCGATGAAGTACCTCTGTACGGCGCGCTGCTGGAACTGGTGGCCCAAAGCAATGCACGCGTACTCGACAGCCAACCTGAGCTGGTGCAGCAGTTGCAGCGCACCGGAGAAATCCAGCGCCTGGACATGGAGCGCCATGGTGCCATCCGCCTGGGTACTGCCGCAGAACTGGCGACAATCAGCCGCCTGTTCGCGGTCATGGGCATGCAACCGGTGGGCTACTACGACCTCACCCCCGCCGGTGTGCCGGTGCATTCCACGGCCTTTCGCGCCGTGCATGAGCACGCGCTGCAAACCAGCCCGTTCCGGGTGTTCACCTCGCTGCTGCGCCTGGAGCTGATCGAAAACCTGGAGCTGCGCACCTTCGCCGAAAGTGCCCTGGCCAAGCGCTCGATCTTCACCCCCGGCGCCCTGGCGCTGATCGAACAGGCCGAAACACAGGGCGGCTTGAATGCCCGCGACGCCCAGGCTTTCATCGACGAGGCGCTGGAGACGTTCCGCTGGCATAACACCGCCACCGTGACAGGCGCGCAATACGAGCAACTGAGCAACCAGCACCGCCTGATCGCCGACGTGGTCGCCTTCAGGGGCCCGCATATCAACCATCTCACGCCACGCACCCTGGACATCGACCAGGTACAGGCCGCCATGCCCGGCAAAGGCATTACGCCCAAAGCCGTGATTGAAGGCCCACCCCGGCGCCATTGCCCGATCCTGCTGCGCCAGACCAGCTTCAAGGCGCTCGACGAACCGATCGCGTTCACCGACGCCCACGGCAGCCACAGCGCACGCTTTGGCGAAATCGAACAACGCGGTGTAGCGCTCACGCCTAAAGGCCGCGCCCTGTACGACCAACTGCTGAACGCCGCCCGCGATGAACTCGGCGCGTTCCCCAATGAGGCCAACGCCGAACGTTATGTGCAATTGATGGAACGGCACTTTACGGCGTTCCCGGATACCCCCGCACAGATGCGCGAGCAGGGCCTGGCGTACTTTCGTTACTTCGTTACCGCAAAGGGCCTGGCGGCACGCGGCCAGCCCGAGCAGCCGCGAACGTTGCAAGCGCTGGTCAACGCCGATCACGTGGCGGTGGAGCCATTGGTATATGAGGATTTTCTGCCGGTCAGTGCGGCGGGGATTTTCCAGTCAAACCTGGGGGATGCGGCGCAGAGTCATTACGCGGCCAACGCCAACCAGGCGCAATTCGAACAGGCGCTGGGGCGCAAGACGATTGATGAGTTGCAGCTTTACGGCGAGACGCAGCAGCGTTCCATTGATGAATGTCTGGGCACACTGCTGGCCTGAAATAGGGTGTCCTCCCCGACTCAGCGGCACAATCCTTGCGCCGCAACAGTCCCCAGAGCCGGGTGGACGGGGCGCATCATAAAGACACAGTCCTGCGATGTCCCGCATACAAATCTGAACAAATATTGCCGTTTTGCGCCTAGCCTAATCGCCCGGCGATTTCGTCCTTGATCAGCAGCCGTTTCTTCTTCAGGTTTTCCACTTTCTCATCGCTGGCACTGGCTTTTTCCGCCTCCAGCACATTCGCGTCGGCATCGTCATATTGAGTGAGCAGCGAATCCAGCCGTTTGTCGTCCGCCCTGCGCTTGTGAACGTCTTCCTTGCTGACACCCAAGTCCTCATACAGGTCGTGTTTCACTGGCATGGCGTACCTCCACAAATTGATCAATGGTCTACGCCCTTGAAGCTAGCCCATTCCAATGGGTCTTGTCATGTTTGAGGTCAATACAGTCCCGTTCGTCGTGCAGCATGCGATGGGATCAAACCTTTGCCGTGCCCTGCCCTCCACTGTAGATCGCCACCCGAGGGAGACAGGTTTCATGAATCACGCTGCCACTGCTGCCGACACTCAATGCATCAACACGCTTCGCACCCTGGCCATGGACGCTGTACAGAAGGCCAATTCGGGGCATCCGGGCACGCCCATGGGCCTGGCGCCGGTGGGTTATACGTTGTGGAGTCGCTTCCTGCGTTATCACCCCGAACATCCCGATTGGCCTAACCGTGACCGTTTTGTGTTGTCAGTGGGGCATGCGTCGATGCTGCTGTATTCGCTGTTGCATCTGGCCGGTGTGGTGGAGATTGACGCCCACGGCCAGCGCTCCGGCCAGCCGGCCATCAGCCTCGACGATATCAAGCAGTTCCGGCAGATGGGTTCCAAGACCCCAGGCCACCCCGAATACCGCATGACCACCGGCGTGGAAACCACCACCGGCCCGCTCGGCCAGGGCTGCGCCAACAGCGTGGGCATGGCCATGGCCCAGCGTTGGCTGGCCGAACGCTTCAACCGCGACGGCCAGGTGCTGTTCGACTACGACGTCTACACCCTGTGCGGTGACGGCGACATGATGGAAGGCATCAGCAGCGAGGCGGCCTCGATGGCCGGCCACTTGAAGCTGGATAACCTGTGCTGGATCTACGACAACAACACCATCAGCATCGAGGGCCACACTGAACTGGCCTTCAGCGAAGACGTGATCAAGCGCTTCCAGGCCTACGGCTGGCACACCCAGCACGTCACCGACGCCAATGACTTGCAGGCGTTGAGCGTGGCGCTGGAAACCTTCAAGGCCAATACCGGCGCGCCGACCCTGATCGTGGTCGACAGCGTGATCGGCTATGGCTCGCCGCACAAGCACAACACCGCCGCCGCCCACGGCGAGCCTCTGGGCGAAGACGAGATTCGCCTGACCAAGGCTGCCTATGGCTGGCCGCAGGATTCGAGCTTCCTGGTGCCCGACGAAGCCCGCACGGTACTGCGTGATGCCCTCTACGAACGCGCCGAACCGCTGTTCGCCGAATGGAACCAGACCCTGGCATCCCTCGACCCGCAACGGGCCGATGAACTGCACCGGATGCGCGCCGGCGAAATGCCCGAGCAATGGCAGGCGCACCTGCCCAGCTTCGCCGCCGATGCCAAGGGCGTCGCCAGCCGGGCCTCCGGCGGCGAGGTATTGAATGCCTTCGCCCAACAGATCCCCTGGTTGCTGGGCGGCTCGGCGGATCTGTCGCCGTCGACCAAAACCAACCTGACGTTCGACGGCGCCAGGCGCTTCAGCGCCGATGACTACAGCGGGCGAAACCTGCACTTCGGCATCCGCGAGCACGCCATGGGCGCAATTGCCAATGGCATGGCACTGTCCTACCTGCGCCCGTACACCTCGACCTTCCTGGTGTTCAGCGACTATATGAAACCACCGATCCGCCTGGCGGCGATCATGGAATTGCCGGTGATTTTCGTGTTTACCCATGACTCCATCGGCGTGGGTGAAGACGGGCCGACGCACCAACCAATCGAACACCTGACCCAACTGCGCGCCACGCCGGGGCTGCTGACCCTACGCCCGGGCGACGCCAATGAAACCCTGGAGTTGTGGAAGGTGGCCCTGGCGCAGACCGATCGGCCGAGCTGCGTGGTGCTGTCGCGCCAGGCGCTGCCAACCCTGGATCGCACCCAGTATGCGTGCGCCTCCGGTGCGGCCAAAGGTGCCTATGTATTGGCCGCTGCGGATAAGCCTGAAGTCATTCTGATCGCGACAGGCAGTGAGGTCAGCCTGGCGGTGGCTGCTTACGAGCAACTCAAGGGCGAAGGCGTGGCCGCGCAAGTGGTATCGATGCCGAGTTGGGAGTTGTTTGAAGACCAGGATCAAGCCTACCGCGACAGCGTCTTGCCGCCTGCGATAAAAGCGCGGGTGGTGGTGGAACAGGCGGGGCCCCTGGGTTGGGATCGCTATGTCGGGCAAACCGGTGCCAAGGTGGTGATGAACAGCTTTGGCGCGTCGGCGCCATTGGCCAAGTTGCAGGAGAAGTTCGGGTTTACCGTGGAGAATGTGGTGAAGCTGGCCAAGGAGCAGATCCAGCATAATCTCACTGACTAGCGCTTGGCTTAATGTGGGAGGGGGCTTGCTCCCTCCCACATTTGGACATCAACAACTGCTAGATCAGCGCCTGGGTTAGATAAGGCGAGGTTCGGCTTTGCTTGCTTTTGGCAACCTTGTGCGGCGTACCACACGCCACCACCTTCCCGCCCAGGTCCCCTGCCCCCGGCCCGATGTCAATGACCCAGTCACTCTGGGCCACCACGCGCATCTCATGCTCGACCACAACCACGGTATGCCCCGCATCGACCAGTTGATTCAACTGGCTGAGCAAGCGGTCGACATCCTTGGGGTGCAAGCCGGTGGTCGGCTCGTCGAGCACATACAACGTAGCGCCGCGGGCGTTGCGTTGCAGTTCGCTGGCGAGCTTGATGCGCTGGGCTTCACCGCCGGACAGTTCGGTGGCCGGCTGGCCAAGGCGCAGATAGCCCAGGCCGATATCGCGCAGCACCTGCAACGATCGCAGTACGCCAGGCTGCTCGGCAAAGACTTCCACTGCCTGCTCGACCGTCAAGCCCAGCACCTGGGCGATGTTCAAACCCTGCCATTTGATCGCCAGGGTTTCGGGGTTGTAACGCGCACCGTGGCAAGTGGGGCATGGCGCGTACACGCTGGGCATAAACAGCAGCTCAACGCTGACAAAGCCTTCACCCTCGCAGTTCGGGCACCGCCCCTTGGCGACATTGAACGAAAACTGCCCGGCGTCGTAAGCGCGTTTCTTGGCCGCCGGCGTAGCGGCGAACAGCTTGCGCACGTTGTCGAACAGCCCGGTGTAGGTCGCCAGGTTAGAGCGCGGCGTGCGGCCGATAGGTTTCTGGTCCACCTGCACCAGGCGGCGAATGTGTTCCAGCCCGGCACTGATGCGCCCGCCACTGGCTTGCGGTGCGGCGTCTTCCAGGCTTGGCTCGTCGTCATTTTCCAGCACGCGCCCAAGGCCCGTGGCCACCAGTTCCAGCAACGCCTGGCTGACCAGGCTGGATTTGCCCGAGCCGGAAATACCGGTTACCGCGGTAAAGCAGCCCAGCGGGAAGTCCACCTTCAGGTCATCGAGGTTATTGCGCGTCACGCCTTCGAGCTTCAGCCAGGCAGTGGGCTCGCGCCGCGCCACGTTGGCCGGGCGCTGTGGAGCAAACAGGTATTCACGGGTCTGCGACGCCTCGATAGCCTCCAACCCCGCAGGCGGCCCGCTGTACAGCACCTGCCCGCCATGCTCACCGGCTGCCGGGCCCACGTCGATCAACCAGTCGGCGCGGCGCATGGTTTCCAGGTCGTGCTCCACTACAAACAATGAATTGCCCGCGGCCTTCAAGCGCTCAAGCGCACTGAACAACGCTTCGCCGTCCGCCGGATGCAGGCCCGCCGAGGGCTCGTCCAGCACATAGATGACGCCAAACAACTGCGAGCCCAGCTGGGTCGCCAGGCGCAAACGCTGCAACTCTCCGGAGGACAAGGTCGGCGTGCTGCGTTCCAGCGACAGATAGCCCAGCCCCAACTCGATCAGGGTGTTCACCCGTTCGAGCAAGTCCTGGGCGATGCGTTGGGCTGCCAGACGCTTTTCCACCGACAATTTCATCTTGTCCTGCCCCGCCGCCACCGGCCGCAGCAATTGGGCCAATTGCGCCAGGGACAGTTGTGACAACTCTCCGATATCCACCCCGGCAAACTTCACCGACAGTGCCGCCTGGGTCAGGCGCTTGCCGTGGCATAACGGGCAGGCACTGCCTTGCATGAACTGCGACACACGCTTTTTCATGAGTGCGCTTTGGGTATGGGCGAAGGTGTGCAGGATGTAGCGCCGTGCGCCGCTGAAAGTGCCCTGGTAGCTGGGTTCGAGCTTGCGTTTCAACGCATCGCGGGTCTGCTGCGGGGTAAAGCCGGCGTATACCGGCACGGTGGGGGTTTCTTCGGTGAACAGGATCCAGTCGCGCTGTTTTTTCGGCAGGTCACGCCAGGGGATGTCGACGTCATAGCCCAGGGTCACAAGGATGTCGCGCAGGTTCTGGCCCTGCCAGGCCAGCGGCCAGGACGCCACCGCACGCTGGCGGATGGTCAAGGACGGATCGGGCACCATCAGCGCTTCGGTCACTTCATACACGCGGCCCAAGCCATGGCATTGCGGGCACGCGCCCTGGGGCAGGTTCGGGGAAAAGTCCTCGGCATACAGCATGGCCTGCCCCGGCGGGTAGCTGCCGGCGCGTGAATACAGCATACGGATCAAGCTCGACAGCGTGGTGACGCTGCCCACCGAAGAGCGCGCACTCGGCGTGCCACGTTGCTGTTGCAGGGCCACCGCCGGCGGCAAGCCCTCGATGCTGTCCACATCCGGCACGCCCACCTGGTCGATCAAGCGTCGCGCATAGGGCGCCACCGATTCGAAATAGCGACGCTGCGCCTCGGCATACACGGTGGAAAACGCCAGGGACGATTTGCCGGAGCCGGATACCCCGGTAAACACCACCAGGGCATCGCGTGGAATATCCACATCGACGTTACGCAGATTATGTTCACGGGCGCCACGCACCCTGACAAAGCCCGGTTGCTGGGCGGTAACCGCAGGGATGTTGCGCTGTGATGTCATGGGCAACCTTGTCTTGCACTGAGCACCCTGCGCACGCGTTGAGTCAGGGCCTCGGGGCTGTAGGGTTTGCTCAGCAAGTGGATGTCGGCGCCGAGCAAATGATTGGAGGACAGGATGTCGCGGGTGTGGCCGGAGGTGAACAGCACCGCCACCGGCGGGTTCTGCGTACGCGCCCAAGTGGCCAGGTCAGTGCTCTTGACCCGGCCTGGCATCACCACGTCGGTGAAGATCAGGTCCGGCGCTGCGCCGCGCTGCAACACCTGCATCGCGCGGTCGCCATCTTCGGCGGTCAATACGGTATAACCCGACTGCTGCAGCAACTCGACCACCGTCAGGCGCACGCCTTCGTTGTCCTCGACCACCAGGATGGTTTCCTGGCCGCCACCTTGCGGGTCCACGTCACTGTAGTCGTCGAGGCACTCGGGCTCCAGGCTGTGGGGGAAGTACATCTGCACCAGTGAGCCCTTGCCCTCCTCGCTCCACATATCCACATGCCCGCCGCTTTGGCGCACAAAACCAAACACCATGCTCAGCCCCAGACCGGTGCCGTGGCCTTCGCGTTTGGTGGTAAAGAAGGGTTCGAAGGCGCGCTTGAGGGTGGCCTGGGACATGCCCACACCGGTGTCGGCCACCGCCAGGCGCACATACTCGCCAGGCTTGATGCTTTTGCCGATGCAATCGTCAGGGTTGAGGATGACGTTTTCCCCGGTGATCCGAATCACCCCTTCGCCCTGCATGGCATCCCGGGCGTTGATAGCCAGGTTGAGCAAGGCGTTTTCCAGCTGGTTGCGGTCGACATTGATGCACCAGGAGTCCTGGGGCAATTGCACGTCGATATGGATGGTTTCCCCCAGCGCCCGTTGCAGCAACTCGCCCAGGCCGGCATAAATGCGCTGCGGGTTGTACACCGCGGGTGATAACGGTTGGCGACGGGCAAACGCCAGCAATTGCGATGACAACTTGGCCCCACGCTCGACTGCCGCGATGGCCGCGGTCACGCGACGTTGCACCTGGCAATTGTCCGGCTCATGCCGGGCAAGCAAATGCAGATTGCCGGCGATCACTTGCAGCAGGTTATTGAAGTCATGGGCCACGCCCCCGGTCAGGCCGCCAATCGCTTCCAGCTTTTGTGACTGGCGCAACTGGTCTTCGGCGGCAGAGCGCGCCTGCACCTCGGCGGCCACGCGTTGCTCCAGATTATGGGTAAGCTCCTGGCGTACCCGCTCGGACTTCACCAACTCGGTGGTTTCCACCACAATCGCCAGCACGCCGGCCGGCTGCTGGTTGTCACCCGCCACCGGGCTGTAGTAGAGATCCAGCCACACGCTTTCCGGTCGGCCGTGACGCGACAACACCAGTTCCTTGTTATTGAACGACAAGGTACCGCCCGCCAGGCACGTATCCACCACATGCCGATTGAACTCGGCCACTTCCGGCCAGCCCAGTTCCACCGGCGTGCCCAACAGGTAAGGATGGCGCCCGCCGGCAAATGCCGAATAGCTGTCGTTGTAGATCATGTACCCCGCCTGCCCCCACAGCATCACCATCGGCACGGGTGAGGCCAGCATCATTTGCACGGTGCAAGCCAGGCTTGTGGACCACTGATCCAAAGGGCCAAGGTCGGTAGTTGACCAGTCAAAGGTGCGTATCCGCTGAGCCATTTCGCCGGCCCAGCCTTCACAGCCGTGGGGGTTGGATAAAAATTGCATCATTGGGCTCTGTGCGCAGGAGAGGACGATCGCAAGTTTTGGAGCGCGCCGACGGTGGATGGTTTCATCTTGTGTACGCTGGAATGCAGAAACCACTGAACTCAATGAAAATCCCGGCTGCGCACCACCATGCCATCCAACAGCGGCGTCAAATCGGTCAGGCGCCCTGCGATCAAATGCCGCACCTCGCCCACCGCCTCCCAGCGCCCATCCACCTTGAGCAGGCGCGACCCCACCAGCGCCCTGCGCTGGCGCTCGGCCAGGTCGCGCCAGACCACTACATTGAGGTTGCCGAATTCATCTTCGAGGGTGACAAAGGTCACGCCACTGGCCGTACCAGGGCGCTGGCGACCGGTCACCAACCCGGCGATGCTCACATTGCGCCCATGCTCCACCGCCAGCAACTCTTGGGAACTGCGGCAGCGTCGCTTGCGCAGCTCGGCGCGCAACAAGGCCAAGGGGTGCGGCCCAAGGGTGGTGCCCAGCGTGGCGTAATCGGCTTGCAGGTCCTCGCCTACGCTGGGCACGGGTAATGCCACCACGGTTTCATCCTGACCTGGCTGGCCGGCAAACAAGCCGAGCTGCTTGTGCACACCGGCCACGTCCCAACGCGCCTGGTGTCGGTTGCCGGCCAGGGCGCGCAACGCACCGGCATCCGCCAGCAGCGCCTGGGCCCGGGCATCCAGGCCGGCGCGTGCGTCCAGGTCGGCGATGTCGCTGAACGGTTGCCGGTGGCGTGCGGCTTCGATACGCCGCCCGTCGTCCTCGCGAAACCCCGAAATCATGCGCAAGCCCATACGAATCGCTGGTTGCTGGCCATCGATGGGCTCCAGGCTGCAATCCCAGTCACTGGCCTGCACATCCACCGGGCGAATCTGCAAGCGATGGCGCCGGGCGTCCTGCAGAATCTGGTCCGGGCTGTAGAAACCCATGGGCCAGCTGTTGATCAGGGCACAGGCGAAGGCCGCCGGTTCATGGCATTTGAGCCAGCAACTGGCGTAGGTCAACAGGGCAAAACTGGCCGCGTGGGACTCGGGGAAACCATAGCTGCCAAAGCCTTTGATCTGCTCGAAAATCTGCGCGGCAAAGGCTTCGGTGTAGCCGTTGCCCAGCATACCGTCGCGCAGGCGCTTCTGGTGCGGCTCCAGGCCGCCGTGACGTTTCCAGGCGGCCATGGAGCGGCGCAACTGGTCGGCCTCGCCAGGGCTGTAGTCGGCGGCGACCATCGCGATCTGCATCACTTGTTCCTGGAACAAAGGGATACCCAGGGTGCGTTTAAGCACGGCCTCCAATTCGGGTGAAGGATAGGTTTCTGCTTCCTCTTTGTTCCTGCGGCGCAAATACGGATGCACCATGCCGCCCTGAATCGGCCCAGGGCGCACGATGGCGACTTCGATCACCAGGTCATAGAACGTTTGCGGCTTGAGCCTGGGCAACATCGACATCTGCGCCCGCGATTCGATCTGGAACACGCCGATGGTGTCAGCCTTGCTGATCATGGCGTAGGTCGCCGGATCCTCCTTTGGGATGCCTGCCAGGCTCAAATCCAGGTTGCGATGCCGACGCAACAAATCGAAACAGCGGCGGATTGCGCTGAGCATACCGAGGGCGAGGATATCCACCTTGAGCAGGCCGACGGCGTCGAGGTCATCCTTGTCCCACTGGATGATGGTGCGCTCGGCCATGGCCGCATTTTCCACTGGCACCAGGGTGTCCAGCGGGTATTCGGAGATCACGAAACCGCCGGGGTGCTGGGACAGGTGCCGGGGAAAGCCGATCAGTTGCCGGGTGAGCGTCAACACGCGGCGCAGCAGTGGGCTGTCCGGATCGAAACCGCTTTCACGCAGACGTTCAAGAGGTGGCGCGTCATCACTCCAGCGCCCGCAGCAGTCGGCCAACGCGTTGATCTGGTCTGGTGGCAGCCCGAGGGCCTTGGCTACATCGCGCACTGCGCCGGCGGCGTGGTAGCTGCTGACCACCGCCGTCAACGCTGCACGATTGCGGCCGTAGCGCTGGAATACGTATTGCAGCACTTCTTCGCGGCGCTCGTGCTCGAAGTCTACGTCGATGTCCGGCGGTTCATTGCGCTCTTTGGAAAGGAAGCGCTCGAACAGCAAGTCGCTCAAGCTCGGGTTGATTTCGGTGATACCCAAGGCAAAACACACCGCCGAATTGGCCGCCGAGCCACGGCCCTGACACAGGATCGAGCGGCTGCGGGCGAAGCGCACGATGTCGTGCACCGTGAGGAAATAACTTTCGTAGCCCAACTCGCTGATCAGCAGCAGTTCCTTGTCGATCTGCTGCAAGGTCTTGGCATCGACGCCCTCGGGCCAGCGCCGGGCAATGCCTTCTTCGGTCACCGCACGCAACCAGGAGGCGGCGTCATGACCTGTCGGCACCAGTTCGCGTGGGTAGTGATAGCGCAACTGGCTGAGGTCGAAGGTACAACGCCGCGCAATCGCCAGGGTTTCGTCAAGCAGCGCTTGCGGGTACAGCGCGGTCAGGGCATCGAGGCTGCGCAAGTGCCGCTCGCCATTGGGATGCAACAAGGTACCGGCGTCGGCCACCGCGACGTGATGGCGGATGGCGGTCATGGTGTCTTGCAGGGCACGGCGGCCACGAGCATGCATGTGCACATCGCCGCAAGCCACCGCCGGGATCTGCAACCGGGCGGCCAGGTCCAGGCGCTGCTCCAGGTGGCGCCCATCGTCCTGGCCGCAATGCAACTGCACTGCCAGCCACAGGCGCCCGTTGAAAGTGCGGCACAGCCATTGGATCGAGGCCTGGGTGTCATGGTCCTGCGCCACCCACAGCGCCAACAGGCCGGGCAATGGTTGTTCAAAGTCTTCCTGCAGCAGGCGGTAACGGCCTTTTTCAGCACGGCGACGGGCCAGGGTGATCAGACGGCACAGATGCTGGTAGCCGTTGAGGTCTTGCACCAGCAGCACCAGTTTGGGGCCGTTTTCGATGCGCACTTCACTGCCGATAATCAGCGGCAAATCCACCGCTTTCGCTGCTTGCCAGGCCCGTACGATGCCCGACAAGGTGCATTCATCAGTGATTGCCAGGGCGCTGTAGCCCTGGTGTTTGGCCCGCTGGAACAGCTCCAGTGCACTGGAGGCACCGCGCTGGAAGCTGAAGTTGGACAGGCAATGCAGTTCGGCGTAACTCATGCGCTACTCGCCCCTACAGAGCTCATGCAAACCAGCCTTGCAGCCACAGTCCATCGCTGCACCCCACATTGCGGTAGGCCCAGCCTTGCTGGCCGGCGCGGGTCTGGATCAGGTAATAGTCGCGGCGGATATCGGCGCCATCCCACCAGCCGGATTCGATGCGCTCCGGGCCCATCAGAATGTGCACGCCCTGCTCGGCCAGCAGCGTCGGTTCGGACAGCAACCAGCCGGGGCGCCGCACCTTGTTCAAGCTCGGGCATGGACGGCTGTCGGTCGCGGCTTGCCAGGCGCATTCGGGACGATGGTCAGCGTGAAAGCGCAGGCCCTGCACCGCCTCATCCCCCAGGCGCGCACGCAAGCGTTCGCGCAATTGTTCCCACGGCAGGGTTTGCTGCGGGCGGTCGTCGAACAGGTCCTGGCGCTGGGGCACGAACACCGGCAAGTCCTCGGCCACCAGACGCAAACCGCGCACCGGCGAGGTGACCTGGACCTGTTCCAGGCGGCCACGGGCCAGTTCGAACAGCATCAAAGGCTCACGCTCGGCACTGAGCAAGCCCACCTTGATCACGCTGTCGGGCGCCTGGGCATGTTCCAGGTGCAGGTCAAAGCGCTGCACGCCACTGTCGCGCCCGCAAAGGAAGGCCGACAAGTCGCCGGTCAAGCGCCGCAATGGAAACAGCAAGGCCTGGTGGGATTGCACATCGAAGTTCAACTCGATGCGCGCCTCGAACTGGTCCGGCGGCTGATAGAACGCCAGGGCCAAGGGGCGTTGCCCGCTCAGGGCGTCGAGGTGCTTGAGCAGGCTGGCGTCAAAACGTCGCGCCAGGGTATGCCGCGGCAATGCCTGCACCTGGGCCAGGGTGCGCAGGCCCATGCGTGACAAGGCGGTGGCGGCCTGCGGGTCAAGACCGGCGCGGTCGACAGGCAGTGGCGCCAGGGCCTGCATCAAGGCGTTGTCATCGGCCACGGCCAGGCCATCGTAAAGGTTTGCCAACACCCGCGCCGCCGCCGGATTGGGCGCTGCGACGATGCGGTGACGAAAGCCAAGGTCGGTCAACTCCTTGCGCAAGCGCGCCTCGAACTGCGACCAGGGCCCAAACAGGCCCAGGCTCGATTCGATCTCGAACAACAAGGCGCGCGGGTAATACAGGCTGACCTGGGAACTGAAACGGTAGGCCCAGGCGGCAAGCAACTGCTGCAAGCGCTCGATTTCCAGAGGGTCGTATTCCACACAGGCAAAGCCCTTGGCCAGGGCATGGGCTGCCGTCAACGATTGACCAGGGCGCAAGCCCAGGGCACGGGCGGCGGCGTTGACGGTTTGCAGCACACGCCGCTGCGGCGTGCCGGCCAGCAGTGCCAGAGGCTGGTCAGGTTCGGGATGCACACGCTGCGCCCCGTCCAGCGCCAATTGCGGGAATACGATACAGACCCAACGCATGGCAACCTCAATGCCCCGCCAGGGCAATCGGTGCCGGATGGGCCAACCCGCCCCGGCACTTGAGCACGCGCACTTGTGCAGGCTTTGCCTCGACCGCCAGGCGCAAGGCCGCGGGCGAGGCATTGACCGCCTCATTCAAGGAGCGCCAGGCAAATGCCAGGGTCTGTCCGGTTTCCGCCGCCACCTGCAAGCGCCGCAAGGCCCGATCATCGGCCTTGCGCGGCCAGCACAACACCGCACCGCAACTGCCGGAGCGCAGGCATTGTTCCACCGCCCACAGCGCATCGCGCTCCTGGGCCTGGATAATGGAAAGCTGACGCACATCTACCCCGGCGCTCTGCCAGGCGTGGGGATACGGCGTATAGGGCGGCGCCACCAGCACAATGCGCTCACCCAGGGCCGACAAGCGTGCCAGGGTTGGCAGCACCAGTTGCAATTCGCCCACCCCGTCCTTGGCCATGAGGATTTCACTCAAGGCCGCTTCCGGCCAGCCGCCAGTGGGCAGCACCGCATCCAGCGCCGCCAGCCCCGTGGGGTGCACGCTGGCCGGTGGTGCGGCGGGCCGGCCCTTCCAGACTCGCCCGCCATTGAACAGCGAGTCCAGGGCAACCACGGCGCCCATCAGCCTTGCCTCACCAGGCCACAGAACACCCCTTCGATGGCCAGGTCCTGGTCGGGGCCGACCACAATGGGTTGATATGCCGGGTTGCGCGGCAATAAACGCACCCGCTCGCCGTTGCGCTCGAAGCGCTTGATAGTGACCTCACCATCCAGACGCGCCACCACAATCTGCCCGTTCAAGGCTTCGGCACTGCGACGTACGCCCACCAGGTCGCCGTCGAGAATGCCATCTTCGATCATCGAATCGCCCTGTACTCGCAGCAGGTAGTCAGGGGTCTTGGCGAAAGTGGCCGGATCCAGTTGCAAGTGGCTGTGCACGTCCGCATCGGCACCGATGGGCCGGCCAGCCGCCACGCGGCCAAGTACCGGGACATCCAGCCACTCGGGACGCGCGGGTTGATTGAGCAAACGAATGCCACGGGCCTGGTTGGGGTTGACCTCAATGAAACCGGCTTCGGTCAAGGCCACCACATGCTTGCGGGCGACGCTGCGCGAGGCGAAGCCGAACGCCTCGGCGATCTCGGCGAGGCTGGGGGGCTGGCCTTGGTGCGCGATGCGCTCGCGAATGAAGGTCAGGATGGCGGTACGGCGGGGAGTCAGGTTGGTCATGGAGTACATTTGTACTCCTGTAGGAAATTTCTGACAATAACCGTCAGTCGGCGATCAACTGCCTGGTCATCACCGCATAAATATCTACACAACTTTGTAGCTACCGCACGTAACCACGCGCTTCAGCCAGCAACTATTTGAAGCCGCCCAGCAACCCCAAGCAATTGTTATTGGTGCCCGTTGCCAGCCATAACAACAGCATGAGCCTGGCCGCTCGCAACTATGGCAAGGCGCTGGAAAACCTGATGCGCACGCAGATACCCGCCCGGGTAGTGACACACTCCACAGGGCGCGACAACGCGTCATAAATACACTTTTCGACACTGGGTTCGCGTTTGGCTGTCAAGCGCAAACCCTGCCCATACTGGCCCGAAACACAAGTTGATCAAATAATGATCTTCACGCAAATCGCCAACGCAGCCGGGCCTTCGCAAAGTTATCCACAGAGATACCCACGGTTTTCGTGGACAACTCTTTTTATATTTTTACGTTTTTTTGCTCAGGCAGCACTTTCAGGAAAGGTGCCAGGCAGCAAAATTTCGCGGTTCACATCGCGTATATCGTTATAGCCACACAGCGCCATCGACACGTCCAACTCACGGGCGATGATATCGAGCGCCTTGGTCACGCCCGCCTCACCCATCGCCCCCAGGCCATACAAGTGCGGGCGACCGATCATGGTGCCCCTGGCGCCCAACGCCATGGCCTTGAGCACGTCCTGGCCGGAACGAATACCACCGTCGAGCCACACTTCAATACGGTTGCCTACGGCCTCAACAATGGCAGGCAACTGGCTGATACTCGACGGCGCGCCATCGAGTTGCCGACCACCGTGGTTGCTCACCACCAACGCATCCGCGCCGGAGTCGGCCGCCAGGCGAGCATCCTCCACGTCAAGGATGCCCTTGATGATCAACTTGCCGCCCCAGCACCGCTTGATCCACTCCACATCGTCCCAACTCAGGCGCGGGTCAAATTGCTGGGCAGTCCAGGACGACAGCGAACTCATGTCGGCCACGCCCTTCACATGCCCGACGATATTGCCGAAGCCACGCCGCTGGGTGCCGAGCATACCCATGACCCAGCGCGGTTTGGTCATCATGTTGAGGATATTGGGCAGGGTCAGTTTGGGCGGCGCCGACAAGCCGTTGATCAAGTCCTTGTGGCGTTGCCCCAGGATCTGCAAGTCCAGCGTCAGCACCAGCGCATCCACCCCGGCAGCCTTGGCGCGTTCGATAAGTTGCTCGATAAACCCACGGTCGCGCATCACATAAAGCTGGAACCAGAATGGCTGGCCGACATGCTCGGCAATGTCTTCCAGCGAGCAAATACTCATGGTCGACAAGGTGTAGCGCAGGCCGAACGCCGCAGCGGCTCGTGCGGTCAGGATCTCGCCATCGGCATGCTGCATACCTGCCAGGCCGGTAGGTGCCAGGGCCACGGGCATGGCCATGTCCTGGCCAATCATGCTGGCGCGGATCGAACGCTCATCAATATTGCGCGCCACGCGCTGACGGAACTTGATGCGCGCAAAATCGCTTTCATTGGCGCGGTAGGTGCTCTCAGTCCAGGAGCCGGAATCGGCGTAGTCGTAGAACATCCGGGGTACACGTTTTTGCGCCAGCTTGCGTAAGTCTTCGATGGTTGTGATCAACGACATCGGGTCACCTCTCCCTGAACTGAACACAGAGAGTAACCGGCCATCGCCCACGCAACCAGCCGTTGCGTTTAACGCGCCCGACGATTAATCTCGCACAAACCCGCAAAACAGCGCACAAACATGCACAACACCCATCAAGCCATTGACCTGCCTTCCCTGCGCAAACAAAAAATTCTGTTGTTGCTCGAACGCGACGGCAAGGTCACGGCTTCCGAGCTGGTCGAGCATTTCGCCGTGTCCCAGGACACCATTCGCCGCGACCTCGGCGAACTCGCCGCCGCCGGTTTATTGCAGCGCGTACACGGCGGCGCCCTGCCCCGGCCCAAGGACACCGGCAAGGATTTCTTCACTCGTGTCGGCGAAACCACCGAAGTCAAACGCCACCTCGCGCGCCTGGCGGCCGAGCGAGTTGAAGACGGCCAGATCGTGCTGTTCGATTCCGGCTCCACCACCCTGCAGATCGCCCAGTCACTGCCGCAGGCGATCCACCTGACGGTGGTCACCCCATCGCCGATGATCGCCATCGCCCTGGCGGACCATCCGCATGTAACGCTGATCCTGGCCGGAGGCCAACTCAACCCCGCCACCCTTTCAACCGGCGGGCATGAAGCGCTACGCCTGATCCAGAGCATCAAGGCCGACCTGCTGTTTACCGGCGTGTGCGCACTGCACCCGCAAGTGGGCATTACCTCGCTGCATTTTGCCGAAGTGGCAGTCAAGCAAGCCTTGATAGACAGCGCGTCCCAAGTGGTTGCAGTGACAACCTCAGACAAACTCGGTGCAGTGGAACCGTTTGTGGTGGCACCGTGCAGCCGTATTCATACGCTCATTACCGAATGGGATGCGCCGGGGGTGGAGGCTTATGAGCAATCAGGCATCGAAGTGCTACGGATGGAGGTTTGATTGCAGCATTAACGCTTAACCACTTTCGTAATGACATTGATCGCCTGTTGCACCGTGGTTATGGTTTCGGCGACATCGTCTGGAATTTCGAAAAAAAACTCTTCCTCCAAAAACATGACGAGTTCAACAAGGGTCGTAGAGTCGGCACCCAGGTCATCAATGAAAGATGCCTCATTACTAAACTCAGCCTCAGAAATCCCTAAATGATCAGACACTATTTTTCTAACACGTTGCTCTATATCAGCCATTTTTGCATACCCTTGCTCAACGTTATCGAAACCCAGCCGTTTGAGGCCGGCGTGTAAACGCCTTTAAAGATACGCACAGGTAAAAAAGCTTCTACTGTCAGAGTTGACAGTCAGCTATATCGGTTCGCAATAAGCAACGACTGTGTATCCACAGATATCGTTCGATGCTTAAAAACCTGCCGTTTTAGACCTAGTAAAGAGTTCAGCCCTGACGGCGGGTCACTTATAAAAAAAGCCCGACAGTGCCACCTTTTGGCTCCTCGCCCAGACTCCAACCAGTGCAGCCCACATACAGCGTTGGCATCAAAACAACATATCCGCCGCGTCGCGCATGAAAATCTCGATGGTCTTGGGACCTACGCCATCGAACGCCGCCAAGCGTTGTTCAAACGCCTGGCGATCTTCGCTGGCCTGCCGAATCCCGGTAATCTTGCCGCCGTAATCGGCATTGAGCCGGGCACTCAGGTCCAACAGGCGCTGCGCCGTGGTTTCGTCATACCGCACGTAATGCGCCCGCCCCAACATCGCCACTAACTCCCGCGATGTACAGTGCTGCAATTTGCGCGGCGTATCACGCCCCTCCTCCTCAATGATCACCTTGTAAGCCTGGGCAGCGATGGGCGCCTGGATGCGTTTGCCCATCAGGAAGCTGGCGATGAACCACTTGAACAGACTGGCGTCATCATCGGGTTTTAGCTCGATGCCCAACTGGGCAGCGCTGATGGAGCGGGCCATGCTCAATGCCCTTTGTCGAGCTTCTCGTTGATCGCATCCGTCTGGCGTTCAATGTCCTTGATCGAGGTGGGTGTCACCACTTTGTCGATGGTTTCGGTCTTCGGGTTCGCACGCTCCAGCGTCTGCCCTTTCAGACCTTCAGCCTTACCCTTCTGCGCGTCTTCAGAGCTGACGGGGTCGGGGGTTTTATCGGCGCTCTTGTGTTCGTTCACAGTGCAATCTCCTGCCTATAACGGCCTTCCAAACAGTGGCGGCCTTATGCAGCAGAACACGCTGAATTTGAATTGGTTCAAGGAAATTGCCACACCTGACCGTTGGGCAAACACGCGCAAAAAAAATTAAACCTTTTGCTCGCCCCCCCGCTCAACACTTGGGTACGGCATCGCGCCATTTCCTGAGGAGAGACCCCATGACAACTCGACTGATGAAACAAATGGGCCTGACGTTCGCACTCGTTGCCGGCTCGATTTCGACCGCTATAGCGGCCACGTCCAACGACTTTGTCGACAACGCCGCCGAGGGCGGTATTACCGAGGTGGAAGCCGGCAAGCTGGCGCTGGAAAAAAGCAGCTCGGCAGACGTAAAAACCTTTGCGCAGCATATGGTGACTGACCATACCAAAGCCAATAACGAGCTGATGGCCTTGGCAAAAAAACTCGATATCGAGGTTCCGGATGACGCCGCCCTGACCGACAAGGCGAAGAAAGCGATTCTGGAAATGCGCGACGAATCGTTCGACAAGGCCTACGCCAACAACCAGGTGGCCGCCCATGAAAAAACCGTAGAACTGTTCAAGAAAGAAGCGGCCTCTTCGGACAGTGCCGAGCTGAAGGCTTTCGCCACCAAGACGCTGCCAACCCTTGAAGCTCACTTGAAAATGGCCAAGGAACTGCAAAGCAAATACACCAAATAATCAACCTGACACCGGAGGCATCTGAGTATGAGTTCGCAACTCACGGGTAAGAAAATCCTCGTCATCACGTCCAACACCGGGATCGAGCGCGACGAGCTGCTCAAACCCCTGGAAACCCTGCGTGGCTATGGCGCGACGGTGACGCACGCCTCCAGCAAGGGCGGCACCACCCAGACCTTTGTCGGCGATACCGAAAAGGACGGGACAGTTGAGTCCGATGTGCAATTGTCTGATGTGGTCGGCAGCAACTTCGATGCATTGGTCATCCCGGGCGGGACGGTGAATGCCGACACTTTGCGTCAGGATGCCGCGGCGCTGCGCTTGATCAACGAGTTCGCTCAGGCCGGCAAGACCATCGCAGCGATCTGCCACGGCCCGTGGGCGCTGATCGACGCAGGCGTGGTCAAGGGCAAAACCCTGACCTCGTACAAAAGCGTACGCATCGACTTGGAAAACGCTGGCGCTGCGGGCGTAGTGGATGCTGAGGTCAAGGAATGCAAAGCCAATGGCTGGACCTTGATCACCTCACGGACGCCGGACGATTTGCCGGCGTTCAATGAGGCGATTGCCAGAGCTGTGGCCGGCTGATCATGGCTAACGAATGACAACAGGCGCCCATGGGCGCCTGTTTTTATATGGCTCACCGACTCAGCTCTTGCGATGCTCGGCCATCTCGCGCTTGGGGCCGAACATCGCCCATGCGATCAACCCCAACAGCGGCACAAAAACCAGTACCACCACCCACAGTCCCTTGGTCTCCCAGCCACCGGTACTGCGCAAGACGATATTGATCGCCCACAGTTCCAAGAGCAGCAGAATCACTGCCAATATGATCCAGATATATTCTATTTGCATGATTCACCTCCTGAGGTCTAAAGGTTAGGTCAAGCAGATCGCTCAAGGGTTCCATTAGAATTTTCAGGAACGCTCACGCGAGCCCGGCACGTGACCGGCAGGAGTGCGTTGTGCAATCTCGAAAGGGCCAGACCATGCAAGCTGCACGACGAACCCGCCCATATAAATCCCTATCTATTTGATTTAAATAGTTATTTAACCCCGATTAAAGTTGGTACGGCTGATGCAATTCCCTCACTACGAGGCGTGCGTTTCGACATGCCCGACAACTACCCGTGAGGTTGCACATGAATGCCATCGACCTGCTTAAAGCCGACCATGAACGCGTCAAGACCCTGCTGACCCAACTAAGCGAGTCCACCGAGCGCGGGGTTAAAAAGCGCACCGAGTTGCTAGCCAAGCTCGAGATGGAAATCACCCTGCACACCAAGCTCGAAGAAGAAATCCTTTATCCCGCTTTTAGAAAAGCCGGTGGCAAGGAACAAGACATCATGTACCACGAGGCCAAGGAAGAGCACCGCACCGTCGACTCGCTGGTGCTGCCCGACCTGAAGCAGACCGAACCCTCCTCCACCGAATTTTCAGGCCGTGTGAAAGTGGTCAAGGAACTGCTTGAGCACCACATCGAAGAGGAAGAAACGGAGATGTTTCCCCAGGCGAAAAAACTGCTGGGCAAGGCAATACTTGAAGAGCTGGGGGCCGAAATGGAGGCGATGAAAGCGGCCTACAAAAAGGCCTCGACCAACAAACCCCTCGCGGCCTGATTGACCCGCAAATGAAAGCTCAAGCGACGGCCCCACGGGGTCTGTCGCGCTATCGAGCTTCACCAGTGATTTCTCCTCGCCTACTCGGCGACCCGGCCGACCGAGCCGGCCTGGACGCCCATGCTAGCGTGCCGTTGCCCATGGCATTGGCACTGGGCTTTCAGGAGATTCACCAAAATGGACACGCATTCGCCCACCTACACCAGGCTCTTCAAGGAAGACTGGGAGCTGCTTTGCTCGGCTTCCTCCATGGCTGCCGTCGATTCACCGGCAGCCTATCTAAAGGCGCTGTATTTATTTGCCCAGGTGCTTGAGGACAGCGGAAAAGGCCGAGCCGGCAAAGTCACCCTGGACCAGCGGCGACCTGAGCTCAAGGCATTGCCCATCGACGAACACAGCCTGACGGCTGTGATCCCCCAACTGTCGATCATTAATGAAACCCTCACTCACCAGATCGACACATACCTTGGAAAGACCACCGGTGAAAACCGTGGACGCTCGCTGGATACGGTGCTTGGTCTTCAACGTTTTCCGTTCGCACTGCCGTTTGAACGAGCCCATCGGCAATGCTGGCTCAGCTTGTCCGCAGGCAAGCCGCAACTGGGTGAACTCAGCTATCGCATCAGTCTGAAGCTGCCCATTACCCAACGCGCTCAGAACGCCTACGGCGTCGTCAGGCACGCGGCCTATGAAGCACAGCGATTGCTGTGCGGCTTGAGCCCTGCACAGCAAAACTTGTTGACGGAACCGTTTCTGGAAAACTCGGGGAATGTGCACGCCACTGAGTTTTTCGCGCGGCACTATGGCCTCCAGGAGGAGTCGCTCAGAAAAACGCCCCATTGGCTGCACCAAACCGCTCTGACTCGCGACCAGGCTCAGGCATTACTGGCATGTGGCAGGTACCTGCCGGTGCTCTCGGGCAATGTATCTGCCGCCGCACTGCCAAGGCCGACGCCCGAGCTGCAGACACATGAACGGGCAGCCTACGTGAACGGCCCAATAACCAGCAATGCCGAGACGCGGCAACCGCTGTCGATAGAGCACACAGAACTGCAAAACACCTCATGGAACCGCTACCAGCGCCTGCACCGAATGATTCGCCTGCAACGCTGGACGCAACTGCCGTTTGAGGATCTGGACGCGCTGTTGATCAGCGTTGTGCGACGTGAGCAGGATGCTGATCCGCATCAGCCCTGCAACGACAATACCCTGCGGGCGCTGGGTGTCTACCGCTACCTGGAGCGGCGTCATGGCCTGCCACTTGAAGAGTTTGCGGCGATGCTGGATGAGCTTCCTGTGTGGGCGTCGGGCAATCGCCTGTCGCTGTACGACCAGGTGTTCAACCACGCTTCAATGCCCGGCGAGACACTGCGGGTGGATGTGCCAAATCTGGCGCTGCATGAAGCGCTGCCGGACAACCTGCGACATCGGCTATGTGCCGGTCTGAACCTTGGGGACACCCCCGACGCCTTGCATTGGCTGATCGGACAGGCGCGTCAATACCTGCCTTCGCCTTGCCGAACGCTGACGTTCTATAGCGCCCTGTACCGCCAGGCCCGGATCGCACGGTTGTTCGGGTTATCGGTGCTCGACAGTCATCACGTGGCGGCACTGCTCGGCGGTACGGATTACACAGCCCAACTGGTCACCCCCTCCCTACGCAGCTCCGGCGTCAATGCACCGCCAGACATGCTCGATATGCTGATGCAAATGGATTGGCTGCTCGGTTGGCTCAAGGACGCGCGCCAATCGGTTGATCAACTTCGCCGTCGTTTAGTCCTGGAGGAAGACGCACAGCCGGCCCAGGTCCAGGCGTACCTCACCCAGCTTGATGACCTGGTGCAATTGACCCGACAGGGGCTGCTGGCGCAAGAAGACATCGCTGACCTTACGCTGCCCCAGCCCGAACCTGACACCAGGGCCGCGCCTATTCCCTGGCATGCCCTCATCGTCCAGGGCCTGCTGCACAGCCACCCCCAGCTCAAGCCGCCAGCTCCCAGCGAACTGCCCAAGGCACTTGTGCAACTCATTGAAGCTCGAACCCTGAGCCTGGACCCGACCCGCAACGCTACCCTGCACGCCGATGCCAAACACGCAGTTACCAAGAAGCTGGGCGAGTTCTATCGGCAGCTGCAGCCCTTGAAGGACAAAATCGATGCGCTGTTCAGCGCCCCATCGCATTTGCCTGGCGATCCGGCACTGTACCTGCAATCGCGCAAGCTCGCCGCCCGACAGATTGCCCGTGCGGCCACCGCCCAATCGCCCCTTGACCTGGTCAAACATCTGCTGCTGCTGTTGCCGGACGCCGAAGTGTTATTGGAGCTGACGGTGAGCCGCCAGACCCTGCACACCTTTTTGCTCCACCCGCACTGGTTGAGCCAGGAGCAGACGCAAGGCTCGCTGCTCAAGCTGACACTGAACACGCTGTACCTGCTGCAGCGCTTTGCCCACTGCCTCGACACCTATGGGCTTGCCCAACACAGCGTTCTCGATTACCTGCAACGCGCCAACACACCCTCTGCGGCAAACGTCGACACCTCGGCCAGCCCACGACTGGCCGCCCTGCTCAAGTGGGACGCCGGCGAGATCGAGCATCTGGTCGACCATCTCCCGAACAAACAGGTAAAAACCCTGGCCGACCTGGACTGGATCCTGCGTTGCCACCAAACCGTCAGACTCACCGGGCTCTGTGCCAAAACCCTGCTCAAGGCGACCGACCTGCACGCCACATTGATGAATGAGGACTGGAAACACGTCGGTTCGGCATTGATCACTACCGCCCCATAACACCGCTTTGTTGCGACCGGATCAAGGAACGACCATGTCTGCCCCCATCACCCAATACCTCAACGAACAGCTGCGCGACGCGATGCTGGCGTTCTACATGAACACCGTACTGCCCGAAGATCCCACCGTGCAGGCACTGCAACTGGCCGACACCTTCAAGCGCGTCGACGATGTCTACACCTACTGGCTGCTCGACCCCCAGGTCAGCCACGCGGTGCCCACTACTCGTATTGCCAGCGCGATTGCCAGCCTTCAGCAGTACATCAACGCCATCTACCTGGGCCTGGAACCCGGCTACGAAGAAACAGGCATGAGCCATGCCCAGCAGACCGAATGGCGAGACACCTTGCTGACCTACTCGCTGTGGCGTGCCAACCAACAACTTCGCCAGTACCCGGCCAGTTACCTGAGCCCCACCCTGCGCCACGACAAGAGCGACAGTTTCAGACAACTGGAAGACGAGTTGAACCAGTTCCGGACCGAGCCGGCATCGCTCTTGAAGGCTGTCCACGGTTACCTCAATCGCTTCGAAGAACTCGCCAATATCAGAACCCTCAATGGCTATATCGATGGCGATAAGGACAGCTTCGCCAGCAGCGCCTATTACTTCATTGGCAAATCAAGCTCTGAAAACACCTATTACTGGCGCACGCTGGCTATGCCTGAGCGCCCAGTCGAGGGCGCCGCTCCCAACCCAACGGCCTGGTCTGGATGGAAAAAAATCCATCTATCCATCGACGACAATGTTCCCGAACAGACGATCCGCCCAGTGGTGTTCAATGGCCGTCTTTTCCTGGTGTGGGCCCAATGTATCAATCCGATGTCCTCCACCAAAGACATCACCCCGTTTGGACGCGGCGACGTTGAATCCGACAAGGACTACCAGCAACGCCTGGATACCCGGATACAGAGTACCTACCTGCAGTTCCGGCTGTACTTCTCGTTCAAAAAGCTCGATGACAGCTGGAGCACGCCGCAACTGTGCATCCAGGAATACAACATCGCCAAAGACCTCGACGAGTTGAGTTCAGAGGACTTGATGAGTGCCACCCATACGATTGCCGTTGTAGACGCGAACACCCACGCACCGTCGCTGTTTCTGGGCCTCATCGCCCATCCGGACGCTCCAGCACCCGCGCAGAACAACGGTACCCATAGAAACTTTTACCAAGCCATTCGCGTGGACGAACACTTCAACACCCATTGGCTTGAGAGCATCGGTAGCACCCGCAAGACGCGCCTGTGGCTCGATGAGTCTCACCTGGAACTGGCGGGGCGCTACCTGGCCATGTTTGCACACCACAACCATGCCAGGTTTCAGTTCAGGGCTACGAAAACCGCGCAGGTAAACGTGGAGGCTTTAACCCATGACGCGCCTCATGGCGCTGTCAACGGCTGGAATTATGCAGGCCACCAGAACAAGATCCGTGCGCTGACGAGCGCCGATATCAAGTTCAATACCACGACCTCGATACTGGAGGTGACGACCAGGCTCGCAGAAGGCTTCGAGCCGCATCGCACCCTGATCTTCAACTACGACAACGACCTGGTCACGTTTACCCTGACCTTGAGTACAAACGGCGTGCCCCGGGCAAATGAAACACTGAAGTTGAGCGCCACCTCACAGATCCATCTCAAGAGCGCCGTGCTCATTGAAGTGTCCTCCGTGCAAATAGGGCTGAGCCTCAAATGCCAGAAAACCGGAGTCGAGCAGGCTGACTTTATTCGCAATCAAAGTAATGAACCGTTCAGTCTTGCCCTACCACCGAAAAAAAATGCCAGCCCCCCCACAGATTCCGTCACCCTGGACCTGGACGGGGCATAAATTTCACGCGAAGCCTTCGAGTATTTTTCCAACGCCCCGGATTCTGCTTACCTCGTTTCGCTGACATTCCATGAAGATCACGGCTCGCCACCGGACCATAAGCACGACTTGTTCATCGGCACTGTCACGCTCTACCAAAAACAACGTCTGTACAGACCCGTACTGATGTATATGAAACAAGCCGATGCTGCTTTGCCGGAAACCCTGAACAGGAACAATACCGTGCTGGTCGGGCAGGCCGAACACTCGCGCCGCAACCTGCGCGATGCCTTCCCGGAACTGTCCATAAAGCATTTTTTTGACGTGCCGATCGAGTTCGCGCCGCAGACGATGAGACCTTATGGCGAGGACCCCGGCAATCCTCCTCCGACCTCATTGACCCTTATCCACGGCGTGTTGATACTGGAAAGCGATGTGCGCTATCCCTCGCCTACCATTCTGGGCTATGCGCTGAAAACTGCCACATTCACGCTCGGCACCCATAGCAATCCTCCTGTCATACCGCTGGCCCCGCGTATTCGTCGTCTCACATCGGCGCCTTATGGCACGGCGGAGTTCATCGATTTCGACGGCAGCGCCATCGAGTACGGCGTTACGCCTAAGCACAAACGCGCGCCCATTCGTACCAATACCTGCGTCGCGAGCCTGCTGACAAAAACCGCAGGGGCTGATGTGCATCACCTGTTCTCCTTGCCAACGGACGCCTGGCGTGAGCCACCGCTGGCGGGCGAAAAGAATTACAGCCTGCTGGACTTCCAGGGTGCCCATGGCGCGTATTACTGGGAGCTGTTTCTTTACCTGCCCTGGTTGTTGGCGCACCGTTTGAACCTGGAACAGCAATATGCCGACGCCGAAGTCTGGATACGTTTTCTTTTCGATCCTGCTCACCAGTCTGCCCATTGGCGTCAGCCGATGCTGTTGGCCGACACTACGCCACAACCCAGCCAGACCTTGCTCTGCGCTCATCGACTGGCCAAAAGCAGCCCCGTGCATTTTCGCCAGGCGCTGTACCTGTTGTATGTCGATATCCTGCTTAATCGCGGTGACGCGGCCTACCGGGAAATGAGCCGCGACAGTCTGGCCGAGGCCAAGCTGTGGTACATCCGCGCTAAAGGATTGCTGGGGCTGCGCCCACCGCTCAATGCTGTTGATCCCTGGGTGACCACGACCCTGGACAAACTGCAAAGTCCCTCGTCACTTGGCATAACGCCGGTGCCTGCCGGCACAGCACGGCTGTGCCGATCCCTGAGCCCAGACCTGCTGATGCGCTGGGACAAGGTTGATGCGCGCCTGTACAACCTTCGCCATCACCTTGACCTGACCGGCAAGCCCATGAGCCTGCCGCTCTACGCCGCCACGCTGACACCCCAAACGTTGCTGGCCGCCTACCAGCAAGGCACCGGCGGCGCCGGCGTGCAGACAACCCTGCGCACTGCGCACGCCGGGCACTATCGCTTCCAGGTGGTACTGGGGCACGCGTTGCAGGCCGTCGATAACCTGATCCAGTTGGGAGTGACCTTGCTGTCACTGTGGGAGCGCAAGGAGCAGGCCCACTCTGTAGAATCCCAGCAACAACAGGCCTGGGAACTGGCAAGGTTAGCCGTCGAGCAACAAGCCCAGGCCGTGCAGGTCGATACCAGAAACAAGCATGCCTTGCTGGCCGGACGTCGCATCGTCGAGGCCCGGGTGGCCTTCTTCGAGCAGCAACTCAAGGTCGGCATCAGCCCGGCAGAAGCCCAGGCCACCCAGGCGTATCAGGACAGCGCACACTGGGAAACGGCAGCCGCGGTTGCTCAAGCCGGCGCGGGCCTGGCGATGCTGATACCGAATATTTTCGGCACCTCCAATGGCGGCGTGCGTTACGAAGGTGCCTTTCACGCGCTGCAAGCCATGTCCCAAGGCATGGCCAACGAACAGCGCGCCAACGCCGCCCACCTCGACCGCTCCGACCTGTTCGCCCGCCGCGCCGCCGAATGGGGCAATGCCCTGGAGCAGGCGCGCCTGGAACTGGCCCAGGTCGATGCACAACTGCTGGCTTACACCGAACAAGAGCAACATACCCGCCTGCAATTGCGCCTGGCCCAAACCTCGTTCACCCAGGCGCGAACCTTGTATGACCTACTGGGTAAACGCTTTACCAACGCTCAGCTCTATCAATGGCTCAACGGCCAGCTTTCGACGTTCTACTACCAGGCGTATGACGCCACCCTGTCCCTGTGCCTGGCCGCCGAGGCGTGCTGGCAAGAGGAGCGCGCGGAGTGGGACAAACACTTCATTCAAACCGGGCTCTGGGTTCGCCAATACCGTGGCCTCAGCGCCGGCGAAGCCCTTAAACAGAATTTGCTGAGCATGAGCAGTGCCTACGCCACCCAGAACGAACGCCTGCTGGAGATCACCAAAACCGTGTCGTTGCGTCAGCTTCACGACCAAGACGCTTCAGCCACAGGCGATAAACCCTGGGCAACGCTTAAAGCCGAACTGCTGACTAACGGTACGCTGAGCTTCGAACTGACCCGCAAGCTGTTCGACGACGATTACCCTGGCCACTACCTACGACGGATCAAAAGCGTCAGTGTCTCACTGCCTGCCACCCTGGGGCCCTACGAAGACATCAAGGCCCTCCTGACCCAGACCGGCAATACCACGCAGCTTGCGCCCACCTCTGATAAACCCGAGGTTGCAGCAAAGAAAGACTGGCGCGCCAGGCAGGAAATCGCCCTGTCCAACGGGCTCAACGACAGCGGCCTGTTTACTTTGAACTTCGACGGTGACGAACGTTATCTGCCGTTCGAATACACCGGCGCCATTTCCACCTGGCAACTGAGCTTCCCCAACCATACGCGGCAAGGGGACCTGCTCAAATCCTTGACCGATATCATCGTGCACCTGCGTTACACCGCCAGGAACAGCGGAGGCCTGCGATGAGCATGCAGTCATCCGATTTTTTGCAGCCGGCAATCCCTGCCCTGCCCAAGGGCGGCGGTGCCATCCAGGGCCCTGGCGTCAGTTGGGGGCCTGTCGGCTCACGGGGCGAGGCGTGCCTGGACGTGCCTTTGCCGATTTCGCCCGGACGCGGTTTCGCCCCTGCGTTGAGCCTCGGGTATCGCAGCTCACAAGGCAATGGCCCGTTCGGACTCGGCTGGACACTGTCGGCGGGCGCGATCAGCCGTGATACACGCAAGGGTATCCCGGCCTACGGCGAAGATGACCGTTTCGTCAGCCCCCAAGGTGTCGAGCTGATCCCGGAGCGTGACGCCCATGGCGAGATTCACGCCACCGCTTGCGACCAGTACAACGGCCTGTCCCTGGGTGAAGCGCATCGGGTAGTGCGCTATGTACCCATCGTCGAGGGCAGGTTCGATCGGATCGAACATTGGTCATCCTCAAGTGATACTGCCGGGTTCTGGCTGGTACAGGGTGCGGACGGCTGCGTACATCTGTTCGGCAAAACCCTGATGGCTCGCTGCACAGACCCGGAGGACAGCCACCATGTGGCCCAATGGTTGTTGCAGGAAAGTCTCAATCCCCTGGGAGAGCAGATTTATTACCACTACAAGCCAGAAGACCAGCGCGCTCCAATCACCAGGGATTACCGTGCGCAGCGTTACCTGGCCAGGGTGTGCTACGGCAACCTGCGACACTGCGAACACTTGGCGCTTTGGAATACCGATGTGCTCGCCGAGAAACAATGGCACTTCGAGCTGCTGCTCGACTACGGCGAACGCCACATCGAGCTGAGCCAGGTGCCGACCTACGCCGAGCAACGGCCGTGGCTCTCGCGCGGCGACCCGTTCTGCAATTACGCCTACGGTTTTGAACTCGGCACCCAGCGGCTTTGCCGGCAAGTCCTGATGTTTCATTACTTCCCGGATGAGCCGAGCATGGGCGCCAACCCGGTGCTGACCCGGCGACTGCTGCTGGAACACACCGACCGTCACGCCGCAGGCAGTTGCTTGAATGCCTTGCACAACCAGGCATATGACGCTCAGGGAGCGGCCAGCGCCTGGCCGCCCCTGGAACTGGCCTATAGCGCCTTCAAGCCGGTACTGGAACCCGCCCGCTACCAGCCGTTCGACGGCATGGCGGGTGTCAACGATGGGCAACACTATCAACTGGTGGACCTGCGCAACGACGGTCTGCCGGGCATCCTGCACCGTACCGACAAAAGTTGGTATTACCGCGAACCGCTCAGGGCTGCGCGTGCGACCGGCCTCGATGCGGTGACCTATGGGCCATGGCAGGCATTGCCACGCATTCCCGTCGCCGACACTGCCCAGGCCACCCGTCAGGCCCTGGCAGACCTTAATGGTGACGGGCACCTCGAATGGGTGGTGGCCCAACCGGGCATGAGCGGTTTTTTCACCCTCGATACGCAGCAACAATGGTCAAGTTTTACGCCGTTCGCGGCAATACCCCAGGAGTTTTTCCATCCCCACGGGCAATTCGCTGACCTGATGGGCAGCGGCCGCCTGGACCTTGCGTTGATCGGCAATCACAGCGTACGTTTGTATGCCCATCATCAGGGCGAGGGGTATGGCGCCGGCCTCCAAGTGCCCTACGAGCACGCCGACGAGGGTCTGCCCACGCTCAGCCATACATCGACCGAACTGGTCGCCTTCTGCGACCCGTTGGGCAGCGGTCAACAGCACTTGGTGCGTATTCGCCATAATGAAATCAGATGCTGGCCAAACCTGGGCCGCGGACGCTTCGGCAAGGGGTTCATGTTTGCGGCATTGCCGTTCGACTACGCCAGCTTCGAAGCCGCCAATATCCGCCTGGCTGACCTCGACGGTTCAGGCGCGGTGGACCTGATTTACCTGCAGCCCGAACAACTGCTGATTCTCATGAACCGCGCCGGCAGCGGGCTGATGCCGCCCGTGACGTTGCCCTGGCCAGACGGCGTGCTCCACGACGCGACGTGTCAGGTCAGTTTCGCCGACCTTCAAGGCCTGGGCTGTTCCAGCCTGATCCTGAGCGTGCCGCACATCAAACCCCGGCATTGGCGCTTCGACTTTGTCCGCCGAAAACCTTATTTGTTGACGGCAACCCTCAACAACATGGGAGCGGCCACCCAACTGAGTTACCGCAGCAGTGCCCAGGAATGGCTCGACGAAAAACACCAGCGCCAGTCATCGGGGAAAGCCTCAGTCAGCAGCCTGCCCTTCCCCGTGCCGGTGGTTCGGCATCAGCGGCAAACAGACCAGGTCAGCGGCAATCGGCTGACCCAGTATTTTCGCTACCGTGAAGCCTGTCACGACAGCGTTGAGCGCCGGTTCATCGGCTTCGGCCTGGTGCTGGAAAGCGATATGCCGCCGTCCGCCAATACCGCATCGGGGATACTGACCAAGCGCTGGTTCAATACACTTGAGCTTTCGCGAGAGGGGTTTTATGCAGGGGATCGGCATGCGCCTGTGGTGGGGCCGACCCTGCTGAGCCAGTTGGAGACCGGGCGCACTCTGGACACCCTGATTGCCAACCCGCAGGCATCGACCTGGCATCAAGTGCGGCGTGCGCTGGCCGGTAGCCTGTTGCGCGAGGAGGTCTACGCCGCCGCCGATCAACCGCCGAACGGCGTGCCCTACTCGGTGCAGCAGCAACGTTATCTGGTACGCCTTATAAGCCCGTCGCGAAAGGCTGGCGAACCGGCGACACTGCTGCCTTTGCTGCTGGAATCGATCACCTGTCACTACGAGCGCCAACAGGATGATCCGCGCTGTCGGCACCTGTTGAATCTGCGCTGGGACACCTACGCAAGCCTTGTGCACAGCGTGGTGGTCGATTATGCCCGCCGCAAGAGCGCCACTGACGCCGCGCCGTCCGGCCAACCCCATGAGCAGCAGTGGTGGCGTGCGGCGCACGACCCGGCACAACAGGCTTACTACCTCAACGAAACCCTCGCCCGCTTCATTCACCTGGACGCACCGCAACGCTGGCGCCTGCAACTGCCTTACCAGCAGCGCAGCAACGTACTGACGCTACCCAGGCAAGCATGGCCGCACGGGCAGATCGGCTATGAACAATTCGTCGCCGAGGACGCGTCCAACCCCTTGAGGCCGGGTGACCAGCGCCAACTCGGCGGGCTGTCGGTGCAGCACTATTGCCTGGCGGAGCACACCACGCCGTTACCGCCCGGAACCGCGAGTTTCCAGGCTTTGCCCGCTTACGTCGAAGTGGCTGAACTCGATGCGCCGGCATTGAGTGTCTATCAGGACCCACAGATCACCGCCACCTTGACCGAACAACATTATCGCCCGATGTCCGCGTTTCTCTCGGCGATTGCAGGGCAGGACGATGCAATGACACTTTGGTCGGTCGGCCGCGGCTATAACCGTTACGCGCAACCTGAAGGGTTCTACCGGCCTCGTCGCCACCAGGCCAGCATGAGCCACGCCGCGACGCAGACCGAATACGATGCCTACTGGCTACACGTGATCAAGGTTCAGTCAGCGGACGGCTGCTCGACCCAAGCCGACTACGACTACCGGAACGGTCTGCCGGTGATAGTCACCGACGCACAGCGCACCCGGCAGTACGCGCAATACGATGCCCGCGGACATCTGATTGCCACTGGCCTTGGGGGTGAGGAACAGGGCGCGCCTGTCGGCTATGACAACTGGCAATCCGTCACCCGCGCCCTCGACAGCGGCCCGACACAAGCGCTGGCCGATCCTGCCACGGCCCTTAACAATGCCCAGAGCGCCTGCTTTTATGACGTGTTCAGTTGGATGGGCCGCATCCCGCCTGCCAGTGTGCAGGGGCACTGGGTGAGCAGCGGTTACCTGCTGCCCAGCGGGCACATTCGGGCCTCAGCGCTGTCGCGCATCAACCACCTGCCCAGCCAGCAGCCCCATCATCAAACGCTCATAAGCCTGATCAAGACCGCCCGTCGAGTACCGGTGCACGCCGTGGTGCTGCATGACGACCACTGGCAGGGAACGCCAGGTGAGGCCGATCGGCAGATCCACGTAGCCCTCGCCTTCAGTGATGGTTTTGGTCGCGTGCGGCAAACCCAGGAGCAGGCACAATCAGGCCCCGCGTTTGAGGTCGACCACGCAGGGACATTAAGCGAGGGCGCCGATCAAGTCGAAGCCAGTCGCCGTTGGCGCATCAGTGGGCGCGTCGAATACGACAACCGAGGTGGCGTGGCGCGGACCTGGCGGCCTTACTTCGCCGACCGTGCCGGGTACATCGATGACGAGGCATTCAACGCCTCACGCCCCAGCGAGCGACAGGTGCATGATGCTCTGGGGCGCACTGTAAGTGTGCTCAACGCCAATGGCGGCCTGCGGCGCCAAACGTATTGGGCCTGGTACACCGTAAGCGAGGACGAAAACGACACCGAGGAGGACAATCCTGCCGATTAGCAGCACTGAAGGCCGTTGCCGAGGCAGCGGCCTTCAAGACAAAAGAACGCGTCACCCTCGGTGTGGATTCATCACCCTGACAGCCCGATAGTGAAAGCCACTGACGTGCTGAATCAATAGCCGATACGCACCGCGACCGCGCTGGCCGCGATACCCCGGCAAATCAAAGCCTCGGATGTTATTTCCGTAAGCGTGCCCTCTTTCCATGGCCCATTCCCTGGATGCCAGCCTGTTGAGGACGTCCCTGATAATTCCCCCATCACGCCCACGCAACTCGTTCAGAATATTTGATTCGTCGATCACAAGGCGTTCCGGCGCTCGACCGGAAGAAGGCCCTGGGCGTTCAGCTGCCGTCACCTCTTCAACTGCGCCAGAACCTCGTCGCCCCGCACTTGCGGCTTTTGTCAGCGGGCGTACTTCGGTAGCTGTCAGCCCGGCTGCCGGCAGTGGGCCAACCCTTTCATGTCGCGGAGGGCGCAGCGTCATCGCTTCAAATCCCAGTCTTTTTAACTCCCGATTCGGGTTTTTGTGTGATTGGGCAGCTTTCAAAGCCGCGTGCTTGCCCTGACCGGGTCCGGTGTAGGCATAAATGCCACCGTAATCATCAGGTATCAATCCGTAGGCGTAGCTCCCACTGTCGGATTTGTTCACTCGGAACTGATGAAGAAAATCCGCAAACGCAGTGATCTCCTCCTCGCTGGGGTTGGCCCCTTGCAATATATTCCGGGCATTTTCCATGGCCAGTTCTCGATAAACTGCACTGCGCTCGTTTTCCCAGCTCCTGTCAGTTCTTGCCTGCTGGCGAACCCACAACGTTGCGCCCACAACTGCCATCATGAATCCCGCGATAGCTATCTGCGCGGCTTGGCTTGCGTCCAGGCCAATGGCTGGCCCAGCCAACACCGCCATGATAATGATGATGACCACTTCAACCAGAGGATTGCGCTGCAAGCCGTTGTCATCCACGTAGCCGACAGGATTGTTCCCGACCATGGCATACAGGTTCAACCCATCCACATCCCCCGCCGGGTCTGCACTTATCCACCGCATCAACCAGGGTGCGTAATACCTGAACCCGTAGTAATACAGGCCGCTGGCGTCGCGCTCCTTGCCCGAGTAACGCCGGTTTTTATAGCTTGCTTCAAGCGCACTCTTCGCGGCCCACCAGGCGGTCGCACCGAACGGGTAATAACTTTCCTGGCTCAGCAAGGCTGCCTTTTCGTCAAGCTCCAAGGTACTGCTGCCCAGGTGATCGCAGAGGCTGAAGCGCAGTTGCTCGTCCACCATGCCCTCGGGGCGCCCCTGTTGCCATTGCAACCCTCTGACCGCAGTGCGCCCGGCCTGAGCAAGCAGCACATTGCGCCATTCACCCGAGGTGCCCTGGCGATGCAGCTCCAGGCCCGGTAGATACAGCACTTCATGGGTATGGGTCTGTGAGCCGGCGTGTGCCACTCGGCGTGTGCTGACCCGCTGGCCGGCGCCGTCGTACACATAGACCTCATCGTCATGTTCGCCGCTGTCACGCAGCACTTGTGCAACACGAACCAATTGGTTGCGCACATTCCAGGTCAGCGCCTGCCCACGCGCCAGTTCCTTGAGGTTGCCGGCCTGATCAAAGCGATTGCCCAGGCCGGGCGCCGTCGCCCCCTCCCGCTCGATCACGCTGTGGTTACTGTGTTCACCTGCGCGCATGTGCTGGGTAAAGCCGCTGCCGGAGGAAGGAACATGGCGCATCTGCGTCAGGTTGCCGGCCGGGTCGTAGGCGTAGTGTCGGGTGTAGTTGCGCCAGAGATTGTCGTCCGTGGCCCCGAACGTGACCCTGCCCGGCAGCGCGGATGTGCCGGCGCTACGGGAGTTTTCCCGGCCAGTGGCCTTGATCAATCGTGACAGGCTGTCGTACTCGAACGTACTGACCGCCGCCACCTGAACGTTAGTCGCCCACCGCGTCGGCTGCGCCGCGTCGTGGATGCGCAGCACGTTGCCGACCCGGTCGTAGCGGTATGAAAGGTCTTGCAGGAGCCTACCCGGCGTGTTTTTGAGGTGGGCGCTCAAGCGCATCAGACGGCCATCGGCATCGGCGTACTCGGCCACGCTGACGACGCCATTGCCCGTGCGTTCGGCCAACACCTGCGCCGCGGCGTTGAAGGTGCGCTGATCCACCAAGGTCTTGCGCGCTCCGCTCTTGAAGACTATTTCGCTGTGGGTCAACAAGCCGTCTACGCCGTAACGCGATTGCTGACGATTGCCGAGGGCATCGACCTGTTCCAGCACCTGGCCCAGCGCGCCGTACCGCCAGGTGGTCGTGAATGCCTCAGCCTGCAAGTGTGCGTCGCGTTCACTCTCCGCCAGCGGCCAGTCGGACGCAGTGTATTGTGCGCGCAAACGCCGGGTTTGCACCGTGACGCTGCCCTGTACGTTGTAATGATCGAAGAACAGCGTACCGGCTGGATCATCGTGGCGGATCAAGCGGCCACAGCGATTACGTGCCGCCTCCCGAGACGTCATGCCGGCGTAGGTCATGCGCTCCACGCAGCGCTCTGCCGCTTCGTCTGCGGCACGCTCAAACACCGCCACGGGGCGTAGCAACTGATCGTACTCAAACCGCTGCCGGGCGCCACGGCTGTCCCATTGCTGCACGACCTGACCAGCGCTGCCAGGCAGCATGACCTGGCTACCGGCATCCACGCTATCGGTACTCAGGGGTAGCCCGGTGAGGCTATGGCGATGGGACAGATTGGGCGGCACAGCGTCGTCAAGGCCATGCAGGTCAGATAGCCTGGGGTCCCATTGTTGTTGCAGGAAGCCCCGGGCGCCGAATACCTGGCGTGTGACATACTCCAGAGGTTGCTGTTGTAGCGTGTTGCGGTGGTAAGCCACGCTACGCACGGTCAACCCTCGCGGGTCGAAAACCGTCAGTGACGGGGTGTTTTGGTGCAAGGAAGGCATAAGCGGATAAACCTGAAAACCAATGGTTCACAAAGCCTAGTCATCCGCTCGAAGGTCGCATGGCAGCGCACCACGCTGTGAAGCGTGCGGGCCTTCCGAATCTCTCGTCAGCGCTTCAAGCCCGACGACTGAACATGCGTCGCAATACCTGAGGCTCGCCTCGCAGCGAATGCACAAGCACCGCGCCGATATGCCCGACAATCAATACCAGCATCGTCCACCCCAGTTCGCTGTGGAAGTCGCGGCCCAGATCAATCATCCACTGCACCTTTTCGCCTTCCAGGCCCTCCATGATCGTCAGGCCAAACGCCGAAAATTCGCGACCGGAGCCGTACTGGCGCAGCAGCCCGATCACGGGGATCAGCAACATCAGCGCATACAGCGCGCCATGCCCGATCGATGACCAGCGGTTCACGCTTGGAGGACGACGGTGCCGGTGCAACAGGTTCCAGCTGGCCCGCAGTATCAGCAGCACCAGCAATAACAACCCTGTGGGCTTGTGATAGGGCCACAGCAGTTTGTCCACCGTAGAGTCGGAAGCCAGGTAGTGGGCCACCGCCGTGCAATAGATCCAGGTGAAAACCAGGGCCATCAACCAGTGCAGCGCCCGACTGACAACATCGTAGTGATCACTGGGCAAAGGGGTTGTCTCGAACATCTTCTTCATCGCAGCCTCTTGTGTTTTTGGCGTCGAACGTGAACATCGCACTCTTGCGGGTAAAAAAATACCGTTCCCATCAGCAGTATGAAAAAACAGTTTCATCCTACAAAAAGTTCGCGCTTCTTACGTCGCCTCACGTCATAGTTCGACCAGCACTTCAAGGCACCGGTTGCCAGCCGCTGAAGCCGGCCTGGCGGGTCAACGGGCACCAGGCAAAATCCCCTGCCGGGGCAGGCAACACCTGGCGTTCGATATCAACCAGCGGCCTGCCCTTCCAATCGACAACCCGTGTGTCTTGCCAGGCCAGAACCACGCCCTGGGCCGGGCTTTGATCGGTCGTCACCCAGCACGCCGCCGCGGCAGCCATAAAGGTTTCTATCGGCTCGTTATCTATTTGCGCACGGTACATCGAGCCCAGCAGCCAGCGGCAGACGTTCAGATGGTAGGTCCAATCCAACGGCGGCTGATTGCGATAGGCCCAGGTCATAAAGCTGCGGAACAGGTTCAGCCCCTCCGGCGGGTCAAGCTTGAGCAATGCCGGGCAGATATCGAACAAGGTATGCCAATGGGGCAACAGGCGTGCATCCAGGTGCACAAAGCAACGGGCATTACTCGGGTAATCGGGCAGCGCGGGCTCCGCGCGCAGGCGACGGGACGCCTTGCTGACCAGGCGGCTGGCGCCTGCAGGCAATAGTTGATTCATGGATAGCACCCATAATCGTGACGGCAGAATGCCCCCTGGTCTCAGGAGGCCCAAGGCATACGTCAGAATGCAGGGGAAGCGCGGGGGTTGGCCGAGGGCCAGGAGTAACGCGGTGGCGCCTTGTTGCGCCGCTCATGGCCCGGGCGCGGGGTTTGCCCGAGGCCAAGAAGCCAGGCCAGGCCGATCAGGAATACGATAGCGACGGTAATGGCGTTGCAGACCGGGCAGGCAAAGTAGTTCGAGATGTTGCTGGAACTCGGGTCAGCCAACCCTTTATCGGAAATTGGCAACTGGCCACCTTCCACCGAACAGAACAGCCCACCGATGCCATTGAGCTGCTGGCCCATCATCTGACCGTGCCCCAAACCGCAGGCGAACAGGTTCATCAGCACGCAGAAGTACAGGGCCCAGGCGATCAGCGAACGGTCAGAGTGGCGCAATTTCATGGCGGCGACTCTACCACTGAAGCCGCAAAAGGATGAAGTACGGTGCGCCCCTGTGGCAGAACGTCGCAGATTACGCAGGGTGGCCAGGGTTGATAGACTCTGCACCCTTCTCGTTACTCCTTTTCCAAGCCTGATCGGCCGCTTCACAGCCCTGCAGGCGTTTCACAGGATGCACAGTTGATGAGTACGTTATTCACCCGCCGCAAAGTGCTGACCGGCATGGGCCTGTTGGGCCTGGGCAGCCTGCTGGGCGGCTGTGACTACAGCCCCAAACTGAACTTCAAGTACGGCAAGGACCTCAGTGACAAGATCATGGGCCGTACCTTCAAGCTCAAGAACACCGACGGCGAAACCGTCACCCTGAGCTCGTACCGTGGCCTGATGCCCGTGGTGTTCTTCGGTTTCACCCAATGCCCAGCGGTCTGCCCGACCGCCCTGGCACGCGCCGCCCAGGCCAAGAAGCTGATGGGCCGCGACGGCAAGATCATGCAGGTGGTGTTCATCACCCTGGACCCGGAACGCGACACCCCCGAGATTCTCGACAAGTACGTCAAGGCCTTCGACCCCAGCTTCGAAGCCCTCTACGGCACCCCGGAAGAAATCGCCGTGGCCGCCAAGGAGTTCGGGATCTTTTATGAAAAGATCCCCGCCGGCGACACCTACACCTTGTCCCACACCGCCACCAGCTTCGTGTTCGACACCCGTGGCAACCTGCGCCTTGGCTTGCAGGCATCCCTTACCGCTCAAGAGTGCGCAGAAGACCTGCTCACCGTCATGGAGGTCTGCTAATGACTACCGCTCAATCCCTGAAACGCTTTGCCTTCGGCCTTACCCTGCTCGGCCTCGCCGCCCACGCCAGCGCCCAGGTGCAAGTGACCGACGCCTGGGTACGCGCCTCCGTACCGGGCCAGCCGTCCAGCGGTGCCTTCATGACCCTCACCGCCGACAGCGACAGCCAACTGCTCAGCGTGGCCTCGCCGGTGGCCAAGGACGTGCAGATCCATGAGATGAGCATGAAGGACGACGTGATGCGCATGGGCCCGGTTGACTCGGTGGCCCTGCCGGCGGGTAAAGCCGTCAAGCTCGACCCCAACGGCTATCACGTCATGCTGATGGGCCTGACCGGCCAGATCAAGGAAGGCGACCAGGTGCCGCTGACCCTTACGGTGAAGGATGCCAAGGGTGAAAAGCAGACCGTTGAGGTGAAGGCCAATGCCCGTGGCCTGGACGGCATGGATCACAGCCAGATGGACCATAGCAAGATGCATTGATTGCCCTGTGTAGGCGGTCCTGTGGGAGGGGGCTTGCTCCCGATGGCGGCCTCAGGGCCGACCAGGATGTTGGATCAGGCCGAGTACATATCCGTTATTTAGGTAACGGCTGATATTGGTTCCGCTTTTACAGCGGGTCACTTTCGAAAAGCGCGAAAGTAACCAAAGCGCTCTTGCCCCACCACTCGGCACCTCGCTTAGGCTCGGTGTGCCCGTAATCCGCCATGGATTTGGGGGGCCGCCGCCACGCGCCATCCATGGCGCGGGGCGGCTAAACCGGCATCCCTGCCGGTTTACCCCCCAAATCCCTGTCGAATTCCGGCCAGCGTGGTTTGACGGGGCGCCTAAGATCAAGATCAAAAGCAGATCAAGAGCGGCTCGCTTCGCATCGTGGTTACGGTCGGCTGCTAGAGAGTTGTGTAGATATCGATACTTATCGGGAGCAAGCTCCCTCGCCACGGATTCGGGGCCCAGGCGTTGCTCAGGTCATTGAGCAATTGCGCGCAGCATTCAAAACGCCGGCATGACCCGCAGCCGCTTCACCATCGGCACACACGCCAGCACCAACCCCGAGGGTGAGTGATACACCGCCTGCTCATCCCCCACATAACCACACGAGCGGTAGAAACTCACCGCATTCAAGGTGGCGTCCAGCACTACCTTTTCAATCTCCATCTGCCGTGCAATGCCCTCCACATGCGCAAGCATCGCCTTGCCATAGCCGCGCCCAGTGAACGCAGGCCGCACGAACAACGCTCCCACCTCATGGTGGTCAGGATCGAGCATACCGGTAGCGACAGCTTCACCGTTCACCCAGCCCAGGTAGAACGGTTTGTCCATCAACACGCTGTAGCCATCACTTGCGCAACCTCGGGTCCAGAGCGCCATTTGCTCCGCGCTGTAGGCGCCAATGCACTGACCGCGAATGGCGTCACGGCGAATCTCGAACGCTCTGTCGGCGTCGTCTGGCGTAGCTCGTTTTATCTCCAACACTGCCTGTTCCTTCCATGACTTCAAATTGCCATTAGCCCATTTGTGCTAATCGACCCTGCCCGCCTGCGGCGCTATATTCCTCGGCACTTCCAACGCTTCCTCAGCACCGCGCATTCATTGCGTGCGGGTTTGTTGCGCGCTGGAAAAACCAAAACAATCCCAAGGAAGACGCACCATGAAACTCCACTCCCCTGTTACTCGCCTTGCCCTGCTGGGCGCCTTGATCATCGGCGTCGCCGGTTGCAGCAATATCAAGCCCACTGAAGATCACCTCAAGAAGCTGTCGGAAACCAACCTGGGCGAGCCGGTTAAACGTATTTCCAATGTGCGCAGCGATTCCATGACCACTTACTATGTCGCCAACACTGCGTCCGGCGAATACAACTGCTCCGTACCAAGCGGGGCCAGCGGCGGTGCATTTGCGATCGCCAGTTTTGGCCTGATGAAACCTGCCGCCTACTGCCAGCCAAAAGGCGCACGTGGCAACGGGCTGACACCGTTCATGCAGTAACTTTTTCCTGGCTGAGGTCACGCAACCTGCCGCGCAGTTCCGCAGGGCGCACCGGTTTGGACAAGATGGCGATCTGACGGTCGTGCAACGCGGCCTGGATTCTCTCCACGTCGTGACCGGTGAGGATCAACGCCGGCACCGCCCAACCGCGTTGCTGGCGTAGCTCGTCGATGCATTCAATGCCAGTGGCGTGATTACCCAGGTCGTAGTCGGCGACGATGATATCGCAGTCGCTGACCAGCCCCTTCCCACTCGACTCAGCCTGCACCTGGCACCCCCATCGCTCCAGCAGCGCCTGGGTGGCAAGCAGCACGTTGTGGTCATCCTCCACCAGGCACACTTTCAGACCGGTGAGCAGACCGGCCTGGCGCACATCGTCGCGCAGCGCCAGTTGACGCGGCGCGGTGGCCAGGGCCAGGCCGTGCAGGCTCACCGAGGTGCCCTGGCCCAACCGCGAACGCAGGCTCACCTGCATCCCCATCAATTGCCCCAGGCGCTTGACGATGGACAGCCCGAGGCCCACGCCTTCGACATCCTTGTCACGCAATTGGCGCACGCGATAGAACTCTTCGAAGACCTTTGACAGATGCTCCCGTGCAATCCCTCGCCCCTGATCATGCACCTCTATGACCAAGCCGTTTTCACGACTACGCACGCCGATCAGCACTGGCCGCTGCGCGCCGTACTTGAAGCAATTGGAGAGCAGGTTTTGCACCATGGTTGCCAACATGCCCGGGTCCACCCGTACCCAGTGAGTGCAGGGGCGCAAGCGCAACTCCACGCCGGCCCAGCGTGCGGCCTCGGCATTCTGACGCACCAGGTCGGCGAGAAAGTCGCCCAGGTGGATCACCTGGTATTTGGGCAACAGGCGACCGTTGTCGAGGGTGTAGAGGTCGAGGATCGAACGGAACAGTTGCGACACGTTGAGCAGCGAGCGATCGATATTGTCCACCAGCCGCCGCTCGTCATCCCCCAACCGTGCTTCGCGCAGGCAGGCGGTGAACAGGCCAATGGAGTGGATCGGCTGGCGCAGGTCATGGCTGGCTTGGGCGAGAAAGCGGGATTTTTCCAGGTTGGCGGCAATGGCTTGTTCCGAAGCCTTGCGCGTGCGCTCCAGAAGGATATGGGCGTACACCGGGATCACCGTGCTGGTGATCATCAGCATCAACACCATGAACGGTTGCGCCTGCCACAGCGGCGTAAGCTGGTACACGATCAGCAGCGCCAGCAACGCCAGCCCCGTGGCAATCGCCAGGTAGCGCGACCCGTAGCGCATCCCGTTGCCCAGGTTCACCCAGACCATCACCGCATACAGCGGCAACGCCGCCTCACCACCCACCACCAGGCCGAACGACGTGCCGGTGTAGTCGTGGATCATGCCGAAGATGCGCCGCGCCGGGTAATGCCCGGGCCAACGTGCGATCACCTGGCGCAACACGATGGACGCCAGCAGGAACCCGAAGATATACAGGATCACCGGCAGGTAGGTGTCCAGCGACTGCCCGGGCAAAAAACCCAGTACGCTGATATACACAATGGCGATGGTGGCCACCACGATGCGCAGGTTAGCCTGATCGAGTTCGGAGTTGGTCTCGGGACTCATAGTCATATCCTTGACAGATCATCTTTGGAAAAGGGGCCCTCGGCCCGCTGGTAAAGTAGCATGCCTCGACACCACCTTGCCCCAGGAAGGAGCTCACCATGACCGGCCGGATCATCATCGCCGACGACCACCCGATGTTTCGCGAAGGCATGGCGCGCACCGTGCGGCGCCTGCTACCCGACGCCCAGGTGCAAGAGGCCGGCGACCTGGCCACGGTGAATGCGCTGCTGTGCGAGCCGAACGAAGTCGACACCCTGATCCTCGACCTGCGCTTCCCCGGCCTGACTTGCATCAGCCAACTGGCCGAACTGCGCCAGCAACTGCGGCGCACAACGTTGATCGTGGTGTCGATGGTCGACGACCCGGCGCTGATCGAACAGGTGATGGCCCTGGGCGCCGACGGTTTCATCGGCAAGAACATCGCCCCCGACGACATCGGCCAGGCGTTGCTGGCGATCCGCAACGGCGAAGTGCTGGTCAAGTTCGCGCCTTCGGGCCTGCTGCCGCTGGACACCCACACCCTCACCACCCGCCAGCAGGAAGTGCTGCGCCTGATTGCCCAGGGCAAGACCAACAAGGAAATCGCCAAGGCCCTGGATATTTCGCCGTTTACCGTGCGCATTCATGTGTCGTCATTGCTGCGCAGTTTGAATGTGCCGTCGCGGGCGGCGGCGGCAGTAAAGTATTCCGGGGAATTCTAGGTCGTCCAAATGTGGGAGGGGGCTTGCTCCCGATGGCAGTGGGTCAGTCCAAGATGCGTTTACTGACACTCCCTCATCGGGAGCAAGCCCCCTCCCACATTGGACTGAGTCGCATCAGTCAGGCCTGCGCTCTGCATCCGATATTTCAGTTGAACCTCACACCTTCCCCTCCAAGCAAATGGCCTTGCTGTGCCATAAGCTCGACGTTTCTTTATGATGTTGCCTTTCGCTCAACGCCCTGGAACCACCCATGCCCACCCTTACCCTGCGTACCGCTCTGCCCACCGACGCCCACCGCTGCTTTGAAATCGAAACCAGCGCATACGAAGGCGACGAAGCCGCCACCCTGGAAAAAATCACCACGCGCATCGCCCAGTATCCCCAGGGCTTTTTGATCCTGGAGGCGGATGGCGAAATCGCAGGTTTCATCAATTCCGGCTGTGCCCACAATGTGGTGATGTCGGATGAGGCATTCAAGGAGTTGGTAGGCCATGTGGCCGAGGCGCCGAATGTGGTGATCATGTCGGTGGTGGTCGACCCGGCACATCAAGGCAAAGGCTATGCAAAAAAACTGATGACCGCGTTCGTGCAGCGCATGGCAGCAATGGGCAAGCAGACGATTCACCTGATGTGCAAGCACCAGCACGTGCCGTTGTACACCCGCATGGGCTACACCTATGTGCGTCCTTCGCCGTCGGATCACGGTGGGATGGCGTGGCATGAAATGGTGAGAACTGTCTAAGAAAGGTCATTACATAACTGTTTCCAATCGTGAAACAAGCGCACACCACTGAGCCGTCAAATGTATTTCTACAAATGAAAACCTGAGAACCAACGACGCTTTCTTACATCCAGCCTGACTCTGCTGCCCCTTTTGCCGGATTGCACCTATCGCCACTCTCACTATTTGGAAACCCGCGACCACAGCGGTTTCACTCGGTTACATTCACCCGAAATGGGCCGCATTGAGCGACTGCTCATGGCGCTGTAGCCTGCGAAACGCCGAGCCGGGACCACGTCCTGGCGGGTCAATATCCCAGCTATCAGAGAGGTGCAATCGTGTCTTCAATCAATGGTTCCAGCCCATCTTTCCCTGCATACCAACCCGTTGACAACGGCAGGATCGACAACGACAAAGCCAGATACAACCCCAAGGAAGAAAACCAGATTGGGGACGATGCAGAAGTGTCCGATGGCAAGGGCGGCTGGAAGAACATCGGCGACGAATACAGGGCCCACGCCAACCGTAGTCGGTTGGATCAGAACTTCCTGCCTGCGGACGAAAAGGCCGTCGACAACTCTCAGGTCAACACTGCCCGCAGCCAGTTAGATCGCAACTTCCTGCCGTCGGACGAAAAGGCCGTTGAAAACGCTCCAGGCAACGCCAACCGTGACCCCATTGATTTCGAAATCAAATCCGATGGCAAGGGCGATTGGGTCAAGGCGTAACACTGCAACCGGCTGTTTGCTGTCCAAACCTTTGTGCCTCCCCATGGCATTGCCAAAGACCCGCTTGCCATGGGGGGGTTCGAAAGTGTGGGTATCGGCTAACGCGTCACCAACTGCCGGAAGCCCCACCGCCACCACTGGAACCACCGCCACCGGACGAACTGCCACTGGAGCTGGAACTGCTGGAACTCGAACTGGAGCCGCTACCCGATCCCGTCCCTTCGCCGACCTTGCCGAAGATGATCAGCGCGACAAACGATGCGATGGGAAACGCCAACAGCCAGCCGTCGCGGCCGCCGTCAATCACCCACCCTGCCACCACGTACACGACTACCGCCGCCAGCAGTCGCACACTAAAACCTGCACGGCTGGTGCGCCAGGTCTCTCTCATGATCAGCAGTAGCACCAGGTACAACCCCAGCACCACCAAGACGCCCAGTGGCCACAGCAGCCAATGGATGAAACTGACGTCCACGTACTGGTTTGCCACCACCAACCCGAGGATATAAGCCAGCAGCCCGATTACGCAGTAAAACAGCGTACGCACCTGCCACAGCGCGCCGAATATCGCGCCGCCTATCAACAGCGTCAGCGGCATGACAAACAGGAACATCGGCCACTCGCGACCGCCCGCCAGCAGCGTCAGCAACAGCGTGGCCGCCACGGTGACGATCAACGCCCGGCGCCAATGCAGCTTGCCGGCAGCGATCGCCACGCCGCCCAAGCCGCCCAGGATAAACGCCACCAGCAACGCGATAAATTGAGGGTTGATCCCGGCGCCCGCCAATGGCGGTAAGTCACCGCCGTCCACCAGTACGGTCAATGCGTCCACGCCCTGTTGCACACCGCCGGCAAAATCACCTTGGCGAAACGCCGGGGTGATCTGTTCTTCAATAATGCGATGAGCCAGCAGGTCGGTGACGATGCCTTCCAGGCCGTAGCCCACTTCAATGCGCACTGCGCGATCAGCCTTGGCCACTACCAGCAGGATGCCATCGTTGACGTCCTTGCGCCCCAGCTTCCAGGCGCGAAACAGTTGGTTGGCATAGTCTTCGATAGCGGCGCCGCCCGTGGTCGGCACCAGCAACACCGCGACTTGCGCGCCTTTGCGCGCTTCAAGGTCGCCAAGCTGGTTTTTAAGGCGCTGGGTGGTGGTTGCGTCGAGGGTGTTAGTGAGGTCAATCACCCGCTGGTCGAGGGCGACCCCGATCGGTGAAGTGTCCGCCTGGGCTATGTTCAGCACGCCGAGGAGCACCAGGGCCAGCAAACCCGAGACCTTTTGACGCCAATTTCCTATCATGTTTTGTTACCTGAGGTTTCTTCCTTAAGCTGCCGACTTTACCTTATCGACGTATAACGCGTGACCCCAGGTGCGCGACTATCTAAACTGCGGCCTTACCCCGCATAGCAAATTGCCAGCTACGAGAACGCCATGGACCTGCGCTACCGCAACAATGTGAATGTGATGGGCGACGGTCCTTCGACGCTGGTGTTTTCCCACGGCTTTGGCTGCAATCAAGCGATGTGGAACCAGTTGGCGCCGCACTTTAGCCAGCGCTTTCGCGTGGTTCTCTACGACCTGGTCGGTGCGGGCCGGTCGGACCTCAGCGCGTTCGACAAAGCCAAATACCTGGCCCTGGACGGCTACGCCCGCGACCTCAACGAGATTATCGACGCCTATGCCCAAGGCCCGGTGATCCTGGTGGGCCACTCCGTCAGCGCGATGATTGGCACCCTCGCCGACCGTTTTGTCCCCGGGCGTATTGCTGCGCACGTGATGATCGGCCCATCGCCGAGCTATATCGACACTGACGATTATGTTGGCGGCTTCAAGCGCGAGGATATCGACGACCTGCTCGACACCCTCGACAGCAACTATCTGGGCTGGTCGAGCGCGATGGCCCCGGTGATCATGGGCGCGCCGGACCAACCGGCACTGGGTGAGGCGTTGACCGAGAGCTTTTGCCGCACCGAGCCGGACATCGCCAAGCAATTTGCCCGGGTGACCTTCCTTTCGGATAACCGCCAGGATGTAGAGGGCCTGCCTACTGCGGTGTTGATCCTGCAATCGACTGACGACCTGATTGCCCCCGTAGCCGTGGGTGAATACCTGCACCGCGTGCTGCCCAACAGCACTTATTGCCTGGTGGACAATGTCGGCCATTGCCCGCATATGAGTGCACCCCAGGCGTGCGCAGCGGCAATGGACCGGTTCCTGGCCCCCTGGGCGCCTGCCGATGCCTGCTGAGTCGCTATTCGACAGCGCCGCCTGCGCCCTGGCCGTAACCCACGAAGACGGCACGATCCTGCACGTCAACCCGCGCTTGAGCGACTGGCTCGGGTTCAGCGCCGCCGAGCTGCAAGGGCGGCGCTTCCAGGACCTGCTGACCATGGGCGGGCGGATTTTCTACCAGACCCACCTGGCACCGATGCTACGCATGCACGGCAGCGTCACCGAAGTGAAGCTCGACATCCGCCATTGCGCCGGGCACAAAGTGACCGTATTACTCAATGCCAACCAGCGCCGGCAGGCCGACGGCGTGGTGCATGACCTGGCACTGTTCGGCACCACCGACCGCGACAAATACGAGCGCGAACTGCTCAATGCACGCAAGTTGGCCGAAGCGCTGCTCCAGGAAAAAACCGCCACCGAGGTCGCCCTGCAACAGGCCCAGGCCGAACTCAGCGCGGCCTATGCGGTTGCCCAGCGCCGGGCGTTGTTTGCCGAACAAATGGTGGCGATTGTCAGTCATGACTTGAAAAACCCCCTTACCGCAATCCGCATGGCTTCGGACTTTCTGCAGCGCGGCGAGCGCACGGCCAAGGAGCGCCAACTGTTGGGGCATATCGGCCAGTCGGCCGAACGCGCCCATCGCATGATCGCCGACCTGCTGGACTTCACCCAGGCGCGGGTCGGCCAAGGCATCACCATCAAGGCGGTGCCGCTGGATTTGCACGGCGTTATTCAACATGCGGTGGATGAGTTGCGGGTGGCCTTTCCCAGGGCCACGCTGGTGCATCAGGCCGAAGGCAACGGCCAGGCGTGCCTGGATGCCGACCGAGTGCAGCAGATGATCGGTAACCTGGTTGCCAACAGCGTGGCCTATGGCGACCTGCTGCAACCGATCACCATCACCTCGCGCCTGGGCGACAACGCCTGCGCGGTCGCGGTGCACAACCATGGCCTGGCGATTCCCGAAACACTGCTGGCCAGGTTGTTCGAGCCCATGACCCGTGGCACCGACCAGGGCAGCGATGTGCGCAGCGTCGGCCTCGGCCTGTATATCGTGCGCGAACTGGCCAAGGTGCATGGTGGCGATGTGGCGGTGACGTCCTGCGCCACGGCCGGTACTACGTTTACCGTGACGTTCTAGCCCAGGTATGCGGCGCCCTGCATGATCGGCTCGACACGGCCGGTCAAGATCACCCCGCCCTGCCCGTCCCACTGCACCGTGACCGTGCCGCCGTCGCATTCGACCTCCACGCTGTCATCGAGCAACCCGCGCCGAATCCCATTGACCACCGCACCGCAGCAGCACGAACCGGAGCCCAACGGCACCGCGCCGCCACGCTCCCAGATGCGCAGGCGGATACGGCCACGGCTCAACACCTGCACAAAATGCACATTGGTCTTGGCCGGGAACAGCGGGTGAGCTTCAAGCGCCGGGCCCACCGCCGCGACATCGATGGCAGCGATGTCTTGCACAAAAAACGTGCAATGCGGGTTGCCCATGCTGCAGGCCGCCGGGTTACCGTGCATGGGCAGCACGCGGGTGTCCATCGCCTCGGCCAGCGGCACCGCCGCCCAGTCCAGCGACGGCGCGCCCATGTCCACCGACACGCGCTGCCCGTCGACGCGTGTGCACGTCAGCAAACCGCGGTCGGTGCGTAATACGACGGTGTCGATGCCGGTCTCGTGCATCAGGCGGTCGGCCACCCCACGAGTCGCGCTGCCGCAGGTTGGCAGCCGCGTGCCGTCGGGGTTCCAGAACTGGACATGTGCGGCGGCGTCTCCACAGTCGAGTATCACCGCCAACTGATTGAAACCGATACCCGAGCGGCGGTTGCCCAGGCGGGCGGCGACCTGTGCAGTGATGGGGTTGTCCTGGCCACGGCGGTCGATGATGATGAAGTCGTCGCCATGGGCGTGCATCTTCACGAATGGCAGGGTCATGGGGCGCAGGTCCTGTTGTCGAAGTGAAGCAGTTCTAATAACACTGTAGGAGCGAGCTTGCTCGCGAAAATAGTGAAGACCACACGTTTTACCTGGAAGTACGCGTTATCGTTGACGTTTTTCGCGAGCAAGCTCGCTCCTGCAAAGAGTTGATGACCATGCTTATCGTATTCAGCGGTCTGCCCGGCAGCGGCAAGACCACCGTTGCCAGGGAACTGGCGCGACAGACCGGCGCGGTTTACCTGCGTATTGATGTGATCGAACAGGCGCTGCGCGATGCCGCCGTATTGGCGGGGGATGTGGGCGCCAGCGGCTACAGCGTGGCCAATGCATTGGCGCTGAGCAATTTGCGCCTGGGGCATCGGGTCATCGCCGATTGCGTGAACCCGGTCAGGGACAGCCGCCAAGCCTGGCAAGCCGTGGCGACGGCAGCGCAGGTTGAACTGATCAATATCCAGGTGGTGTGTGCTGATCAGCACGAGCATCGGCGCCGTGTGGAAAGCCGCGTGGGCGATGTTCCCGGGCTGGCGCCGCCGACCTGGCAGTCGGTGCTGGTGCATGAGTATGAATGCTGGGATGAGCCGCCGTTCAGGCTCGATACGGCGCAGAGGACGCCTGCTGAGTCAGTTGCAGCGATCCTCGCCCATCACCAGTTTTTTCCCGATAACACCGGTTCAGTTGGGGAAGTTGCCGCGCAACGCCTCCAAGCCACCGCTGTAGACGCCGGCAAATAACTCCTCCACCGCCGCATCCGTGGTGCCCGCTGCCGGAGTGAACACGCCGGACCAGGTGACTTTGGCCGACGACTCGGTCAGCGCTTCAACCTGCACGGTCGCCAGATACGCGCTCACCGGAAACGGCGATTCTTCAATCGTGTAGCTGTAAATGCGCGCCACGTTGTCAAAGGTCTGCAAACGCTCGACGATCTGGCCGCCGTCAGCGGTGGTCAGGTGACGCACACGGCCACCTTCGCTCGGCTCACTCTTGGCGATAAAGGGCAGCCAGTCGGGCAGGCTGTTGAAGCCGCCAATCAGTTGCCAGACCTGGTCGGCTGATGCCGGGATTTCAATTACTGAAGACGCTGTTGCCACAATAAATACTCCAATCAGGGGAAAAATCAGATCGCCATGCTGTCGACAACGCCACCGTCTACGCGCAAAGCGGCACCGGTAGTGGCAGACGACAGCGGTGAAGCAATGTACGCCACCAGGTTCGCCACTTCATCCACATTGGCTGCACGCTGGATGATCGAGGTGGGCCGCGCATTACGCACGAACACATCGGCTTCTTCCCGCGCACTGCGACCGGACTGGGCCGTGGCGTCCTTGAGCATCTGTTCCAGGCCGTCGGTAAAGGTCGGCCCCGGCAAAATCGCATTCACCGTCACCCCGGTGCCTGCCAGGCGCTTGGCCAGGCCGTGGGAGACCGCCAGGTTGGCGCTTTTGGTCACGCCGTAGTTGATCATGTCGGCCGGCGTCGCCACCCCGGATTCCGACGACACAAAGATCACCCGCCCCCAGCCCTGCTCGACCATGCCCGGCGCATAATGGCGCGACAGGCGCACGCCGGAAATCACATTGACCTCATAGAAGCGCGTCCACTCACTGTCTGGCGCGTCGAAGAAATCCACATCGTTGAAGATGCCGAGGTTGTTGACCAGGATATCGGCGCGAGGTTCGGCGGCGAACAGTTTCTCGGCGCCCTCCAGGGTGCCAAGGTCGGCCACCAGCCCACGCAGGTCAGCGCCGGGCACCCCTTGGCGAATGCTGGCCAAAGCGTCGTCGACCTTGCCCGCGTCCCGCCCGATCACTACCACCGTTGCGCCGGATTGCGCCAGGGCCTGGCTGATGCCCAAGCCGATACCGGCAGTGCTGCCGCTGACGATGGCTACTTTGCCGCTCACATCAATTTTCATGGTTAGCTTCCTTAAGATTAGAGAGGCAAAGGCGCACGATCCGAAATCAGTCGGGCCTCGCGTAGCGCTTGCCAGAAGGCTGCTGGAATCTGTTCTGACAACGCCGCAACGTCTTCAGCAATGCGCCCCGGACGACTGGCACCGGGAATCACCGCCGCCACGGCCGGGTGTGCCACGGAGAACTGCAACGCCGCGGCTTTCACGCTGACGCCGAATGCCTGGGCAATCGCCTTGATCTGCTCGACCTTGCTGATGATCGCAGGCTTAGCGGGTTGGTATTCAAAGTGTGCGCCGCCGGCGAGGATGCCAGAGCTGTACGGGCCGCCGACCACAATTTCAACCTGCTGGGCCAAGGCGGCGTCCATCAGGCGTTGCAGTGCGCGCTCGTGGTCCAGCAGCGTATAGCGGCCGGCGAGGAGGAACCCGTCGGGCTGCGCCTCAGTCAGGTCCAGGGTCAGTTCACACGGCTCGACGCGATTGACGCCCAGACCCCAGGCCTTGATCACACCCTCCTCGCGCAAGCGGGTCAGCACTTTGAAGGCGCCGGTACGGGCCTGGTTGAAGTAGTCCAGCCACTGGTCGCCGTAAAAATCCTGGGCGATATCGTGAATCCACACGATGTCGAGGCGATCGGTTTGCAGGCGCTTGAGGCTATCGTCAATGGAACGCAGGGTGGCATCGGCGCTGTAGTCATTGAGGATTTTATTCGGGCGGCCGTGTTCGAACACGCCGCTTTTTTCGCCAAGGTCGCGGGCGCCGGTTTCGACTTCATCCAGAATCACCCGGCCGACCTTGGTGCTGAGCACGTAGTCATCACGGTTGTAGTGGGACAGGGCCTGGCCCAAGCGGATTTCCGACAGGCCCGAGCCGTAGAACGGCGCGGTATCGAAGTAACGGACGCCGTGGTTCCAGGCGGCTTCGACGGTGGCCTGGGCTTCGTCTTCAGGGATGGCGCGGAACATATTGCCCAAGGGTGCGGTGCCAAAGCCTAGTACGCCGGGGAGTTTGTCTTTCAAGCTCATGGTGAGATCCTCAATCGGTTGGTTGTGACCGTTGAGCAGATGCTAGATTGCGTTAGTCAGACCGTCCAAGACATACTGCGACCAACTTGAGTCCTTGCAGGTCTTACATGATCGATCTACGCCAACTGCGCTACTTCGAAGTGGTCGCCGAAGAGGAACACGTCGGCCGCGCCGCCGAGCGCTTGCACATCTCCCAATCGCCCCTGAGCCGGCAAATAGCCCAGCTCGAAGAGCGCCTGGGCCTGACCCTGTTCGAACGCAGCCAGCAGCGCATCCGCCTGACCCGCGACGGCCAGACCTTTCTGGCTGAAACCAAGGCGCTGCTGACCCATGCCAACCGTCTGGAATCACTGGGCAAGCGCCTGGGCCGTGGGGAAGAAGGCGGCCTGTGCATCGGCTATATCGAAAATGCCATGCACGCCGGTGTTCTGCCCAATGCCTTGCGCATACTGCGCGACGATCGCCCCACCGTGCATATCAAGCTGTATAACCAGCCCTCCCTCGAACAGTTGGAGGGCCTGCGCCAACGCAGTCTGGACATCGCCCTGGTAAGCGAGCCCCCCGCCGACGACGATCCAAACCTGAGCGCCTTGCAGGTGCTCGACGACCCGATGCTGCTGGCCCTGCCCGAACAGCATCCGCTGGCCCGGCAACGCGAACTGCTGCCCGAACACCTGGCCGATCAACAATGGATCGGCGTGCAGCGCAAAGCCGGCGCCAACCCCGCCGATGATTTCGTCGCCGCCTGCATCCGTGCCGGTTTCACCCCACAGATTCCCATGGAAGCCAGCGAACCCTTTACCGCACTGGGCCTGGTGGCGTCAGGGCTCGGGGTAGCGATGGTGCAGAAGGGCCTGAGCCGCAATGCCCCGCCCGGCGTGGTGTTGCGAGAGTTGCCGTGGCTGACCTACACCACACCGCTGTGGGCGGCCTGGCACCGCGTTAATTTGCGACCGCTGGTGGAGACGTTTCGCAAGGTGCTGACTGAAACTGAGGTTAGTGAATAAGGCGCCCAGTACAGCGATTGCCTGCGCCCTTTGTGTGATCAAAGCACCTCCCGCAACCGATACCACAACATACCCAACGCCAACAGCGGCGAGCGCAGCGCCTTGCCGCCCGGGAAGGTCATGTGCGGCACCTGGCTGAAAATATCCAGGCCGCGACTTGCACCCGCGTGAATCGCTTCGGCCAGCAGCCGTGCGCACCAGTGGGTCACGTTGAGGCCATGGCCGGAATAGCCCTGGGCATAGAACACATTGGGGTACTGCTTCAACCGCCCGACCTGGGGAAAGCGGTTGGCGGTGATGCCAATCTTGCCGCCCCACTGGAACTCGATGGCGGTGTCGGCCAACTGCGGGAAGACCTTGAGCATTTTCGGGCGCATGTAGGCGGCGATGTCCTGGGGATCGCGCCCCGAGTAATGGCAGGCACCGCCAAACAGCAGGCGCCGGTCGGCGGACAGCCGGTAGTAATCCAGCCCGACTTTCTGGTCGCACAGCGCCAGATTCTGCGGAATCAATTGCTCGGCCACCGTTTCCGGCAACGGCTCGGTGGCGATGATGTAGCTGCCCGCCGGCAGCACCTTGCCGCCCAGGCGCGGCTCCAGGTTCTCCAGATGCGCATTGCACGCCAGCACCAGATGGGCGGCGCGCACGCTGCCACCGGCGCAACGCACCTGCACAGTGTTGCCATGGATCAGTTCCAGCACCTCGGTCTGTTCAAAGATCCGCACCCCGAGGGCCTCGGCCACCTGCGCCTCGCCAAGCACCAGGTTGAGCGGGTGCAGATGCCCGGAGCCCATGTCGACCAGGCCTCCGGCGTACACCGTCGAGCCCACCACCTGGGCCATGTCCTGCGCGCCCACCAACCGGGTTTCAGGGGCATAGCCCATGGCCGCCAACTGCGCCTGTTCATTCTTGAACGCGGCGAATTGCGCCGGGGTGTTGGCCAGTTCACAAAAACCCCAGCGCAGGTCGCAATCAATACCATGCTCGCCGATGCGCTCGCCCACCAACGCCACCGAGTCGATACCGGCTCGCGCCAGATAGCGCACGCCCTCCTCACCCACGTATTTGGCAAACCCCGAGACATCATGACCGATACCCCGAATCAACTGCCCACCGTTGCGCCCGCTGGCACCCCAGCCAATGCGTCGGGCCTCCAGCACAATCACCGAGAGCCCGCGCTGGGCCAGTTCGATGGCCGTGTTGACCCCGGTGAACCCGCCGCCGATCACACACACATCGACGCTCAGATCAGCGTCGAGTGCAGGCCGCTGCGGCATGGTGTTGGCTGTCGCGCGGTAATAGGACTGCGCATGTTCGTTGGACTGAATCATCGGTTGGACTTCACTTTGCTCCAGGCGCGGGTCATCACGCGCATGGTCGCCGGCGTGGGCGTGGTGGAAATGTAGAGTTTGTCGAGGACTTCCTGGGGCGGGTAAACCTCAGGATTGTTGACCAGTTCCGGGGCCATGAACGGCTTGGCCGCCGGGTTGGCGTTGGCGTAGCCCACCGAGGCGCTGACCTTGGCGATCACTTCGGGTTCGAGCAGGTAGTTGATGAACGCGTGGGCCTCTTTGGGGTTGGTGGCGTCGGCAGGAATTGCCAGCAGGTCGAACCACAGGTTGGAGCCTTCCCTGGGAATCGAGTAAGCAATGTTCACCCCGTTTTTGGCTTCCTTGGCGCGGTTGGCGGCCTGGAACACATCGCCGGAATAACCGAAGGCCACGCAGATATTGCCGTTTGCCAGGTCCGAGATGTACTTGGAGGAATGGAAATAAGTGATGTACGGCCGCAGCGTCAGCAGCTTGGCTTCGGCCTGCTTGTAGTCCTCGGCGTTCTCACTGCGAGGGTCCTTGCCCATGTAGTTGAGGATCGCCGGGAACAGCTCATCCGGCGAATCAAGGAAGGCCACACCGCATTCATGGAGCTTCTTGAGATTGTCCGGCTCGAACAGCACCGCCCATGAATCAATGCGCTCGATACCCAGCACCTGCTTGACCTTGTCGACGTTGTAACCGATGCCATTGGTGCCCCACAGGTACGGCACCGAGTGCGCGTTATCCGGGTCGTTCTGCTCCAGCAGCTTGAGCAACCGGGGATCGAGGTTCTTGAAGTTTGGCAGTTGCGCACGGTCCAGCGTGAGGAACGCGCCAGCCTTCACTTGCCGCGCCAGGAAGTGGTTGGAGGGCACCACCACGTCATAGCCGGTGCGCCCGGCGAGCAACTTGCCTTCCAGGGTTTCGTTGGAGTCGAACACGTCGTAGACCACCTTGATCCCGGTGTTGGCCTGGAAATCCGCCAAGGTGGTTTCACCAATGTAGTCGGTCCAGTTGTAGACGCTCACCGTCGACGCTGCCTGGGCGCTGGCACTGAATGCCGCTGGCAGTACAAGTGCAAGTGCCAACGGCAGAAACTTGTTCACAAGACGCATATCGTCACCCCTTTTATCGTTGTTTTAGACGCTCAACAGCAGGAACTCACGTTCCCAGGAACTGATCACCCGCTTGAAATTCTCATGCTCGGCGCGCTTGACCGCGACGTAGCCGCGCACGAATTTTTCGCCCAGGTATTGCTTGACCGTGTCGCAGTCTTCCATGCGTGCCAGGGCATCCTCGAGGGTGAACGGCAGGCGCAGGTTGCGGCGCTCATAGGCACGGCCTTCCACCGGCGCACTGGGCTCGATCTGCTCGATCATGCCCAGGTAGCCACACAACAAGCTGGCGGCGATCGCCAGGTAGGGATTGGCATCGGCACCCGGCAAGCGGTTTTCCACGCGCATCGCCTCGGGGCTGGAAGTCGGCACGCGCAGGCCGACGGTGCGGTTTTCTTCACCCCATTCGACGTTGACCGGCGCCGAGGTGTCCGGCAAAAAGCGCCTGAACGAGTTCACGTTGGGTGCAAACATCGGCAGCAGCTTGGGGATGTACTTCTGCAGGCCGCCGATGTGATGCAGGAATAACGGGCTCATGTTGCCGTCGGCATCGACGAACACCGGTTTTCCGGTGGCAATTTCCACCACGCTCTGGTGCAGGTGCATGGCGCTGCCGGGTTCGTCGGCCACCGGCTTGGCCATGAACGTGGCGGCCACGTTGTGCTTGAGCGCGGCCTCGCGCAGGGTGCGCTTGAACACAGTGATCTGATCGGCCAGGTCCAGGGCGTCGCCGTGACGGAAGTTGATCTCCATCTGCGCCGGGCCGTCTTCGTGGATCAGTGTGTCGAGGTCCAGGCCCTGGGCTTCGCACCAGTCGTAGACGTCTTCGAACAGCGGGTCGAATTCGTTGGCGGCATCGATGGAAAATGACTGGCGCCCGGTTTCGGCACGCCCCGAACGACCGATGGGGGTTTTCAACGGCAGGTCCGGGTCTTCGCAGCGCTGGGTCAGGTAGAACTCCATTTCCGGCGCGACAATCGGCTGCCAGCCCTGGTCGGTGTACAGCTGCAGGACTTTTTTCAGCACATTGCGCGGCGACAGTTCAATCGGGTTGCCCTGTTTGTCGAAGGTGTCGTGGATCACGATGGCGGTGGGCTCGATGGCCCAGGGCACCACGTAGGTGGCGTTGGCCACCGGACGGCAGATCATGTCGATATCAGCCGGGTCCAGCAGGTCGTAGTAGATGTCGTCGTCGACAAAGTCCCCGGTTACCGTTTGCAGCAGCACACTTTCCGGCAGGCGCATGCCTCGCTCATGCAGGAACTTGTTGGTGGGTGCAATTTTGCCGCGCGCAATGCCAGTCAAGTCACTGATCACGCATTCGACTTCGGTAATCTTGTGTTCTTTCAGCCAGGTGGAGAGCTGATCGAAGGGGGCATTCATAAGGACCTCGTCTTGGGTGGGATGCGGCGCCGGCTTGTACAGTCGACACATTGAGGTCTATCTTGGGCCGGCCTTGAAACGGCATCTATCCACTTTGCACGCAGTACAACGCACCAATAGAGTGCGCACGGATCCCCCATGACACAGGCAACCGCTTTGCGCGTACAGGCCTTCGCTACCGGCGATGTGACCGCCCAATGCAGTGCGACACCCGGTTGGGTGCAGCATTACCAGCAAATGTCCCCCGGACATTTCGCCGGGCGCGTGCGCTACCTCGACCTGCAAGGCGTGCAGGTGTACGAAGAATGTATGAACACCCGCGTGGAACAGCACTTCAACGCGCCGCCAGGCTCGCTGTCGTTCTGCTTCGATGGCAGCGACAACGCGCTGTACCTGCTTAACGGCGAAAGCCGCAATACCTGGATCACCCCGCAGAACTACCGCGAAGTGGCGGTGGTGTTCGGCCCGCAGTTCGTGCAGCGCCATGGGCTGGACATGGCCAGACTGGAAGGGTTGTTCATGGCGCCACTGGCCTGTCAGCAAAACGCGCTGTTCACTCGCTGGCTCAGCGGTACCCTTACGCGCCTGTCGGCACTGACCGACCCCATCAGCCGTGATGCCCTGACCCAGCAGTTGCTCGACGATTGCCTGTTTATCCTCGACAACGCCTGCGTGTGCCTGGACGGCAGCTCCTTGCAAAAACGCAATGAAGAACGCCGGTTGATGGCGCGTATCGGTGAATGGGCGGCGGATGCACCGGATGAAACTGCCAACCTGTTGGAGCTGGCGCAGATTGCGGGTGTGCCGTTACGCCAATTGCAACAAGGGTTCAAGACCTACACCGGGATGAGTCCGGCGCAGTGGTTGCGGTTGCGTCGGTTGAATGGGGCGCGGCGGGAGCTATTGAGTGGCGCGGATACCACCGTGGCCGAGGTGGCGATGAATTGGTCGTTCTGGCATTTGGGGCGGTTTTCCAATAGCTATCGAGCACTATTCAAGGAACTGCCCAGCGAAACCCTCAAGCGCTCACGTTGAAACGCATTCAAAAAGGTGGGAGGGGGCTTGCCCCCGATGAGGGAGTGTCAGCCAATACATCTGGGGCTGGCCCACCGCCATCGGGGGCAAGCCCCCTCCCACCTTTAACCAGACCGAGTACATATCCATTGTGCTGTAACGGCCACTATCGGTTCCGCCCACCGGCGGGTCACCTTGCAAAAGCGGCAAAGTAATCAAATGTTCTTGCCCCTCCACTCGGCACCTCGCCCAGGCTCGGTGTGCGCGAGTACCGAACGCTTGTAAAACCTGGCCGTTATGCCTAGCTTATGCGCCCCCCCGCCCTGCGTTTAAGGCCCTGCCCATGGTTCTGCGTTTTCGACCCGTCGTCACTTCACGTTTTGCCCTCGGCCTGCTGCTCAGTGGCGGCATCGGCAGCAGCCTGGCCGCCGAGATCCAATTGCCGGCGGTGAAGGTCCAGGGCCTGGATGAGTCCGGTTACCGCAATGAAACCGCTTCGGTGGGCGGTTTCAATGAAGCACCATTGCTCGACACTCCGGCCTCGATCACGGTGATCAACGCAGCCTTGATCAAGGACCAGCAGGCACGCTTGCTCAGTGAAGTGCTGCGCAACGATGCCTCGGTGGGCGACAGTTACGCGCCCATCGGCTATTACGAAAACTTCGTGGTGCGCGGCTTCTCGCTGAATGCGGCCAGCAGCTACAAGATCAACGGGCGCACCATCACAGGCGAGCAGAACGTCGCCCTGGAAAACAAGCAGCAGGTGGAAGTGCTCAAGGGCCTGGCCGGTTTGCAGAGCGGCATTTCCGAGCCCAGTGGCGTGATCAACTACGTGACCAAGCGGCCGGAGGATGTGCGCTCGGTAACGGTGTCTACCGATGATCGCGGCAGCGGTTATATCGCCACCGATGTCGGCGGCTGGTTTGGCAGCGAGCAGCAGTTCGGCCTGCGTGCCAACGTCGCCCATGAAGACCTCAATTCCTATGTGGAACACGCCAATGGCCAGCGCGATTTCCTGTCCCTGGCCTTTGACTGGAACATCAGCCCCGACGCCGTGCTGCAACTGGATGCCGAGTACCAGAACAAGCAACAACGTTCGGTACCGGGGTATCAACTGTTGGGGGGTACGGAAGTGCCCCATGACGCCTCGCCGAAAAAGCTGCTGGGGCACCAGACCGGCGGCAAGCAGGTGGGGATTGATTCGCTGAACCTCAACGGCAAGTTTGAATACCGTTTCAGCGATCAATGGAAAGGCAGTGTCAGCGCGGCGCGCAGCAAGGTGGTGATTGACGATTACAGCTCGTTTGCGTGGGGCTGCTACGGGTCGGCCAGTTGCAGTTCAACCAGCGTACCTAACTACTTCAGCCCCGAAGGCAATTACGACGTCTACGATTACCGCAGCCCTGACGACACTCGCCGCGACGACGAAATCCAGGCAGCCATGACCGGCCTGTTCGACACCGGCGGCCTAGGCCACGAACTGACGTTTGGCACTAGCGCCTTTCGCCGGGTGATCGACAAACGCAAGTCGGTCAACGAATTTATCGGCACCGCCAATATCAACGAACGAGTTCCGAGTTTTCCCCCTACCGACAAACCGCTGAACGACAGCCACCGCAACCTCGACAGCCGCCAATACGGCCTGTTTGTCACTGACCGTATTCGCTTCAACGAACAATGGCAAACCATCCTCGGTGGCCGTGAAGTACGCCTGGATGAAAAAGCCTTTGACGGCGTCACCGGCAACCAGACACGCCACACCCAACAATACGTGTTCCTGCCCCAGGCCTCGCTGATCTACAAACCAGTGGACAACGTTTCGCTGTACACCAGCTACAGCAAGGGACTGTCACTGGGCGGCACGGCGCCGTGGTTCGCAAAAAACCAGGATGAAACCCTCGCCCCCACCGTCTCGCGCCAGATCGAAGCCGGGGTTAAATACGACTGGCGCCGCATCAGTTTTGCCGCTGCCGTGTTCCAGACGCGCCAGGCTTACCAATACGCCAAGCCCGAAGGTGAAGGTTTCACCTACCTGCAGCAAGGCCAGCAGAAGAACACCGGCCTGGAATTGTCCGCCAACGGCTGGGCCACCGACCGCCTGCAAATCGCAACCAGCGTGGCAGCGATTCGAGCGCGGGTCAGCGGCAGCGGCACGCCGGACTATGAAGGCCACCAGGCGATCAACGTGCCCAAGCTGCGCGCCAGCCTGTACGCCGACTATGCCTTGCCGTGGGTCAATGGCCTGGCGGTACTGGGCGGCGTGCAATACAGCGCCAAGAAATACGCCAATCGCACCGGTAATGTACAGGTGGGTGATTACGCGGTGGTCAATGTCGGCAGCCGTTACACCACCAAGGTCGATGGGTACGAGACGGTGTTTCGCCTGAGCGTCGACAACCTGTTCGACAAGCGCTACTGGCGCGACGCAGGCGAATACATGGGCGATGACTACCTGTTCCAGGGCGCACCGCTGACGGCGCGCTTGAGTGCATCGGTCAACTTCTGAAGACCCGCGGCGTTGCCAGCCACAACGCCGCCAAGCTGCATACCAACAGGCTCCAGCCAAGGTCCTGGGTCCATGCCACCAGGGTCAGCCCGCCACCAATCACCAGGTAATACAGCAAGCCAAACAAGGCGGCGGCAGTGCCGAGGCGATCGCGGTAGTCGACTAACGCGCCGCCGAGCACATTGGGTATCGCCATGCCGAATGCCAGCACCACCAGCAACATCGGCCATACCAATAACCAGCTGTGTTGCAGGGCCAGTACCAGCAGGCTCCCCACCACCGCCACTGCAGCAGCGACAAACACCAATTGATCGCTGTCCATACCACGCTTGAGCAAGGTTTTGTTCAGCCACGCCCCCAGGCCGGACCCCAACGCCAGCAGCACGCCGCTGTAGCCGAACTCGGCAGTGGAGCGCCCCAGGTGCGCGAAGATAAACGGCCCCACGCTGTAATAGCTGAACAGCGCAATATTGAAGGCTGCCACCAATCCGACCGAGCGCCAGATTCCGGCATCCTTGAGCATCAATCCGAGTGTCTGGCCAAGGGCGGCCGTGGGCAACGATGCCGGGCGTGTTTCCGGCAGGGCCCACAGGCACCAGGCCCACAACCCCAATGCGAGCAGCAGCAACGTGCCAAGCACGCCGCGATAGCCGAAGCACTCCACCAGGCTCGCACCGCTGAATAACCCGATGGCGGGGCTGGCCGCCAGCGCAATGCCCATCAGCGAAAACACCTGGGCCAGTCCAGCGCCGTGGAACCGGTCACGCAACACGGTCTGCGTGACCACCGACCCCACCGCCGCACCGAAAGCAGCACACGCCTGGGCCAGCAACAAACCGCTGAATGTGGTCACATTCAAGGCCAGCGCCGAGGCGCCTGCATAAACCCCAAGCCCGATCAGCATCACGGGCCGCCGCCCCCAACGATCGCTCAAGCGCCCCCATACCACTACACCAAAAGCGAAGGCCAGGAAGTACACCGACAGTGTCTGCCCCGCCCGCTCAGGCTCGACCGCGAACACCCGGCCGATATCGCCCAGGGCCGGGCTGTACAGGGTCTGGGCCAATTGCGGGAACATCAGCAAGGCCATCGTCAGCATCAGCAAATTTCCAGACTTCATCACCAGGTCCATCCATAAAAACAATGGACGAATTCTAGGGCGCGCCAACTGGGGTATTATCCAGACTTCGACATTTTATCCATGAAATCGGACAAACCATGGCTTGGCTTGAAGCGACTGCGTCTTTCAATCCCGACGCGTTTGCCGCTCCCGTGATCGGCATCGCTGCGGTGCTGGGCAATCACGACTCCGGCATGCATCGCCACCAGCGCGGGCAGTTGCTGTTCACCCAGCAAGGTTGCACGCGCATCACGCTGGACACCCAGCTGTGCCTGCTGCCGCCCACCCGCGCTGCCTGGATACCTTGCGGCCTGCCCCATCGCGCGGTGATGCAGCACGCGGTCGATTACCGGTCGGTGTACGTGAGCGCGGCCCTGGCCGGGCAGTTACCCGCGCAGGTGCGAGTGATCCAAGTGAGTACCTTGCTGCGGGCCGTACTGGAACCGATGGCTATGGCACCCTTCGAGACCGATTGGCACACCGGCCGCTATGCCCACTTGCTTGGGCTGTGCCTGGACGAAATCCGCCACGCGGTCGAGCAGCCCCTGCTCCTGCCGTTGCCGCAAGACAAGCGCCTGGCACCCTTGCTGGCCCAACTCGACCGCTTGCCACCGACATTGCAGGAACTGGAGCAGCACATTGGCGCCAGCACCAAGACCATTGGCCGGATTTTTCTCAGGGAGACCGGCCTGGGGTATCAGCAGTGGCGCCAACAGTGGCGACTGATGCGGGTGATCGAACTGCTCGCCACCGGACGCAGCCTGGGCTATTGCGCCTTTGAACTGGGCTTTGCCAGCGACAGTGCGTTGATCGCCTTTTTCAAAGGCATGACCGGCAGCACCCCGCGTGGTTATTTCAAAGCCAACTGATGCCTTACTTGGGCATCTTGCGAAACCCCACCGCCAGGCGATTCCAGCTGTTGATGGTGGCGATGGCCACGCTCAGGTCGACTTGCTCCTGTGGGCTGAATTCGGCGGCCAGGGCGTTGAAGTCTTCATCCGGGGCGTGGGTATGGCTGAGCAGGGTCAGGCTTTCGGCCCAGGCCAGGGCGGCGCGTTCACGAGGGGTGAAAAATGGCGTTTCGCGCCAGGCCGACAGGGTGTACAGACGCCGCTCGGTCTCGCCGCCTTTGCGCGCATCGGCGGTGTGCATGTCGAGGCAGAACGCGCAGCCGTTGATTTGCGAGACGCGCAGGCGCACCAGTTCCAGCAGTGGCAATTCGATGGAGAGTTTGCCTACCGCCGCTTCCAGGGCGAGCATGGCTTTCATCGCGTCTGGGGAAGCGGTGTAGAAATCGGTACGGGTTTGCATGATGAGACTCCAGAACGTTGGGACAGGTGCGCAGAGTAATCAGCGCAGCGTTCTGGAGAAATAGCCAATCCGGGCGAAGAACAGGTGACCAATCTACAGGCCACGCTTCCTCAGCCACTGGATGAAGCCCTTCTTGACCGGCACCACGGGTACGTCTTCGGTCAGGGCCTGGGCGGCATGGCGACGGAAATCCAGCAGCGCTTTCATGGCTTCGCCGATATCATGCCGAGCGTCCAGGCACGGCTTGAGGTATTCATTTTCGATGCGGTACAGCGTGCAGTAGGTCTTGGCCGAAAAATCCGCCAGTGCCGCCTGGTCGGAAAGGATGCCGGACTCACCGATCACCTCCCCCGGCCCCATGCGCCCGGCCTCGAACTTGTGCCCGTCCTTGATCAACAGCACCGAGACCACGCCAGACTCGATGATGAACAGGTGATCGCTGAGCTCTCCCGCCGCCAGGATCATCTCACCGGCGCGGTAGGTGTGCAGGGTCATGTTCTGGCTGAAGGTGTCTTTTTCTTCCTGACGCAAGGTGGAGAAGATCGATGAGCGCTCAAGCAGAGCGCGGGCGCCGGACACGGATGGCGGCGTGCTGCCTTCGGTGGAGGACAACAGCCCCACACCTGCCGCCTGCAAATGCCGATAGGCCAGGTCGTAAAGCTGGTTGCGTGTTTCACGCTTGAGGCCCATGGCCGGCACAAACCCACTGATTTCATATTCCACGCCGCCGCTGGTGGAGGCCTTGAACGCCACGCTTGGGGCGGGCTTGGCCAGCAGCGGCCGGCAGCCCTGCATGGCACGCTCCAGGGCCTCGATCACGGTTTGCGGGCGCGCATGGGGGCTGACTTGCAGGCTGACCGCCAGGCCGAACATGTCTGCCGGGCGCGAAAAGTTGATGATCTTGGCTTTGGCCGCCAGGGAATTGGGGATCACCGCCAGGCTGCCCTGGGACGTTTGCAGGCGCGTGGCGCGCCAGTCGATGTCGGTGACGCGGCCTTCAGTACCGTCGATTGAGATCCAGTCATCGATCTGGTAAGGCTTGGTGGTATTGAGGACGATCCCGGAAAACACATCGCTCAAGGTGCTTTGCAGCGCCAGGCCGACGATGATCGCCACGGCGCCGGAGGTGGCCAGTACGCCTTTGACCGGCAGGTCGAGCACATAGGCCATGGCGGCGATGATCGCGATCAGGAAAATCACCGCGCCCAGCAGGTCCTGCAATAAACGCCCGGTATGGCCGACCCGCTGCATCATCACCGCGCCGAGCAACACCGTAAGGGTGCGCGCCGCGAACAGCCACCAGCCGATCTGCAACGCCGTGGCGGCGAGGTGCAAGGTGGTGTCGTCGGCATAGGGCGCCGCTTGCATGGGGTTCATGCCGTCGTTGAACAACACGGCACTGAATACCGCAAAGATCACCAGCCGCGCCGCCAGTTTCCAGTTGGCCAGGCTGGGGGAAATAAGGCGCCACACGGCAATGTCGATAAGGATCAACGCCACGGCGCACAACATCGGGTGATCAGCGATAAATGAGGGCATCCAGGCGACTCCAGGGCGAATGCCGAGAAGATCGCATGAAATAAGAACCCTGGGAACAAAATGTAGGAGCGAGCTTGCTCGCGAAAAACCACAACGATAACGCGTTCTGTCTGATTGAACGCAGTATGTTGAAGTTCTTCGCGAGCAAGCTCGCTCCTACAGGTTTTTTGCGGTGAACCGTCAGGCGTGCATCTGCCCGAACTTGCCCGATTGGAAGTCGGCGAACGCCTGGTGAATCTCCTGCTCTGTGTTCATCACGAACGGACCGTGGCCGACGATGGGCTCGTCGATGGGTTCACCGCTGAGCAGCAGCACCTTGGCGTCGTCATTGGACTCCAGGGTGATCTGATCACCGTCACGCTCGAACAACGCCAGTTGCCCTTGGCGCGCGACTTCTTTGCCGTTGACCAACACAGTGCCGCTGAGGATCACCAAGGCCGTGTTGCGCCCGGCGTGCAGGTCCAGCGTGACCGCCTTACCGGCGTTGAGGCGCAAGTCCCACACGTCAATCGGCGTAAAGGTGCGGGCCGGGCCCTGAGTACCGGCGAACTCACCGGCGATCAGGCGCAATTGCCCCGCGTCGTTAGCCAATGGCAGCACCGGGATATCGCCATCCACGATGGTCTGGTAACCGGCATCCGCCATTTTGTCCTTGGCCGGCAGGTTGACCCACAGTTGCACCATTTCCAGCGCCCCGCCGCTACGAGCGAAAGCTTGGGAGTGAAATTCCTCGTGGAGAATGCCCTTGGCTGCAGTCATCCATTGCACATCGCCCGGGCCGATTTTGCCGCCGGCACCGGTGGAATCGCGGTGCTCGACTTCGCCGTCGTAGACGATGGTCACGGTTTCAAAACCGCGATGCGGGTGTTGGCCGACGCCGCGACGCTGTTCAGTCGGGGTGAATTCAGCCGGGCCTGCGTGATCCAGCAACAGGAATGGGCTGATGTGCTTGCCCATGGTGTCGTAGGAAAACAGCGTGCGTACCGGGAAACCATCGCCGACCCAGTGGGCGCGGGGGCTGGTGTAGATACCAATTAGCTTTTTCATGATGTACCTCCAAAGTGAGTACAGCTTAATTCGCCTCACCTCTGAGCACTAGATGGCAAAACTGGCCCTGATCGTTCTACATATAGAACAATTCTTTAGCCTGTAGGCGGGCTTGCCTGCGATGGTGGCTTGCCAGCCGACACCTAACTACCTGACACCCCGCGATCCAACTGTGGGAGGGGCGGTGCGACGATTCGACTTGCTCGCGAAGGCGGCCTGACAGGCGACGCAGTTATACCGGGTGCATATCCATTCCTGCGGTAACGGCCACTTAGGGTTCCGCCCTTACGGCGGCTCCTGGGCTCGGTGTGCCCGTAATCCGACAGGGATTTGGGGGGCCGCCGCCACGTGCCATCCATGGCGCGGGGCGGCTAAACCGGCATCCCTGCCGGTTTACCCCCCAAATCCCAGTCGAATTCCGGCCAGCGTGGTTTAACGGGGCGCCTGAGATCAAGAGCAGATCAAGATCAAGAGCGGCTCGCTTCGCATCGTGGTTACGGGGCGTGCGGCAGCTACAAAGTTGTGTAGATGCCTATGCTGCGATAGTGGTGGTTCGGTTGACTCATCAGTGACTGGCACTGCGCTTTCGCGAACAAGCCCACAGGAGATCTGCACATAGCTGACTGGGATTATCGGGGGGCTGGATTAATTTATATTTCAACCATAATATAAGCAAAAAATTACGACCGTAATTTTTTGCACAATGGTTTCCGGAGTTCGCCATGCCCCCTCTCCCCCTGCGTTTTCTCATGCCCCTGGCCCTGTTGATGTTCCTCAATGGCTGCAACAGCAAGGCCGATACCGCCCAGGTGCCAGTGCCGCGCCCGGTACTCGCCGCCAAGGTCGAAGCAGCCGGCACCCAGCAAAGCGCCTATACCGGTGTAGTGGCCGCGCGCACGGTAAGCGACCTGGGCTTTCGGGTCAGCGGCAAGGTGATCGAACGCAAGGTCGACCCCGGCCAGCACGTCTCCCGTGGCGACACCCTGTTGGTGCTGGACATTGGCGACTTCGAACTGGCGCTGCGCTCGGCAAAAAACCGCGTCAACGCCGCCCAGGCCCAACTGCGCCAGCGCCGCGATGACGAAAACCGTTACCAGCGCCTGGCCAGTACCGGCGCGGTGTCGCGGCAGATCTTCGATCAGTCGGCCACTAACCTGCGCGTCGCCCAGGCCGAACTGGCCGCGGCGCAATCGGATGCCAGCCAGATCGAAAACCGTCGCACTTATTCAGTACTCAAGGCCGATGGCGACGGCATCATCACCGACGTGCTGGCCGATCGCGGCCAGGTGGTAGCCGAAGGGCAAATCGTGGCGCGCCTGGCCCATGACGGCGCCCGCGAAGCCATCGTCAATCTGCCGGAGAACCAGCGTGACCTGGCTACGCAAAAAGCCCTGGCGCTTCCTTTTGGCGCAGCGGACCAGGCCGTGACCGCCACTCTGCGCGAACTGTCCGCCAGCGCCGACCCCGTGACCCGCACCTACCGCGCACGTTATGTGCTGCAGGGTGCGGTCGAACGTTTCGCCCTCGGTTCCACCATCACCGTGCGCTTGCAAGGCAACGGCCAGCCCCTGCAAACCCGCGTACCCATTGGCGCCTTGCAGGATGCAGGGCAAGGCACGGGCGTATGGGTGATTGGCGACGATTTCAAACTCAGCTTCGCCCCGGTGAAGGTCGCCAGCCTCGGCCAGGAGGACGCCTTGCTCGACAGCGGCGTAACACCCGGCCAAACCATCGTCGCCCTCGGCGCTCACCTGTTGCACAGCGGCGATACGGTGCGCTTGCTGCCCTCCCAAGCGCTGGCCCTCAACCGTAAGCAGGATCAATGAGTATGCGCGGGATCAACCTCTCCGAACTGGCCGTCAAACACCGCGCTGTCACCCTGTTTTTGCTGATTGCGATCCTCGTCGCCGGGGTCTTCGCGTTCGGCAAGCTGGGCCGCGCCGAAGACCCTTCGTTCACCGTCAAGGTCATGACCATCACCGCCGCCTGGCCCGGCGCCACCGCCCAGGAGATGCAGGAGCAAGTGGCCGACCGCCTGGAAAAACGCCTGCAGGAACTGGACTACTACGACCGCGTCGAGACCATCGCCCAGCCGGGTTTCGTGTCGATGCGCATGACCTTCCTCGAATCCACACGCCCGAGCGAGATCCAGGCGCTGTTCTACCAGACACGCAAAAAGCTCAGCGACGAAGCCGCGCAACTGCCCAAGGGCGTGATCGGGCCGTTTTTCAACGATGAATATTCCGATGTGTATTTCGCCTTGTATGCCCTGGAGGCAGAACACCTGCCCCACCGCCAACAAGTACAAATGGCCGAGGAGCTGCGCCAGGGTTTGCTCAACCTGCCGGGGGTAAAGAAGGTCAATATCCTTGGTGAACAGGCCCAGCGCGTGTTTGTGGAGTTTTCCTATGAGCGCCTGGCAACTCTGGGCATCAAGCCCGAGCAAATCTTCGCCGCCCTCGCCGCGCAAAACGCCGTGGCGCCCGCAGGCTTCGTCGAAACCGCCGGCGCCCGCGCCTACATACGCATCGACGGCGCCTTCGACAGCCTCGCGCTGATCGAAAACGTGCCGCTGCAAGTCAATGGCCGCGTGCTGCGCATCGCTGATGTCGCCACCGTGAGCCGCGGATATGAAGACCCGCCCAGCTACCGCATCCGTCACCAGGGCGACCCCGCGCTGATGCTGGGTGTGATCATGGAAAAACACTGGAACGGCCTGGAACTGGACAAGAGCCTGCTGGCCCAGGAAGCCAGGATCCAGGCCGACCTGCCCTTGGGCGTGAACTTCGCCAAAGTCTCCGACCAGGCGAAAAACATCAGCCTGGCGGTCAACGAGTTCATGCTCAAATTCTTCGTTGCCCTGGCCGTGGTGATGCTGATCAGCCTGCTGGCCCTGGGCTTTCGCGTGGGGCTGGTAGTGGCGGCAGCCGTGCCGCTGACGCTCTCGATCGTGTTCGTGATCATGCTGGTCACCGGCCGTGAATTCGACCGTGTGACCCTCGGCGCACTGATCATTTCCCTGGGTTTGTTGGTGGACGACGCGATCATTGCCATCGAGATGATGGTGGTCAAACTCGAAGAAGGCTTTGATCGGATCCACGCGGCCACCTACGCCTGGAGTTCCACGGCGGCGCCGATGCTGACCGGGACCCTGGTCACCATCATCGGTTTTCTCCCGGTTGGGTTTGCGCGCTCCGGGGCGGGCGAATACGCCGGGAATATTTTCTGGATCGTAGGTTTCGCGCTGATTTCATCCTGGCTGGTGGCCGTGGTGTTTACGCCTTACCTGGGCGTGAAGTTGTTGCCGCACATCAAGCCAGTCCCCGGCGGGCATGATGCGATTTATGCCGGGCGCTACTACCAGAAACTGCGCAGCCTGGTGGAGGCCTGCGTGCGCGGGCGCTGGCTGGTAACCGGGCTGGTGGTGGCCGCGTTCGTGCTGTGCGGCCTGGGTATGGCGGTGGTGAAGAAACAGTTCTTCCCCGACTCCGACCGCTCGGAGCTGATTCTTGAAGTGTATATGCCACCCGGCAGCGCATTTAAAAGCACCGAAGCGGTGGCAGCGCAGGTGGAGAAAGCCCTGTTGCAAGAGCCGCAGACCAGCATGGTGGACACGTATGTGGGCGGCGGTGCACCGCGGTTTTTCCTGTCGTTGAACCCTGAAATGCCCGACCCGGCGTTCGCCAAGCTGATCGTGCAAACCCCCGACTCCCACGCCCGCGATGCGCTGAAACTGCGTATGCGCGAGCGCATTGCGGCAGGTGAATTTCCATCGGCGCGGGTGCGGGTCACACAGCTCGTCTTCGGCCCGCCGGTGCCGTTCCCGGTGGTGTTTCGCGTCTCCGGGCCAGACCTGAATGTGCTGCGTGGGCTGTCTGAAGACGTTCGCCAGGTCGTGGCCGGCAACAAGCTGACCAGGGACACATTCCTCGAATGGGGCGAGCGTGCCAGCGCTTATCGCCTGGTGCTGGACCAGGACCGCCTGCGCTTGCTGGGTTTTACCCCCGACGAGGTCAAGTCCCAGTTGAACGCCCTGCTCAGCGGCAACCCGATCACCGAAGTCCGCGAAGGCAACCGCACCGTCTCAGTGGTGGCCCGCGCCCAGGGCAGCCAACGCGAAGACCTTGCCAACCTCAATAACATGACGCTGACCAACAGCGCCGGTACGTCGGTGCCGCTGGCCCAGGTCGGACATTTCAAGGCGGTGATGGAAGAACCGATCCTCAAGCGCCGTGACCGCGCCACCACCGTGGAAGTGCGCGCCGACATCATCGACGGCGTGCAACCGCCCGATGTGGAAATGGCCGTGTACAAAGACCTGCAACCGCTGATCGCCAAGCTGCCCAGTGGTTACAAAATCGACATCGGCGGCCCGGTAGAGGAAAGCGCCAAGGCCAACGTGGCCCTGGCGGCGCTGTTCCCGATCATGATCCTGCTGACCCTCACGGTGATCATGTTCCAGGTGCGCTCGTTCGGCGTGATGTTCATGGTGTTCGCTACCGCGCCTCTGGGCCTGATCGGTGCAGTGCCGACCTTGTTGTTGTTCAACCAGCCATTCGGCTTCAACGCGATTCTCGGGCTGATCGGCATCGGCGGCATCCTGATGCGCAACACACTGATCTTTACCGACCAGATCCGCCAGAACCAGGATCACGGCATGGCGATTCGCGAGGCCATCATCGAAGCCACAGTGCGCCGTGCGCGCCCGGTAATCCTCACCGCACTGGCAGCGGCGCTGGCGTTTATTCCGCTGACGCTGTCAGTGTTCTGGTCGTCGCTGGCCTATGTGCTGATTGGCGGCGTGTTGGTGGGCACGGTGTTGACGCTGTTGTTCCTGCCGGCGCTGTGCAGCCTGGTGCTGCGCGACAAGGTTGCTGAAACTTCCCACGCAAGCGCCGGATAAGCTCTACTCCCCTGCCCTGAAAACCTCTGCAAAGTCCCTCGCCTGATTGAACAGTGCGAGGGATTGCAGATGGTTGTTTTCGTTAGAGCCCTGGTTGACAGGGCTGGCTCTTGATTCCGGTGATCGCTGGCTTTGTGTTGGCCCCCATGGATCCCAAGGCGCCGGATGTCACTCGCGTTCTAGCGGATTTTCGTACCTGCCTGAACACGTTCGACGCATGGGCCGACAGCCTGTTGGGTGGTTCGGCACTTGCCGTGGAGCAGGTGTTCAAGGTTGGGGAAGACGTCGCACTGGTCGCGCCGGCTTCTTCCGATAAACCCAGCCGTACCGTCGCTCAATGCAAAGCCCAGGGTGGGTTGACCCTGGTGCATCTGTTTGAAAGTACCCGGTTTGTACCCATCGGCAACACCCAGGTGGCACTGCAAGCCCTGGCTCGGGATGGCAGCCCAGTCGGCGCGCCGCTTCATCGGACCATCGGCCCCAGCGGCATTCTCGAAGTCAACGACTGTACCCGCGACCAGCAATACCAAATCACCTTTTACCCCAATGTCTCCAGGGATCACGTCAAGGCGCTGTATGCCTC
>NZ_JXSI01000010.1:108251-232715 GCF_002916705.1 Pseudomonas sp. GZJR-8 | reverse complement strand
GCAAACAGGGGTTTTGTTTTGGGCGGTCGAAAAGTGTCCACTCTATCCGCGCACGGCTGTCAGGCTGTGTCCGCCCCATGCACCACAGTGCTAAAGTCCACCCCTCGATTTTGCTTTTCCCAAGGAAGCCGTTATGCCGGACGCGACGTCCCTCAGCCCTGGATTCATGGTGGTTCACGGCAACCGCCTGGACGAACTGCGCAGCCTGGTGGTCAGCTGGATGCGCCGTTATCCACTGGCGCCTTTGGAAAACGAAATCGCGTTGGTACAAAGCAACGGCATCGCCCAATGGCTCAAGCTGGCCTTGGCTGAAGATCCGCAAGAAGATGATATGGGCGGCTGCGGCATTGCCGCAGCAATCGACGTGCAACTGCCTGGCAGCTTTATGTGGCAGCTCTACCGCATGGTCCTGGGCCGTGATGAAATTCCACCCAAGTCCCTGCTCGATAAAGCCCCGCTGACCTGGCGTCTTATGCGCCTGTTACCCGAACTGATTGGCCAGCCGCATTTTGAGCCCCTACAGCGCTTCCTGACTCAAGACACCGACCTGCGTAAACGCTACCAACTTGCCGAGCGCCTGGCCGATTTGTTCGACCAATACCAGGTCTACCGCGCTGATTGGCTGGAAGACTGGGCCGCAGGTCGGCACCAACTGCGCAATGGTCGAGGCGAATCCAAGCCCCTCAACCCTGCCAACTGCTGGCAAGCCGAGTTATGGCGTGCGCTGCTGCTGGATGTAGGAGAGGAGGGCATGGCTGAAAGCCGAGCCGGCGTTCACCAGCGCTTCATCGAGCGCATCAACAGCCTTGAGCAAGCGCCCCCCGGCTTGCCTTCCCGGGTGATTGTATTCGGCATTTCATCACTGCCGGCCCAAGCACTGGAAGCCCTCGCTGGCCTGGCCCGTTTCAGCCAGGTCCTGCTCTGTGTACATAACCCTTGCCGCCATCATTGGTCCGACATCGTCGCCGACAAGGATTTACTGCGTAATGAATACAAGCGCCAGGCGCGCAAAGCCGGTATGCCGGTCACTATCGATCCCCAAACCTTGCACCAGCACGCCCATCCGCTACTGGCAGCCTGGGGCAAGCAGGGCCGTGATTACATCAGTTTGTTGGACAGCTACGATGACCCCAACAGCTACCGCGCCGCATTTCGCGATGGGCGCATCGATCTGTTCAGCGACAGCGAACCCACCACGCTGCTCAACCAGCTGCAGGACGATATCCTCGAACTGCGCCCGCTGAATGAAACCCGCGAACTGTGGCCCGCTGTTGATCTGGAGCATGATACGTCCATCCGGTTCCACATCGCCCACAGCGCCCAGCGCGAAGTGGAAATCCTCCACGACCAATTGCTCCAACGCTTCAGCGCCGATCCAACGTTGCGCCCTCGGGACATCATCGTCATGGTTCCCGACGTCGACAGCTACGCGCCGCACATCCGCGCGGTCTTCGGCCAGCTTGAGCGAAATGACCCACGCTTCATCCCCTATACCCTGACAGACCAAGGCCAACGCGGCCGCGATCCTCTACTGATCGCCGTCGAACATCTGCTCAAGCTTCCCGACAGTCGTTTCCCCGTCAGTGAAATCCTCGACCTGCTCGACGTTCCCGCCCTGCGTGAGCGTTTTGCTATCAAAGAGCGCGACCTGCCCACCCTGCATCGCTGGATCGAAGGCGCCGGTATCCGCTGGGGGCTGAACGCCGAACAACGTGTCGGTTTGGGTCTACCCACAGATCTGGAACAAAACAGCTGGCGATTCGGCCTGCGCCGTATGTTGCTGGGCTATGCAGTCGGCACTGGCATGGCCTGTGAAGGTATTGAGCCCTACGACGAAATCGGCGGCCTCGATGCGGCATTGATCGGCCCGCTGGTCGCCCTGCTCGATGCCTTGAATGATGCCCATCAGGCGTTATCACAACCGGCTGCTCCCAGGGTGTGGGGCGAGCGATTGCAACGCTTGATGCAGCTGTTCTTCCTGCCCAGCAGCGAGCACGATGACTACCTCTTGGGCCAGCTTGAGCAACTGAGAGAGACCTGGCTGGAAACCTGCGAATCCGTTGGCTTACAGGACGAGTTACCCCTTACGGTCGTCCGTGAGGCATGGCTGGCCGGATTAGATCAGGGTCGCTTGTCCCAGCGCTTTCTCGCCGGAGCTGTCAATTTTTGTACCCTGATGCCCATGCGTGCGATCCCGTTCAAGCTGGTCTGCCTGCTCGGCATGAACGACGGCGACTACCCACGAGCACAACCGCCGCTGGACTTCGACCTGATGGGCAGCGACTACCGTCCCGGTGACCGTTCGCGCCGCGAAGACGACCGCTACTTACTGCTCGAAGCGCTGCTCTCGGCCCGCGACCAGCTCTATATCAGTTGGGTTGGCCGCAGCATCCGCGATAACAGCGATCGCCCTGCCTCGGTATTGATCGGCCAGTTGCGCGACCACCTCGCCAGCGGCTGGCAGCACGCCGGCAGCGATAAGCCGCTGATCGACGCAATGACCCAGGAACACCCGCTCCAACCCTTCAGCGCCCGCTACTTCCATGAAGGCGATCCACTGTTCAGCTACGCCCGCGAATGGCAATTGCTGCATGAAGCGCGGGATGTCATGCCCCCAGCGAATGTATTGCTGCAGCATCAACAGGAAGAACCCCTGAGCCTCGGTCAGTTGCAGGACTTCTTGCGCAACCCAGTCAAACATTTCTTCAGCCAGCGTCTGAAAGTATTCTTCGAAGCCGCAGAAGTGCCTCTGGCTGACGAAGAACCCTTCGTCCTCGACGCACTGCAGCGCTATAGCCTCAGCGACAGTCTGCTAAATGCTGCACTGACCCACCCCGATCACCTCGACCAGGCCCTCAACGCCCAAGCCCTGCGTTTGCAGGGCAGTGGCCTGTTGCCGATGGTCGGTTTCGGTGAGTGCCTGCGTAAGGAGTTGATCGAGCCGTTGCCTGACCTGGTGCAGCGCTATCAACAGCTTCTGGCGCTGTGGCCGACCCCACATACCGGCGTTGAACCTATCAGTTTTGAGTATCGAGGCATTCAGTTGGAAGGCTGGATCAGCGGCTTGCATCGCCGCAGTGATGGCGGCCTGTTAAGCGTTACCACCATCCCCAATAGCATTGGCTCGATCAAGACACGCAAGTGGCATCGCTTGATCCGCCCTTGGGTCAACCATGTGGTGGCCTGCGCCTGTGGCCTGCCATTGAGTACCGGCCTGGTAGCAAGTGACGACACCTTGCTGCTCGAGCCGTTGGATAAACCTACTGCCCAGGAAATCCTCGGCAACCTGCTGCTGGCTTGGCAAACCGGTATGAGCACACCGCTGCCCGTTGCAGTAAAAACCGCTTTCGCCTGGCTCGGCCAAACTGACCCCGCCAAGGCCCAAGCCGCGGCCAGCAAAGCTTACGAAGGCGATGGCATCACCACTGACGGCGAACGCCGCGAAACGCCTGCTCTCACGCGGCAATTTCCCGACTACGCGGCGTTGGTCGCCAGTGAGGAATTCGAAGGCTGGTGCGAAACCCTGTATCGCCCGCTCATCAACGCACCATGGCGATCGCTTTCCAGCGCGGAGGCCAGCGCATGATCGGCAAACCCTTGGCCCTGGCATTCCCGCTTAAAGGCAGCCAGTTGATTGAAGCCAGTGCCGGCACTGGCAAGACCTTCACCATCTCCGCGTTATACCTGCGCCTGGTGCTCGGCCATGGTGGTGATGAGTCAGGCTTCGGCCGCGAACTGCTGCCGCCGCAAATTCTCGTCGTCACGTTCACCGATGCGGCCACCAAGGAGCTGCGTGAACGCATCCGCATCCGCCTGGCCGAAGCTGCGCGCTTCTTTCGCGACGAAATCGAACAGCCCGATGCGTTGATCGCCGACCTGCGCGAGCAGTACGCTCCGCAGCAATGGCCGGCCTGCGCCAACCGCCTGGACATCGCCGCGCAATGGATGGATGAAGCCGCCGTCTCGACTATCCACAGCTGGTGCCAGCGCATGTTGCGTGAACATGCGTTCGACAGTGGCAGCCTGTTCACCCAGACCCTGGAAACTGACCATAGCGACCTGCTGGGCGAAGTGCTGCGCGATTACTGGCGATTGTTCTGCTACCCGATGCACGACGATGCGCTCAACTGGGTGCGCAACAATTGGGGCGGCCCCGCGGCGCTGATGCCAAGGGTGCGTGCGCTGTTCGGCAGCGAGCGGCCCACCGACGAAAGTCGCGAGCCGGCCGAACTGATCAACGCTTGTTTGCAAGAGCGTCGCGCCGCGCTGACGACCCTCAAGGCACCCTGGCAACAATGGGCGGCCGAGCTGCGCGATATCTGCCTGCAAGCCGTCGCCGCCAAAACGGTCGATGGGCGCAAGATGCAAGCGCGCTACTTCGAACCCTGGTTCGAAAAGATCAGTGCCTGGGCCGCCGATGAAACCCTGGAGCAATTGGACATCGGTACCGGCTTCACGCGCCTGACGCCCGAGGGCATGGCCGAAGCCTGGAAGGGCGAACCGCCGCAGCACTCGGGGATCGAGGCGATGGCCGGCCTCAAAGCCAGCCTCGATGCATTGCCAACGCCCGACGCCGCGGTATTGCAACATGCGGCTGGCTGGGTGGGTAAACGCTTCGAAGAAGAGAAACGTCGCCGCGCTGAAATGGGCTTCGACGACATGCTGATCCGCCTCAACGCGGCCCTTCAGGCAGACGGTGGCGAGCGCCTGGCCAGTGTGATCCGTGAGCAATTCCCGGTGGCGCTGATTGATGAATTTCAAGACACCGACCCGGTGCAATACAGCATCTTCGACAGCATCTACCGCATCGACGAAAACCACCTGGACAGTGGCCTGTTCTTGATCGGCGACCCGAAGCAGGCGATCTACGCCTTTCGCGGTGCCGACATCTACACCTACCTGCGCGCCCGGCAGTCCACCACCGGCCGCCATCACACCCTGGGCACCAACTTCCGCTCCAGCCATGCGATGGTCGAAGCGGTGAACCACGTGTTCCAGCGTGCGGAAACCGGCCGTGGTGCGTTCCTGTTCCGCGAGCCCAACGGCGAGAACCCGGTGCCGTTTCACCCGGTGCTGTCCCAGGGCCGCAGCGAGCACCTGCAGGTTGACGGCCAACCGTTGCCGGCCATGAACCTGTGGCACCTGCCTACCGACCAGCCGATTTCCACCGCGGTTTACCGTCAGCACTTGGCTGCGGCCTGCGCCACACAGATCGTCGCGTTGCTCAATGGTGGGCAGCAAGGCACAGCAGGTTTTGTAAAAGAGGGCAGCCTCAAGGGCGTATTGCAGTCAGACATCGCCATCCTCGTACGCGACGGCAAGGAAGCCCAGGCCGTGCGCGCTGAGTTGGCCAGCCGTGGCGTGCGCAGTGTGTACCTGTCGGATAAGGACTCGGTTTTCGCCGCCCAGGAAGCTCACGACCTGCTGGCCTGGCTCAAGGCCTGCGCCGAGCCGGATGTCGAGCGCCCGCTGCGCGCCGCCCTGGCCTGCGTCACCTTGAACCTGTCCCTGGCGGAACTGGAGCGTCTGAACCAGGACGAATTGGCGTGGGAATCGCGCGTGATGCAGTTCCGTGGCTACCGCGCAATCTGGCGCACCCAAGGCGTGCTGCCGATGCTGCGTCGCCTGCTCCACGACTTCAAGCTGCCTCAAACCCTTATCGCCCGCAGTGATGGCGAGCGCGTGCTGACCAACCTGTTGCACCTCAGTGAGTTGCTGCAACAAGCCGCGTCGGAACTCGATGGTGAACAGGCGTTGATCCGCCACTTGGCCGAACACCTGGCACTGTCGGGCCAGGCCGGTGAAGAACAGATCCTGCGTCTGGAAAGCGATGAGCAACTGGTCAAGGTGGTGACCATCCACAAATCCAAGGGCCTGGAATACGACCTGGTGTTCTTGCCCTTCATCTGCTCGGCCAAACCGGTGGATGGCAGTCGCTTGCCGCTGCATTACCACGATGAACACGGCAAGTCCCAAGTGAGCCTGCGGCCAACGGCCGAGCTGATCGCCCAAGCCGATGACGAGCGCCTGGCCGAAGACCTGCGTTTGTTCTACGTGGCCTTGACCCGCGCCAAACACGCGTGCTGGCTGGGCATTGCCGACCTCAAGCGCGGCAATAACAGCAGCTCGGTCTTGCACCTGTCGGCATTGGGGTATTTGCTGGGGGGCGGGACGTCGTTGGGCGAGTCCACCGGCCTGGCGCGCTGGTTGCTGGATTTACAGGAAGGTTGCCCGGCCATCCGTTATGGCCTTGTGCCGGATATCCAGGACATCCTGTTTCACCCGCCGCGCAATGAAGCGACGTTGCTTGCGCCGTTGCTGCCCAAACGCAAGGCTGCGGAAAACTGGTGGATTGCCTCCTACAGTGCTTTGCGCATTGGCGACAGCATGAGCGCCGCCAGCCTCGAAGCGCCGGAAAGCCCGCAGGCCCAGAAGCTGTTCGATGACGAACGCCTCGACCCCGATGCACCACGGGAAGTGGTGGCGTCCGGCGGTGATATTCACCGTTTCCCACGCGGGCCTAATCCAGGCACCTTCCTCCACGGCTTGTTGGAGTGGGCCGGTGAAGAGGGTTTCAACGTGACGCCCGAGGCCATTGAAAAGGCCGTGGGCGCACGCTGTAACCGCCGCAATTGGGAAGGCTGGATCGTCACCCTCAGCGGCTGGCTGGGGCATCTGTTGCAAACGCCGTTGCCGCTGTACAACGACCACGTGACCCTCAGCGGTCTTGAGCAGTACCAGATTGAAATGGAGTTCTGGTTCGCCAGTCACACAGTCGATGTGCTCGCCCTCGACAAGCTGGTGTGCCGGCACACCCACGGCGGCGTTTCCCGTGTGGCCGCGGAGCCGGTGCTGCTCAACGGCATGTTCAAGGGGTTTATCGACCTGACGTTCGAACACGAGGGGCGCTACTACGTGGCGGACTACAAATCCAACTGGCTCGGCCCCGACGATTCGGCCTACACCCAGCAAGCCATGGAGCAGTCGATCCTTGAGCATCGGTACGACCTGCAATACGTACTTTACCTGCTGGCCCTGCATCGCCAGCTCAAGGCACGCCTGCCCGATTATGACTACGACCAGCACGTCGGCGGCGCCTTGTACCTGTTCCTGCGTGGCACCCAGTCGGTGAGCCAGGGGGCGTATTTCACCCGGCCGCCCCGTGAGCTGATCGAAAGCCTGGACCTGTTGTTCCAGGGCAAGCCAATTGCGCCCAAGGTCGAGCCCGTCTGGGAACAAGGAGTGTTGCTATGAGCCTGTCGCCGTTACCGCTGGAGGAGCTGGCACCGCTGAGTCACGCCACTGACCTGGTGCAGTTGCTTGAGCGTTGGGTCGAGCGTGGCTGGTTGCGGGCCCTGGACAAAGCCTTCGTCGGCTTCCTGCACGAGCTTGATACCCAGGCCGATCCCTTGGTGCTGCTGGCGGCCGCGTTGACCAGCCATCAACTGGGCCATGGCCACGTCTGCCTGGACCTGTTCGAAACCCTCAAGACGCCGGACTTCGCCCTGTCTTTGCCGCCCGAAGGCGACCTGCACACCGGCGCCATGCTGCTGCCGTCGCAGTTGCTGCACGGCCTGGACGGTGCCCATTGGTGCCATGCCCTGGCGGGCAGCCCACTGGTCGCGCTGGCGGTCGATGGCAGCGACGTGGCCCAGAGCCGGCCATTGGTGTTGTCCGGCAAACGCCTGTACCTGCGCCGCTACTGGACCTACGAGCGACGTATCGATCGCGCCCTGCGCCTGCGCCTCGCGAGCGTGGAGCCCGCAGCTGCCGATTTGCCACAACGCCTCAACCGCCTGTTCGACCAACCGGCGCCGGATGGGGTGATTGATTGGCAAAAACTTGCCTGTGCGCTGGCTACCCGCGGCGCATTCAGTATCGTCACCGGCGGCCCCGGCACCGGCAAGACCACCACCGTAGTGCGCCTGCTTGCGTTGCTGCAGGCGCCCGCCGTGGAGTCCGGCAGCCCGTTGCGCATTCGCCTGGCCGCGCCCACCGGTAAAGCCGCTGCGCGCCTGACCGAATCCATCAGCCAGCAAGTGCTGTCGCTGACAGTGCCCGACAGCGTGCGGGAAAAAATCCCGACGCAGGTCACCACGGTTCACCGCCTGCTGGGCAGTCGTCCCGGTACTCGCCACTTCCGGCATCACCTCGGTAATCCATTGCCGTTGGACGTGCTGGTGGTGGATGAAGCCTCGATGATCGACCTGGAAATGATGGCCAACCTGCTCGACGCCTTGCCATCCCATGCGCGTCTGGTATTGCTGGGCGACAAGGACCAATTGGCGTCGGTGGAAGCGGGTGCGGTACTCGGTGATTTGTGTCGTGATGCCGAAGACGGCTGGTACAGCCCGCACACTCGGCAATGGCTGCAAGCCGTCAGCGGCGAAGACCTCAGTGCCAGCGGCCTGCAAGAAGACCTCGACGGTAGCCATCCCCTGGCCCAGCAGGTGGTGATGCTGCGCTATTCACGTCGTTTCGGCGAAGGCAGCGGCATCGGCCAGCTGGCGCGCTGGGTCAACCAGCAAAATGCCGAACAGGCACGTCAGCTGTTGGCCGCAGGTCGTCATGACGACCTGTTTTGCGTCAGCCTCAAGGGCGAGCATGACTATGCCCTTGAGCGCCTGGTGCTGGACGGCCAGGGCGACGGCGCCCAAGGCTATCGCTACTACCTGAATCTGCTGCAATCGGCACGTCCACCCTTGGATACGCCACGTGATGACGCGGCCTGGACGCATTGGGCGCAACAGTTGCTGCAAGCCTTCGATGCGTTCCAACTGCTCTGCGCGGTGCGCAAAGGCCCTTGGGGCGTTGAAGGGTTGAATCAGCGCATCACCGCGGCCCTGCGCAAAGTACGCCTGATCGAAGGCGACGAGCAGTGGTACGAAGGTCGTCCGGTACTGATGACCCGTAACGATTACGGCCTGGGCCTGATGAACGGCGACATCGGTATCGCGTTGAAATTGCCCGAAAACGAGGGCGGCTCCCACGTGCTGCGGGTGGCCTTCCCACGTAACGATGGCCAGGGCGGCGTACGTTTTGTGCTGCCCAGCCGCTTGAATGATGTTGAAACCGTGTATGCGATGACCGTGCACAAATCCCAGGGCTCGGAGTTCACCCATACGGCGCTGATCCTTCCGGACGCTTTGAACCCGGTGTTGACCAAGGAGTTGATCTATACCGGTATTACCCGCGCCAAGCGCTGGTTCAGCTTGATCGAGCCCCGCGGTGGGGTGTTTGAGGAGGCGGTACGGCGCAAGGTCAAGCGTTTGAGCGGGTTGATGCTGGAGTTGGACGCCGTGCCTGAAAAACTGACTGATAGGTCATGAAATATTTCTGATTCAGATGTCTGATTTTTCTGAAAAAATAGTAGGCCTCGTGTCAGCCGTCCGGCATGGGGTTTCCCGCCGCTGTGCTATCGTTGCGGCATCACCCTGGAAAATACCTGAGAGAAGTGCTGCATGAACGTGGCTGTCTCGCCCACAGAGCGCAGTTTGAGCTGGAGACGGATGTTGCTGGTGGCGGTTCTGTGCCTGCTCGCACCGCGCGTCTGGGCGCAGACGCCGAGCCTCGCCGAGCAGCGCGCCCAGGCGGTCACCCAGGTCGTCCTGGGCATTCTCAGTTATGCGCGATGGCCGGTGGAGCCTGCGCAATTGCGGCTGTGTGTTGTGGGGCCGACTCAGTACACCGATGACCTGGTCAAAGGCACCACCCAGGCCACCGGTCGTCCAGTGCTGGTACGGCGCCTGCTGGTCGATCATCCGGATATCGTCAATGCCTGCGATGCCGTCTACATCGGCAAAATCACCCCCGACGAACGCAACCGCCTGTTTACCTCATTGATTGGCCACCCTGTACTCAGCATTAGCGAAGGGGGCGACCAGTGCACGGTGGGCAGCCTGTTCTGCCTGCGCGTCAGCGATGAGCAGGTGTCGTTCGAGGTCAACCTGGATTCCGTCGCCCGCAGCGGCGTGCGTATCCATCCCAGTGTGTTGCAGTTGTCTCGCCGTCGAGCGCCTGGCTCATGAGCCGCGATAAAGTGCGGCCGACCCTGCGCTCGGTGATTGCCCGCGGGCATATGATTCTGGCGCTGGTGGCGGTCACCCTGGCCAGTGTGTCCCTGACCCTGCTCGGCGTACTTGCCCTGCGGGTTTACGCCGAGCACAACCTGCACCTGATCGCCCGCTCCATCAACTACACCGTGGAAGCGGCTGTAGTGTTCAACGACAGCGCGGCGGCCACCGAAGCCCTGAGCCTGATCGCCTCCACCGAAGAAGTGGCCCAGGCAGAAGTATTCGATATCAACGGCAAGCTGCTGGCGCGCTGGGTTCGCCCGGAAACCGGCATGTTGTCACGGGTCGAGTTGCAAATAGCGCACGCCCTGCTCGAACAGCCCATCAGCCAGCCGATTCTGCGCCAAGGGCAAACCGTCGGCAGCATCCATCTGGTCGGCCACGGTGGCAGCCTGTTGCGCTTCTTGCTCAGCGGCCTGATCGGGATTCTGATCTGCACCGCCCTCAGCGCCTGGGTGGCCTTGCACTTGTCGCGGCGTCTGTTAAATGGCATCACCGTGCCACTGCAACGCCTGGCCGCCGTCGCTCACGCCGCGCGCAGCGAGCGAGACTTTGACCGCCGCGTACCCTCGGCGCAGATCGCCGAACTCGACAGCCTGGGCAGCGACTTCAACGCCCTGCTCGGCGAGATGGAGGCCTGGCAGAGCCACCTGCAAAGCGAAAACGAAACCCTGGCCCACCAGGCCAGCCATGACAGCCTCACTGGCCTGCCCAACCGCGCGTTCTTCGAAGGCCGGCTTATTCGCGCCTTGCGTAGTGCCGCCAAGGTCAACGAGCGGGTGGCGGTGCTGTTTCTCGACAGCGACCGCTTCAAAGACATCAACGACAGCTTCGGTCACGCTGCTGGCGATGCCGTGTTGGTGGCTGTTGCCGATCGCGTGCGTGCGCAACTGCGCGAGGATGACCTGGTGGCACGCCTGGGCGGCGATGAATTTGCGGTATTGCTGGCGCCGCTGCACAAGGCCGAAGACGCCCATCGCATCGCCGATAAAATCATTGCCAGCATGGACGTGCCGATTTCGCTGCCAGGGGGTACCCAGGTGTTGACCTCCCTCAGTATCGGCATTGCCATTTATCCCGATCATGGCGCCACTCCCGGCACCTTGCTCAACGCCGCCGATGCGGCGATGTACCAGGCCAAACGCCTGTCTTCAGGCGGCCAGCAAACGGCGGAGTCGGAGCATCCCGTCGTCAACGTTCAACACAGGAGTTGATTCCCTTGTTCGCTAACACACGCGTTTTATTTATTTCCTTACTCGTTGCCTTCCTGGCCCTCAGCGGCTGCCAGACGCCCCCGCCCAAGGGGCTCACCCCGGCGCAAGTCGCCGTACTCAAGCAGCAAGGCTTCGAGCTGACCGACGAGGGCTGGGCCTTCGGCCTGTCCGGCAAGGTCCTGTTTGGCAGCGACATCGAAACCCTCAATAAACCCAGCACCGACATCGTCGAACGCATCGGCCAGGCCCTGGTAGGCGCGGGCATCGAGCGCGTACGTGTCGACGGCCACACCGACGCCTCGGGCAAAGAACCCTACAACGTGGCGCTGTCCCTGCGCCGCGCCAAGAGCGTGGGCAAGGTGCTGACCCGCGTGGGTATGAAAGAAGAAAACATCCAACTGCGCGGTTTGGGCAGCAGCGAGCCGGTGGCGCCGAATACGACCACAGCAGGCCGCACCGAGAATCGCCGGGTGTCGATTGTTGTGATCGCAGACTAAGCGGGTTCACCTTCCCCCAGCTGAAATGCATTCAATATGTGGGAGCTGGCTTGCCTGCGATGGCGGTTGATCGGTAGATATAGCTTTTGCTGATACACCGCTATCGCAGGCAAGCCAGCTCCCACATTCAGCCTGCAAACCGCATCTCCCGCGTCTGCCCCATCAACAACCCTTGATTCTGCTCAGTCACCTCCCTGATGTAATCCCACAACAACGTAATCCGTTTCAACTTCCTCAAATCCTCCCGGCAATACATCCAGAACTGCCGCGTAATCGCAATCTGCTCTCCCAGCACCGGCAACAAGCGCGGATCCTGCGCCGCCAGAAAACACGGCAATATCGCCATCGACCGGCCCTGCTGCGCCGCCACGTACTGCGCGATCACGCTGGTACTGCGCAGGCTGGCGCTGGCGCCGGGCACCACGTTGGCCAGGTACAGCAGCTCCGAGCTGAAGGCCAGGTCATCCACGTAGCTGATAAACGGATGCTCGGCCAAATCCGCAGGTTTGCGGATTGGCGGGTGTTGGTCGAGGTAGTCCTGGGTGGCGTACAGCTGCAGTTTGTAGTCGCACAGTTTACAGCACACATACGGCCCGTGTTCCGGGCGCTCCAGGGCGATGACGATGTCGGCTTCGCGCTTGGACAGGCTGATGAAGTGGGGCAGGGGCAGGATGTCTACCGAGATCGCGGGATAAGTGTCGACGAAATGGCTCAACTGCGGGGTGACGAAGAAGCTACCGAACCCTTCGGTGCAGCCCATGCGCACATGGCCGGACAGCGCCACGCCGGAGCCGGAGACTTGTTCGCAGGCCATGTGCAGGGTGCTTTCGATGGACTCCGCGTAGCCGAGCAAACGCTGGCCCTCGGTGGTGAGCACGAAGCCGTTGGTCCGGGATTTTTCGAACAGCAACGTACCGAGCGACACTTCCAGTGAACTGATGCGCCGCGACACGGTGGTGTAGTCCACCGCCAGGCGCTTGGCGGCCACGCTGGCCTTGCGGGTGCGCGCCACTTCGAGGAAAAACTTCAGGTCATCCCAGTTCAGGGCGCCTAGAGAGGTGATGTTTTTTTGCATATTGGACCGGCTTTTATGTGCGTTCTTATTAGAAGTTTGCACATCTATACTCCAAAAACAGTCCGAACGCCTCATTCTTCAAGGCGATTCAACGCCTTGGTTCTCTGCATAACTACAAGATTCTGGAGACCACATGAACGCATCTGCCGATATTTCCGTGCAACAGGTCAAGTTGCTGATCAACGGCGAGTGGGTCGAATCCAAGACCACCGAGTGGCAAGACATCGTCAACCCGGCCACCCAACAAGTGCTGGCCAAGGTCCCGTTTGCCACTGCCGATGAAGTCAACGCTGCCATCGACGCCGCCCATCGCGCCTTTCAGACCTGGAAGCTGACGCCGATCGGTGCGCGGATGCGCATCATGCTCAAGCTGCAAGCCCTGATCCGTGAACACTCCAAGCGTATCGCCGTGGTCCTCAGCGCCGAGCAGGGCAAGACCATTGCCGATGCCGAGGGCGATATTTTTCGTGGTCTGGAGGTGGTCGAACACGCCTGTTCCATCGGCACCCTGCAAATGGGCGAATTCGCCGAAAACGTGGCCGGTGGCGTGGACACCTACACCCTGCGCCAACCTATCGGTGTGTGCGCCGGCATCACTCCGTTCAACTTCCCGGCGATGATTCCGCTGTGGATGTTCCCGATGGCGATTGCCTGCGGTAATACCTTCGTCCTCAAGCCTTCCGAGCAAGACCCGTTGTCGACCATGCTGCTGGTAGAACTGGCGCTGGAAGCCGGCGTACCGGCCGGTGTGCTCAACGTGGTGCACGGCGGTAAGGATGTGGTGGATGCACTCTGTACTCACAAAGATATCAAGGCCGTGTCCTTCGTCGGTTCCACCGCCGTCGGCACCCATGTCTACGACCTGGCCGGCAAACACGGCAAGCGCGTGCAGTCGATGATGGGCGCCAAGAACCACGCCGTGGTGCTGCCGGATGCCAACCGTGAACACACCCTCAATGCCCTGGTCGGCGCCGGTTTCGGCGCGGCGGGCCAGCGTTGCATGGCCACCTCGGTGGTGGTGCTGGTGGGCGCGTCCAAGCAGTGGCTGCCGGATCTCAAGGCCCTGGCACAAAAGCTCAAGGTCAATGCTGGCAGCGAAGCCGGCACGGATGTCGGCCCGGTGATCTCCAAGCGCGCCAAGGCACGCATCCTTGAACTGATCGAAAGCGGCGTGAAAGAAGGCGCCAAGCTGGAGCTGGATGGCCGCGATATCAAGGTGCCGGGCTTCGAACAAGGTAACTTTGTCGGCCCGACTCTGTTCTCGGGCGTGACCACCGACATGCGCATCTACACCGAGGAAATCTTCGGCCCGGTGCTGGTGGTGCTGGAAGTCGACACCCTCGACCAAGCCATCGCCCTGGTTAACGCCAACCCGTTCGGCAATGGCACGGGCCTGTTCACCCAAAGTGGTGCGGCGGCGCGTAAATTCCAGAGCGAAATCGATGTGGGCCAGGTCGGCATCAACATTCCGATTCCGGTGCCAGTGCCGTTCTTCAGCTTCACCGGCTCGCGCGGTTCCAAACTCGGCGACCTGGGCCCGTACGGCAAGCAAGTGGTGCAGTTCTACACCCAGACCAAAACCGTCACCAGCCGCTGGTTCGATGACGACACGGTCAACGATGGCGTCAACACCACCATCAACCTGCGCTGAACCTGGGAGACGACCATGAAGATTGCATTTATCGGCCTGGGCAACATGGGCGCGCCCATGGCCCGCAACCTGATCAAGGCTGGGCACGCGCTTAACCTGTTCGACCTGAACCAGGCGGTACTCAAGGAACTCGCCGAACTGGGCGGCACCATCAGCAGCTCACCGCGTGATGCGGCCCAGGGCGCAGAACTGGTGATTACCATGCTGCCGGCCGCTGCTCACGTGCGCAGCGTATGGCTCAATGACGACGGTGTGCTCGCGGGCATCGGCAAAGGCGTCCCAGCGGTGGATTGCAGCACCATCGATCCGCAAACCATCCGTGATGTAGCTGCAGCGGCAGCGAAACAAGGCGTGGCAGTGGCCGATGCACCGGTCTCCGGTGGCACCGGCGGTGCCCAGGCCGGGACGCTGACCTTTATGGTCGGCGCCAACCCGGAATTATTCGCTACCCTGCAACCGGTGCTGGCGCAGATGGGCCGCAACATCGTGCACTGCGGCGATGTCGGCACCGGGCAAATCGCCAAGATCTGTAACAACCTGCTGCTGGGTATCAGCATGGTCGGCGTCAGTGAGGCCATGGCCCTGGGCGATGCGCTCGGCATTGATACGCAAGTGCTGGCCGGCATCATCAACAGCTCCACCGGGCGCTGCTGGAGTTCCGATACCTATAATCCCTGGCCGGGTGTGATCGAAACCGCGCCATCATCACGTGGCTATACCGGTGGCTTTGGTGCCGACCTGATGCTCAAGGATTTGGGCCTGGCCACGGAAGCCGCACGCCAGGCGCATCAGCCGGTGATCCTCGGCGCAGTGGCCCAGCAGTTGTACCAGTCGATGAGCCAGCGCGGGGAGGGGGGTAAAGACTTCTCGGCCATCATCAATAGCTATCGCAAACCTCAATAAAGGCAAGTTCCGAGAGCCCCCTTTGGGTGGGTTCTCGGAGGTTGGCTTGTCTATGCGTTCGCAGTATTTCAGGCGCCTTGTGCACCTGCCCCCTCGATATATCCCCTAATACCTGTCCCCATCGTGATTACAACTTTTGCTGCCTCGCATTACGCGAGCTTCGCTGCTATATGCGTTTTTATTACTAATCAACTAACTGGTTCGCATGAGCCTGTTTGAGGTGTGTACCACCTTGAAATAAATTATTACAACTTGAAAAGGTTTGATGGTTTTTCTCGGTTTTTGATCATTGATTCATCATGTGGGTCGCATATGTGGAGTGATTAATTATCATGGTGTGATGATGAAAAAATAATTGATGGGCGTCATATATGTGATGGGCATGACCGTTAATTAGGCGTGCTTAATACCTGTTTAGTTTTCCCTTTGATGTCGGCTATTGCCTCGCTAGTATCTGGCTGGCGGGCGTTTTCAGTTGGGTATGCCTCCACAGTTTTCTCCGCAGTGTTTTATTTTTTCCAGGTTGTGCAGGTGCCTTAAAAATGGCTAGCGAAAGGAAGCGGACAGCGAGTATTGCCGAGCGATCAGCTGCTTTGGCCCACACCGGTCAGGGACTCGACAAGGCCAGTCTCATGGCTCTCCATCTCTCCCGATTGCTTGAGTTGTGGGCTTGCGGGCGTACCCACTCATTGCCGGTGGCGGCGCCTTCCAGGCTTACCTGCCTGTCACATCAATTGCCGCCTGTGAGTCGCGAGTCCGAGCCCATCAACGCGCGACTGCGTGAAGAAACGGGCGTTGGGTGATCGCCACTTAGTCCGAACAGTTCACCAATAACGCAAAAACAAATTTAGCGCTCGACGGTAATCACTGTCGTGGGCATTCGCTCGCGCTGAGCTTTGTGTGTCCATAAATTGAAACGGGTGAGAGATGAAAAATATAACAATTGTCGACAAGGCGACGGGGACGGCGACGGAACATGCCTTGGGAACTACCAGCCTCAAAGACACCAGCATTGTAAAGTTGCCCTTCGGGCCGGAAAGCGTTCAGTCGTTTCAACAGTCCGGGCAGAATCTGGTAGTCACGCTGAAGTCAGGTGAGACCGTCACGGTTCAGAACTTTTTTGTGGTGGGCGCCGACGGTGCGAAAAACCAACTGGTGCTGGAGGGTGAAGACGGTACTTTGTTGCTTGGCAACTATTCCACGCCTTATTCGGGCTTCACCTTTACTGAAATTTCGACCCTCGACGAGCTGGGTGTGGCCGCCATTGCCGCAGACAGTTCCATCCCGAGCTGGGTGCTGTGGGGGCTGGGGCTACTCGCCGTGGGCGGTGCTGCGGCGGCAATGAGCGGCGGCGGCGGAGGCGGAGGTAACGATTCGCCACCCGCCGCTCCAGGAGCCGCGAGCGGTCTGGCCGTCAACAGTGCGGGCACGCTCCTCACCGGTAAAGGCCAGAGCGGTACGACGGTAACGGTCAAAGATGCTGCGGGCAATGTGCTCGGCACCAGCACCGTTGGCACAGACGGTAATTTCCAGGTCAGCCTGGGCACACCGCAAACCAATGGTGAAACGCTGCAAGTCACCCTCAAGGATGCCTTGGGCCAAGTCTCGCCGCCTGCAACCGTTGTCGCCGGTGACACCACGGCACCTGCCGCCGCTTCAGAGTTGGAGGTCAGCCCTGACGGTTTGACCGTCAGCGGTAAGGGCGAACCCAATGCCACGGTGACCATAAAGGATGCCGATGGCAATGTAATCGGCACCGGCACGGTGGGGGATGACGGCAGCTTCCAGGTCACCTTGAACACGCCGCAGACTAACGGCGAAACGCTGAGCGTCATTCTCAAAGACGCTGCCGGCAATGAATCCCCTGCCAGCCCTGTGGTGGCGGGTGATACCACCGCACCTTCCGCACCGACCGACCTGGCGTTGAGCCCCGACGGCGCAACGCTCAGCGGTAAAGGCGAACCCAATGCCACGGTGACCATAAAGGATACCGATGGCAATGTAATCGGCACCGGGGCAGTGGGAGATGACGGCACCTTCCAGGTTACCTTGAACACGCCTCAGGTTAACGGTGAAACGCTTGCCGTCACCTTGACGGACCCTGCGGGGAATGAGTCTGTCCCGACTAACGTGGTCGCCGTTGATATTGATGATACCGACGCGGACGCAGATGCGGATGCCGACGCTGACGCCGACGCCGACGCCGATGCTGATGCTGATGCTGATGCTGACGCCGATGCCGATGCCGATGCCGATGCCGATGCCGATGCTGATGCTGATGCTGATGCTGATGCTGATGCTGATGCTGATGCTGATGCTGATGCTGATGCCGATGCTGACGCTGATGCTGATGCTGACGCTGATGCTGATGCCGACGCCGATGCTGATGCTGATGCTGATGCTGATGCTGATGCTGATGCTGATGCTGATGCGGATGCGGATGCGGATGCCGATGCGGATGCCGATGCGGATGCCGACGCCGATGCTGACGCTGATGCCGACGCCGATGCCGATGCGGATGCGGATGCGGATGCGGATGCTGATGCGGACGCCGATGCCGATGCTGATGCTGATGCTGATGCCGACGCCGATGCGGACGCCGACGCCGACGCCGACGCGGATGCCGATGCTGATGCCGACGCCGATGCTGACGCTGATGCCGACGCCGACGCCGACGCCGACGCTGATGCTGATGCCGATGCCGATGCCGATGCCGATGCGGATGCCGACGCCGATGCCGATGCCGATGCCGATGCCGACGCCGATGCTGATGCTGATGCTGATGCTGACGCCGATGCCGATGCCGATGCTGATGCCGACGCTGATGCCGACGCTGATGCTGATGCTGACGCCGATGCGGACGCCGACGCCGACGCCGACGCGGATGCCGATGCGGATGCGGATGCCGATGCTGATGCCGACGCCGACGCCGACGCTGATGCTGATGCTGATGCCGATGCCGATGCTGACGCTGATGCCGACGCCGATGCTGATGCTGATGCTGATGCCGATGCCGATGCCGACGCCGATGCTGATGCTGATGCTGATGCTGATGCTGATGCTGATGCCGACGCTGATGCTGATGCTGACGCTGACGCTGACGCCGATGCCGACCTAGAAGCCTTCGACGACCTCGCCACAAGCGAAGTGACCATCAAACCCGTTACATCCAACACCAACCTGGCTGATATGCGTGTCTTCACTCTGCTGGGTGTTGGCGGGATCATCCTGGGCGATCACACCAAGGCGCAGGAGTTCACGGTTGCCGAAGGTTCCAGCGGCACGCTGAATCTGCAGTTTGCCCAGGCGGATCTGGTTTCGCTGCTGGGAGGCGGTTTCACTGCGGTCCTGGAGGTGAGCGACGGCGCGGGTGGCTGGTTGCCGGTTCAACAGGGCAGTAACGGTTCGGGCTTGCTGGATCTGTTGGGCCTGTTCGGTCAAAGCACCACTGCCGAGATCGAAGGGCTGCAGGCCGGGCAATACCGCTTCACCCTCCAGCTGGACCCAAACCTGGTCAGCATCGGTGCGGGGGCGACGGCGGTATTGAGCATCACCAACAACAGCCTGACTGATTTCACTGGCGAAGCCGGTCCCGAAGTCTCCGGCAACGTCATCACCGACCCGGGTGTGGGAGGCACTCCGGATGTGCCGGGCAACGGCGGGCCCGTCAAGGTGCAGGTCGAGGTCGGCGGTGAATTCGTCGATGCGGACGCCACTACCGGCACGGTGCTGCAAGGCCAATATGGTCAACTGACTATTTTTGCCAATGGTGACTACAAGTACACCCCGAACGGCGATGTCGCCAACATCGGCAAAGTGGATGCGTTCGAATACCACTTGGTCAATGGTGCGGGTGGTTCTGCCGCCGCCACCTTGTATGTGCGCATCGACAGCCCAAGTGTCGACGTGACCTGGAACGCAACAGACCCATCGGCTCCAGGCACGGTCAGCCCGGTAGCGAACGATGATCTGGGCTCGGCGCAGATAGCGATCGTCAACCTGGTGACAGAGAGCGACGCGCCGGCCTTGACCTACAACCTGCCGGCGATCGGCACGGGCTCGGGTACGGGCCAAGTCATAGTCGTCGCGGCCGACTCTACGGCTGTGTTGAAGGTCGATGTCAGCGCTTCCGGTTTGACCCTGTTGCCGTCCACCACCGTCAATCTGCAAAAACTGATCGCAGGCCAATGGGAAACGCAACAGACCACCACCCAGTCGTCGCATACGTTCACCGGGCTGGACGCCGGTTCGTATCGGGTCACCGCATCCACAGGCTCGGTGCTGTCATTGTCGACCATCACGGTGGCTCAGACCTTGACTACCACCTTCACCACGCAATTTGTGGCCGGTGAAATGACCAACGCCACCGGCGACTTGTTGGCTGGCAGCCTGGCCGGACCGGATGTGCTCGGTTCGCCATTGACTGTGTTGAGCGTGCTGGTAGGCGGGGCCTATGTGGTGCCTGGGCAGACGGGGGCGCAAGTCGTCGGTGAGCACGGCACGTTGACCGTCTTTGCCGATGGCAAATACGTCTACACGCCGAATGCCGGCCTGACGCTGGATGAGATTGGCCAGGTGGATAAATTCACCTACAAACTCACCACGCCGACGGGTCAGGAAGAGACCGCAGACGTGTACATCCGCATCGACTCGCCAGACCGTGACCTGGTCTGGGACGACGCCAACCCGGGCGCGCCTGCCACTGAGGGTGTCGGCTTTGCCGCAGCCCTGGGGGCGGTGGATCAGGCCGCGGATGACGCCGCCAGCGTTGATGCTCAGCACCACGATGCGGTGGTGGTTGATGACACCGACTTCACCCACGTCGATGCGGGCGCGGGTGCAAACGGGTTGCTGTGGGAAGGGGGGGATGCTGCCATCAACCTCACCGACCTGATCGGCAAAGTCAGCGATGTGCAGAGTATCGACCTGAACGATATCAGCGCAGTGGAACTGACGTTGAGCCTGGAAGACCTGGTGTCCATCACCGGGCCTGAGTCGGATCGCTTGATGATTCAGGGCGACGATCAGGACAGCGTGCACCTGACCGGCGACTGGACTGGCGGTGTGACGCAAGTAGAGAACGGTCTGGAGTACGTGGTCTACACCAGTGCGGAAGATCAGGCCCATCAGCTTTGGGTACAAAGCGGCATCAACGTGGTGTAACGCCACTTCCCGATAACCGGGCCGCAATGCCCGGTTTTCCTTACCAACAAGCTTGCAGCGATGGGCCGTGACTGATGCCAGTCACGGTTCGTTGTTGTCCCCCTCCGGTTTGACAACAGTCAGGTGACTTGCAGTGAGGCATAAGAGTTTGGCCAACCAACTGTCTGCCACGGTTCTGGCAGTCGCAATGATCGCGCCAGGGATTGAGCCGGTCATGGCCACGTCGCTTTTCGACGATGAAGAACCCGTCAACATCATCAGCCCCAGCAACCTGGGCACGAATTTACCGGGAGGGCCAGCGGGCGTCAGCGCACCGGTGGCACCCCAGCGCAACATACCGAGCAACCTCGACCTCATGCGCGCCATTCAGTTGGCCGTAGAGTGGCACCCGGCGATTGCCGAGGCGATCGGCCAGCTGTACCAACAAAACGAGAACGTGAACATCGCCCGGTCCGGGTATTACCCGCAAGTCAGCGGTGGCTTCAATTCGGGCTATGACAGCGGCTTGAGTGGCAATGGCCAAAGCCGAGCGTTTTCGTTGTCGGCGTCGCAGATGCTTTATGACTTCGGCAAGGTTTCCAGCTCAGTGGACAGCGCACTGGCGCGGGTCAGCGGCAGCCAGGCGGCGATCTTGTTGTCGATTGACCAAGTGGCCCGCGACACCTCGTTTGCAATGATCGAACTGCAACGCTCGCAACGTTTGGTGACTGTGGCCCGCGAGCAGATCGAGGGGATTTCGGCGATTGCCGAACTGGCCAAAAAACGCAGCGACATGGGCGCCAGCACCCGTTCCGATTTGATCCAGGCCCGTTCGCGGGTCGAGGCGTCAATGGCCACCCAAATGCAGTTCACCGCGCAATTCAACCGCTGGCGCAGCGCCTTGAGCAGTTTGCTGGGGGCCCAGTCGCCGGTGAACGTGGCCAGCGGCTTTCCTGCCAGCCTGGAACAGTCCTGCGTGGGCGTGGTGCCCGATGCCGCCGTCACCCCGACGTTGCTGATCGCCCAGGCCCAGCGGGTCGATGCCTTGGCACTGATTGCACAGGCGCGTGCCGAAGCCTTGCCCACGGTGTCGCTGGACCCGTCCATCACGCACTACCTGGACAACAACGATGAAAGCAACCTGCCCGGCGGCCGCGATCGCACCCGCTACGGCGTGTTTCTCAACGTGAAGATGCCGCTGTACCAGGGCGGCGCAATCACCGCGCGCAAAACCGCGGCGCAGCAGGCGCTGCGCTCGGCCGAGGCGGCCAACGACGCCGCACGGCTTGCGGTTCGCCAGGGTTTGCTCGAAGCCCGCGACCAGATATCAAGCTTGTCGCAACGTCTGTCGACCCTGGATTTTCGTGAGCGCAGCATCTCCGAAACCCGTGACCTTTATCGCCAGCAATACCTTGAGCTGGGCACGCGGCCGTTACTCGACTTGCTCAATGCCGAGCAGGAAATCCACCAGGCGCGCATGGATCGGGAAAACACGGCGGCAGACCTGCGTCGCCTGAATATCGATTGCCTCTACAACACGGGCGGGCTTCGCACGGCGTTCCATTTGGACAACAGCACCCTGCAGGGTGTGGAGATTCGGCCATGAATGAAGCCGTGAAACTGGATGACGACTTGAGTGCAGCGCCCACACAGCACACACCGCCGCCGACCTTTGATTACGAGGTATGGCTGGAGGCAATTCTGGGGGTGGCCCGCCATTACCGCCTGGAGTGTTCAGCGCAAAGCGTGCGCCTGGCAGCCCAATGGACTGACAGCGCGTCGGTGGAAGACGTGGTGCGGCGTATGGCGCGTCAGGCCGGGTTGAATTGCGTGATCGGCGACTTTAGCGCCTCGACCCTGATGCAGCGCCAGTTGCCGATGGTGGTGCAGTTTGCGGATGGGCAGGTCGGTGTGCTGGAGCTCATCGGTGAGGATGACAGCATCGGCATCGCCTACAGCGGTGATGGCGGTTTGCAAAGCCGTCTGGGCCGCCGCGAATTGCTTGAGCAGGCACGCAAGACGGTGATTTTGCGGCCAATGCGCGCGGTGCGCGACACTCGCGTCGATGATTACATCAAGCCGTACCAAAAGAACTGGTTCAGTGCCATCGTGCTGCGCGACCTGCGGCCGTATGGCTACGTGATGCTGGTTTCCCTGGTCACCAGCGTACTCGGCCTCGCCGGGGTGCTCTTTTCGATGCAGGTGTACGACCGCGTTATTCCCGCCGAGTCCATGCCCACCCTGTATGTGCTGTTCGGCGGCGTGATGTTGGCGCTGGTCTTTGATTTCATCATGCGCATCACCCGCGTGCGCATCACTGACATGCTCGGCAAACGCGCCGACCTGCGCGTCTCGGACCTGGTGTTCGGGCACGCCATCCGCCTGCGCAACAGCGCCCGACCCAAGTCCACCGGTTCGTTCATTTCCCAACTCAAGGAATTGGAACAACTGCGTGAACTGATCACCTCAAGCACGGCGACCGCGCTGGCAGACCTGCCGTTTTTCCTGCTGTTTCTGGTGATCTATTGGTTGATCGCCGGTCCGTTGGTCGCTGTGCCCCTGGTGGCCGTGCTGTTTCTGGTGGTGCCGGGCCTGCTGGCGCAGAAAAAACTCGCGGCGTTGGCCACTGAGTCGATGCGCGAAGGCGCGTTGCGCAGCGCGATGCTGGTTGAAACCGTACAAGGCCTCGACGACATCAAGGCCCTGCAAGCCGAGCAGCGTTTTTCGCAGCAATGGAACCATTACAACGCCACTTGTGGCGATGCCAGCCTGCGCCTGCGCCTGCTCACCAATAAGTTGGTGGCATGGAGCAACAACGTCCAGGGCTCGGTGTTTGCCGTGGTCGTCGTATTCGGGGCGCCCATGGTCATGGCCAGCGATATGACCACCGGCAGCCTGGTGGCCGCCTCGATCCTGGCCTCGCGCATGATGGCGCCGATGTCGCAGATCACTCAGGTACTCACGCGCTGGCAGCAGGCCAAGGTGGCATTGCAGAGTTTGAACCGCATCATGGAATTGCCGGTGGACCACGCTGAAGGCAGCAAGCGCGTGCATTTACCGCTGGTGCGCGGTCACTATGTGCTCAAACAGGCGGCCTTCCAGTATTGCGACGAAGCGCCGGTGCCGGCGTTATTGGTGGCGGATCTGCAGATCCAGCCGGGCGAGCGCATCGCCATTCTCGGCCGTAACGGCGCGGGCAAATCGACTTTGCTGCAGGCCCTGGCCGGGATGCTCGACCTCAAGAGCGGCAACATCAGCCTCGACGGGGTTGCCCTGGGCCACCTCGACCCGGCGGACGTGCGCCGGGATGTGGGGTTGATGACGCAAAACTCGCGTCTGTTCCACGGCACCCTGCGTGACAACCTGATCATGGGGGCGCCGCATGCATCGGATGAGGAAATCCTCCAGGCCCTGGCGGTAACCGGCGCCGCCGACTTCATCGGCAAATTCGCCGACGGCATGGACCACCTGATCCTCGAAGGCGGCCTAGGCCTCTCTGGCGGCCAGCGCCAATCGTTGCTCTTGTCACGCTTGATCATTCGCCAACCGCATATTGTCTTGCTCGACGAGCCCACCGCGTCCCTGGATGAAGCTACCGAGCGCCAATTGATTCAGAACCTGGATCGCTGGGCGGCCCATCGCACGCTGATCATCGCCACCCACCGCATGAGTGTATTGAGCCTGGTCAACCGCATCATTGTGGTCGACAACGGCCAGGTCATCGTCGATGACAGCAAGGACAACGCCATTGCACGGCTATCCAGACCCAAGGGGAAAAACCAGTGAAAACCCATGCGCTGAAAACAATCCCCCTGCTTGCCAGTGAAGACGAACACATCGGCCGCCCCCACGCGGGCGTGGATGACAGTACGGTGCTGCGCGCTACACGGGTGGTGGCGTGGGTGGCCGTCATGCTTGTCGCGTTTGGCGCCTGGGCCTCCGTGTTTGAAGTGGACGAGGTGTCCACCGGCAGCGGCAAAGTCATTCCCACCTCCCGCGAGCAGATCATTCAGTCCCTGGAAGGCGGGATCGTCACGGAGCTGAATGTGGGGGAGGGCGATATCGTCAAACAGGGGCAGGTCCTGGCCAGGCTTGATCCGACCAAGACCGAATCCAACTTCGATGAAAGCGCTTCCAAGTACCGTGCGTCCCTGGCCAGCGTGGCGCGGTTGCAGGCGGAAGTGAACGGCAAACCGTTGGCATTCCCGGCGGAGCTGTCACGTTACCCGGCGCTGATCAGCGCTGAAACCGATCTGTTCAACACCCGGCGCAAAGGCCTTGAGGAATCCCTGGCCGGTGTACGCTCTTCCCTGGGGCTGGTGCGCAGTGAGCTGGAGATTACCGAAAACCTGGCCAAGGTTGGGGCCGCCAGCAATGTCGAGGTGCTGCGCCTCAAGCGCCAGAAGGCCGAGCTGGAATTGAAACTCAGCCAGGCGCGCTCCGATTACCTGGTGCGCGCCGGTGAGGACCTGGCCAAGGTCAACGCGGATGTGCAGACGCTGTCGTCGGTGATGCGCGGGCGTTCGGATTCGGTAACCCGCCTGACCTTGCGCTCGCCGGTGCGCGGTATCGTCAAGGATATCGAGGTCACGACCATCGGCGGCGTCATCCCTCCCAATGGGCGGCTGATGCAGATTGTGCCGCTGGATGAACAGCTGCTGATCGAGGCGCGAGTCTCGCCCAGGGACATTGCCTTCATCCATCCCGACCAGATGGCCAAGGTCAAGATCACGGCCTATGACTATGCCATTTACGGCGGCATGGACGGCAAGGTAGTGACCATTTCGCCGGACACCATTCAGGACGAAGTCAAACCGGAAGTTTTTTACTATCGGGTGTTTATCCGCACCGATGCCGACACCTTGAAAAACAAGGCCGGCAAGACGTTCTCGATCGTGCCCGGCATGATCGCCTCGGTAGACATCAAGACCGGTCAGAAAACCGTGCTCGACTACCTGATCAAACCGATGAACCGGGCACGCGAAGCGTTGCGAGAACGCTAAGGAGGCAGGATGGGTAGAACGTTCGGCATCGGTGTGCTGTTGGGCCTGACGATGGCCTGTACGTCCTGGGCGCAGGCGTTCGATGAGGCGACGACCCCACTGCGCTGGAATGCGCCCGCCGACCGCGCTACCTGCACTGAGCCAGGTTCGGCGCTGTGGGTCGAGATTGCCCGAGGCGATGCCTGCATTCGTTACTTCGCTGGCGGCGCCCTGGAGCGTGCGCCCGTGGTGATTGTGATGTTCCACGGTGATCGCACGAGCGAGATGCATCGTGCGCCGCAGGCGATTGCCGGCAACACCTTGGCCGCCAAAGTCAGCCAGGCCACGATGCTGACCAAGCGCGCGGGTGTGCCCCTGGTGATCGTAGCGCGCCCCGGCACCTACGGTTCCAGCGGCAACCACGGGCAACGGCGTCAGGCGCAGGAGTTCATTGCGCTCAATGGGGCGCTGGATCAGTTGCGCGAGCGCTATGGCATTGGGCAGTTCGTGTTGCTCGGGCACAGTGGTGGCGCTACGGTTGCCGCTGCACTGTTGACGCTGGGCCGTACCGACGTGAAATGCGCGGTGATGACCTCCGGTGCTTTCTCGCTGGTGCAGCGGGCGCAGATGATCCGCCAGAGCAAGGGCCTGCCTTCAAGGCCTGGGCGTGACACCAATGGGTTGCTGCACCCTTATGATCCGGCCCGGCACATCGATGGCATAGCCGTCGCACCCGCACGGCAGTTGTATGTGATTGGCAGCCCGGACGATCAAGTCGCACCGTTCGCCCTGCAGGAAGCTTTCTTCCAGGCACTGATGCGGGCCGGGCACCAGGCGCATTTGATCAAGGCGCTGGGCGTGCCGACGGCCTTTCACCAGTTGCGCCATGACATCGGGCTGAAGACGGCGGCGCAGTGCGCGGGCTAGACCGGCACCGCCTGTTCGCGTGAGGTCAACCAATCACACAGCTGCGACAGCCCCGTCCCGCCCGAGCTCTTGACCATGACCCAATCGCCAGGCTGAAACCACGGTTGCGGGTCGTTCGCCAGTGCCTGGTTCAGCGCCTTGGCATTCTCGAACCATTGCACTGGCAGCTCGTCACGCAACGACAGGTACAGCGCGTACATCAACGGGCCGCACAGCACCACATGCCGTGGCGCCACCGCCCGCAAAGGCTCGGCCATCTCCAGGTGATAACGTTGGGCGTCGGGCCCGAGTTCGAGCATATCCCCCAGCACCAGCACACGGTGCTGCGGTGGGGCAGGCAGATCGGTCATTGAGCGCAGCGCGGCACTCATCGAGCCAGGGTTGGCGTTGTAGGCATCGTTGATCAGTTGGAAATGGCCGCCTGTGCAGGTAATTGACAGGGTATTGCCGCGGCCTTCGACGGGCATGAAGGTCCCTAGGGTTTCCAGCGCCTGCTCGACCGCAAGCCCGCGTGCAGACAGGGCCGCCAGTACTCCCAACGCGTTGATTACCATATGCCTGCCGCGCGCCTTCAGACTGAAATTCAAGGGTTGCCCGGCAAGGAGTGCGTTGACGTTTACTTGATGGACTTCACTGTTCCAATCCAGCAAGCGCAGGTCCGCTTCGGGGTGTTCGCCGAAGCTGATCACGTGCAAGTGGGCCACCTCGGCGGCTTCGGCGAACAGCTCGTAGTAAGGCATGTCGCGACAGAGTACCGCGTGACCGCCCGGGGCCATGGAGGCGAATATTGCGCTTTTTTTGCGCGCCAGGTTTTCCAGGGTTCCGTGATACTCCAAGTGCGCCGGTGCGATGCCGGTGACGACGGCGATCTGCGGGCGAACCAGCGCCGAGTTGATCGGCATACGCCCAACGGCCATTTCCAGCACCCAGAATTCTGCCGGCTCAGTCATGCTCGCCAGGTTCCAGGCAATGCCGTGGGGCAGGTTGGCGTTGGCTTCGGTCTGGCCCACGTTGCCCCAGGGTTTCAACGCCTGGGCAAGCATTGCCACCACAGTGGTCTTGCCGAAACTGCCGGTAACGCCAAACACTGTTCCACTGAAGTGCTGCCGGGCGTGGCGGCCCATCTGCAACATGGCCTCGCTGGTGTCGGCAACCTGCAATACCGGCAGCCCACTGCTCAGGTAGGGGGTGGGGTCTACACACAGGAAGGCTGACGGTCGACGTTCGGGTTTGGCCTGGGCCCAGCGTTGCGCCGATTGCGCTTCATTGGGGCCGACCCGGCTGGGATGGCGACTGAGGATCCGCTGCGGCTTGAAGAACTGCATGGAGGGCGTCAGCCCCGTTGCGCGCCAGCCGGGCGGCGTTGGGGTTGCCCACGTGCCCTGGGTGACTTGCGCCAGGGTATCTGCGTTCCAGGCTCGATCCACGCCGGTTGCGGCCTGGACCCAACTGACCTGAGGGGCACCATCAAGCAGATAACGGTGGTAAGCGATCAGCCCGGAAAGATAGTGTTCTACATCGTCGATCCGTACCCGGAACGCGTGATGACGAATAAAGAAGGCCCCGGCGATGCGCGCCGGGTTGGCAAAATACATCGCCAGTTCCGGCCAGAAATAGCCATTGAGCAGATAGCGGGCGCGATGATGCAGCGCGCGGTAGAACGCGTGCAGATCAATCTCTTCAAGCAGGTGGCGCAGTGATGGTTGCTGGGCGATGCGTGTCAGCATCTGCTGCGCTGCCATCATCAACTCCAGCAACGTCGGAAAGGTGGTGATGCGTTGCTGGACGAACCCCAGATAGCCGGCGACGTTGTTCAGGCCAAAGCGAAAATATTTTTCGTCAGGTCGGTAGCGGGTCAGTTCGTTCACGCAGTAGCTGAGCCAATGGTCATGCTCGCGCCAGTGCTCTTTCTCGATGAAATAGTCGAAGGCTTTTTCCACCACGGCCAGCCAGCGCTCGTTGCGGGTCAGCCCATAGAGACGGATCAACCCGAAAGCGGCCTCGCCATCGTAGTAGATAATCCTAAATGGTTCTTTGACACTCAGGTCATGGGCATGCAAAACGTGCACAAACGCCCCGCTGACAGGATCCTGCATCCAGGCCATGCCGTTGGCGAGGGCTTCAAGAAGCGGCAGGTAACGGCGAGTGCCGGTGACGTCGCTGTACTTGACCAGTGCCAGCAGGCACACCGCATTGCCGCCCAGCTTGATCTCGTTGTCGGTGTCGATGAGAAACGCCGCCACGCTGCCATTGGGCAGCAACGAGGGCCTGATCAGTACCTCGGCGAGGTGAGTCAGCGAGCGCTCGATCGCTGCCTTGAGCTGTTCATCGCCGGTCAGTGCCCAGGCCTCGATCATCGAGTAAGTGGTGCTTGCGTGGCGTAGCGTGTTGTAGTTTTTGATGGTTCGGTCAAAGCAGGGGAAGTAGCCGTAGATAAATTGCCCGCTGTCTTGCACCTGCGTGCTCAGGTAGCTGGATGCGCTGTTTATACACGCCCGAACATCATCAGGTGCGAGCGCTCCCAGGGCACGCCAGCCGGTTTGCGGCCCGCTGCTGTTAAGGGGGTGGGCGACGCCATCTTCGGCGCAGAACACACCGGTGGTGTTGAAGGTGAACACGCGGGTTTCGGGGGCAAGCGCTGCCACGATGGCTGTGGCCTGTGAGCCGCTGAACCGTCGCTTGGCATAGGTGACGAAGTTATTGGTGTTGAAGGTCGCGTGGGCAATGTCGCTGCCGCCGTACAGGATGGCATTGGCATTCAATTCCTGTTCGGTGATTGCCAGCTGCATATCGGCATCGAATGCAAGGCCGTGCCTGAAGTAATTGCGCTTGTGGCGCTTGAGGCGTTCACTGAACTGTTCCCAGGTTATTGGCGTCACGTTGAATGCACGTTCGACGCGGATCCACCAACGATCTGTTTTATGAGTCCCTTGGAGAACAGCCTGTTTGTCGCGATGTAGCAGTTCAATCTCACCCAATCGCCACGCAGTTTCGAAGTTGTCAGCCGTAATATGAAATACCACTGCACGGTACGTGCTATCACTTATTGAAAAAAATAAAGTGCAGGTAGGCGGGGAATTGGATGAGGCACCCGGCTCGTTAACGTGTTTGCTCAAAAGAGTGTAGCAAGCGAGCAGTTGCTGTTTCACAGGCGAAACTCTCCATGCATCATAACTTGGCGATGGCTATTGTTAATTGACGAGTGGGTACGTCAAAAAAGCAAACTTTCTCGCAGCAGAAGTTATTGTCCGTCCATAGGCTGATGTTCGAATTTATATATCAGGAGTACATCGAAGAGTCTTCCTTTGCGGGCTCTCGGACAGGTGAGGCCACTAGGTTTTCGTGTTGTTGGAGGTGATCGCGAATCAGTTTGCGAATGACCTGAGAGATAGTAAGGTCAACGTCGTTGGACAAGGATTCCAGCCGTTGTTTGGTCGGCGCGTCGATGAGGATGGTCAGGCGCGTAGTTTTATCAGGCATTTTTCTAGTCCTTTTACATACAAAAGCGCGGTCTCAACTGCCGCGGGCAGCACGTGATGCGAGAAGTGTTGAAGGCTTAGAGCCGTGCAGTCAATACGCCGGGATTCTAATTCAACTCTCCTGGCATTTTCTACAGAAGGTGATTGAAAGTTCAGATAATGTGAGCTTCTGCACCTTTTACCTATATCCCTATTATCATGCGATTGTAATCCAATGAGCCTGAATACTAACAAGGCTCCAATGAAATTATACGAAGCAGGCGCAGCTGTCAAAATTAATACTATCTATAACTAAAGTAGTGTATGGGCGCGCTGATAATGTAGGCAGGCGACTTTTTTTCATTATGCCGGTTTTTTTTGGAGTGTTTCGCCGAAAAATACAACTCGAAAAAACGGCTGTTGTTTGTTTTTACTTTTTGTGGTTTGGGGGGGGCAGCGGGGCAGTTGGCACGACGCCGGGGCGTTGAAGCAAAAAGGGCCAGGATGACCCTTTTTCAGGTGAAGGGATCAAGCAAAAACGAAGTACTTGCGCACGGTCTCCACTACTTCCCAGGTACCTTTCATGCCTGGCTCCACCACGAAGATATCCCCTGCGCGCAGATGAATCGGCGCCATGCCTTCAGGCGTGATCACGCAGTAGCCTTCCTGGAAATGGCAGTATTCCCACTTCACGTACTCCACGTACCACTTGCCCGGCGTGCAGATCCAGGTGCCCATGATCTTGCTGCCGTCTTCGCTGGTATAAGCGTTGAGGTTGACGGTGTGCGGGTCGCCTTCAAGCTTTTCCCATTTGCAGGCATCCAGGACCGGCAGTGGGTGGGTGTCGCGCAGTACGGTGATGGGCTTGGACATGATGACTCCGAGGCAGGGAAGGGAAAGCTCAACCCTAAGGCCTTGGGCGCTGCGCCAGTGGTCTGAACTCGACATCGGGATGTCCAGAAGCGCAGGTCATGTGATGAACTGGAAATCACCCCCATCCCTGTGGGAGCCGGGCTTGCCCGCGATAGCGGAGTGTCAGGCAATGAAGAGGCTGGCTGCGCCATCGTCATCGCGGGCAAGCCCGGCTCCCACAAGGGGCATGTCTAAACGAAAGATTTGTGCAGTAACTGACCATTTTCTCGCAGTAAGTGCGAAACATTTCCCATCTCACGCCAGAATTCGCAAGAAAATTCAGAGCTGGCCCTCGTATCATTCACCCCAGTACCCAGTGAGAGCCTTGCAATGAACCCAATAAAAACGTGGTGGGATATCAGCCCGCCCTTGAGCACGGCGACCCCGACCTGGCCGGGCGATACGCCGTTCCAGGAAGAGCGCGTGTGGCAGTTCGGCCCGGAGTGTCCGGTAAATGTGGGGCGCGTAACCCTGTCGCCGCACACCGGCGCCCATGTGGATGCACCGCTGCATTACAGCGCCGATGGCGCGCCGATTGGCGAGGTATCGCTGGATGTATATATGGGCCCGTGCCGGGTATTGCATTGCCTGGGCAGCGGCGCGTTGGTGCAGCCGCATCAGTTGCAAGGGCGTGTGGATAACCTGCCGGAGCGCGTGCTATTGCGTACTTATCCACAAGCGCCACTGACTGAATGGGATTCGAATTTCACTGCCATCGCCCCGCAAACCATTGAGCTGCTCGCCGGCCTGGGTGTTCGCCTGATCGGTATCGATACGCCGTCCCTGGACCCGCAACAATCCAAGACCATGGATTCCCACAACGCCGTGGCGCGCCATGGCATGGCGATCCTCGAAGGCATCGTGCTCGATGAAGTGCCGGAGGGCGACTATGAACTGATCGCGCTGCCGCTACGTTTTGCCCATCTCGATGCCAGCCCGGTCCGCGCCATTCTCCGCCCGCTCAAGGAGCCCACGCGATGAGCCAATGTCCTTTCTCAGCTGATTACCAACCGCCGGAAGAATGGCATAACGCCGAACTGAATTTTTCCGAGTCCATGAGCTATGGCGATTACCTGGACCTGGGCAAAGTCCTCAGCGCCCAGCACCCGCTGTCGCCAGACCACAACGAAATGCTCTTCATCATCCAGCACCAGACCTCGGAGCTGTGGATGAAGCTGATGCTTCACGAACTCAAGGCTGCCCGCGAACATGTGCGCCTGGGTGAGCTGCCACCAGCGTTCAAGATGCTGGCGCGGGTGTCGCGGATCTTCGATCAACTGGTACACGCCTGGGCCGTGCTGGCGACCATGACGCCTTCGGAGTACAAGGCGATTCGCCCGTTCCTGGGGCAGTCGTCGGGGTTTCAGTCGTTCCAGTACCGCGAGATCGAATTCATCCTGGGCAACAAAAGCCCGGCGCTGCTGCGGCCCCATGCTCATCGCCCGGATTTGCTGCAGCAATTGCAGGTGGCAATTGCCACGCCGTCGCTGTATGACGAAGCGGTCAACCTGATGGTCAAGGCCGGACTGGCGATTGACCCGCAGCGCGCCGAACGCGACCCGACGGCGGCCACAGTGCATGACGACTCCGTGGAGGCGGCGTGGCGCGAGGTGTATCGCGACCCGAATCGGTACTGGGACCTGTATCAGTTGGCCGAGAAGTTTATCGACCTGGAAGATTCGTTCCGCCAATGGCGCTTCCGACATGTCACCACGGTGGAGCGCATCATCGGCTTCCAGCCGGGTACCGGCGGCACCGAAGGCGTGGGTTACCTGCGCAAGATGCTCGACACGGTACTGTTTCCCGAACTCTGGCGAGTACGTTCCACGCTCTAAACAAAAAAGCCCCGGATCTGCGGGGCTTTTCATTTGGAATGCAGCTAAAAATGTGGGAGGGAGCAAGCCCCTCCCACAGAGTTTACTGGGTTACTGCAACTTTCCCGTTTCTGATCCGAAACCGATAGGCGATGTAGATAATTCCCACCCACACCGGCATCGCATACACCGACTCGCGAATCCCCGGAATCGCCAGCATCACGCCAATGATCATCACCATGAACGCCAGGCACAGGTAGTTGCTGAACGGGAACCAGAAGGTCTTGAACGACGGTGTCACGCCTTGCTCGCCCATGGCCTTGCGGAACTTGATGTGGGTCAGGCTGATCAGCGCCCAGTTGATCATCAACGAAGCAACCACCAGCGCGAACAGCAACTCCAACGCACTGTGCGGCGCGACGTAGTTGACCACCACGCACAGCATTGTCACCAACGCCGAAATCGCCAGGGCCCGCAGCGGCACGCCTTGTTTGTTGAGCTTCATCAGCGCCTTGGGCGCGTCACCCTGCTCGGCCAGGCCGAACAACATGCGGCTGTTGCAGTACACGCCGCTGTTGTACACCGACAACGCCGCGGTCAGCACCACGAAGTTGAGGATGTGGGCGGCGGTGTCGTTGCCGATCAACGAGAAGATCTGCACAAACGGGCTGCCGCTGTAGGCATCGCCCGACGCGCCGAGGGTTTGCAGCAATTGATCCCACGGGTACAGCGACAACAGCACGGTCAGCGCGCCGACGTAGAAAATCAGGATGCGGTACACCACCTGATTGATCGCTTTGGGGATGACCTTGCGCGGTTCGCTGGCTTCGGCGGCGGTGATGCCGACCAGTTCCAGGCCACCGAACGAGAACATGATGAAGGCCATGGACATCAGCAGCCCCATGCCGCCGTTGGGGAAGAAACCGCCGTGGCTCCACAGGTTGCTGACCGACGCTTGCGGGCCGCCAGTGCCGCTGAACAGCAGGTAGCAGCCGAGCACGATCATGCCGACAATCGCCACCACCTTGATGATCGCAAACCAGAACTCGGCTTCACCGAAGAACTTCACGTTCAGGGTGTTGATCAGGTTCACCGCAACAAAGAACACCAACGCGCTGACCCAGGTTGGAATCTCCGGCCACCAGAACTGGATGTACTTGCCCACCGCGGTCAACTCGGCCATGCCCACCAGCACGTAGAGCACCCAGTAGTTCCAGCCGGCCAGAAAACCCGCGTAGCCGCCCCAGTATTTGTGCGCAAAGTGGCTGAAGGAGCCGGCCACCGGCTCTTCGACGATCATCTCGCCGAGCTGGCGCATGATCAGGAACGCGATAAAGCCGGCCACCGCATAGCCCAGGATCATCGACGGCCCCGCCGACTTGAGTACCCCGGCCGAGCCGAGGAACAAGCCTGTACCAATCGCGCCTCCCAAGGCGATCAGCTGAATGTGCCGGTTCTTCAGGCCACGCTTGAGGCCCACCGGGTTAACCATGTCATCCGCCATTAACATTCCCTTCTACTTGTTTTTCTCAAGGGTGATTGCACGCCGCATCGGCCCCTCAGAACTGCTGAGGGTCAGATATTACTCTGCGTAAACTTTTCGTAATACAGCTGAACGCCATCAAGTGCCTGATCCACCAGCCATTGTTGAATGGATTCGACCATTGGAGGGGGGCCGCACACGTACATATCCGCCGATCTGTCCCGCAATTCGGCCAGGTCAAAATGTTCGGTGAGGTAGCCGCGCTTGCCGGGCCATTCGGATGAAGCATCGCTGAGTACTTCGGTGTAGCGAAAGCCCGGGATTGTCCTCGCGTAGTCCTGGATACGCGCCGCTTCGCATAAATCCTCGGCACTGCGCACGCCGTAGTAGAGGTGCACCGGTTGCGAGCAGCCGTTGGCCGCCAGTTCATCGAGCATACCCAGCAACGCCGACAACCCGGTACCGCCCGCCACCAGCACCAGCGGCCGGGTGACATGCCGGAGGTAGAACGCCCCCAATGGCGCCTCCAGCAGCATCGCGTCGCCCGCCTGGCAGCGTTCGCGCAGGTAGTTGCTCATCACCCCATCCGGCAGCAGGCGCACCAGGAACTGCAGTTGGTTACCCGGCCGATTGGCGAAGGAGTAGGAGCGCCAACTGTCGGTGCCGGGCACCGCGACACGAGCGTACTGGCCAGGCAGGAAATCCAGTGGCTGGTCCAGTTGCACCTGCAAGATCGCCGTACTGGTGGAGACCTGCTGCACGTCGCTCACCGTACCGCGTACCTGCACTGGCCCGGATGCATTGCACAGGCTTGAATCGAAGTCGAAGTAGAAGGTGGCGTCGGACTGCACCCGAGTCTGGCAACTGAGCATCTTGCGTTGCTGCAGGTCGAGGCTGGAGAGCGCTTCTTCGTCGACATAGTCCTGGGTGTACTCGCCGGATTCGCAACGCCCCTGGCAGGTTCCGCACACGCCTTCGCGGCAATCGAGCGGGATCTTGATACCGTTGCGCAGGGCTGCATCCAACAGGATTTCATTGGCGCCCACCGGGAAGAACAAGGTCTTGCCATCGGCAAAGCTGAAGGCCACTTTGTGATTCATTGGAAAAACTCCCGGTGCCTATAGGTGATAGAAATCCAGCACCGAGTTGATGGTGTCGTTGAGCAGCAAGGCGTGCTTGCGCATGATCAGCCAGCTGTCGCCCGCAGGCTTCAGGTGGTACGTGGCATGCCCGTAGAACTGCTCGGACGTGGCCAGGCGATAGAACAACGTGTGCCAGTTCAAGCGCACCTCCAACGTGCCATCAGCCTGCTCTGAAATGCGCAGGTTATTGATCAGGTGCAGAGTGCGCGGCATTGGCGTCGCCGAGGCAGCCTTGCCGGTGCGCAGGCGGAACACGCGGTCTTCCAGGCCCGAACGGTTGGCGTAGTAGATCAACGACATCTCACGTTTTGGGTCTTTGGTGTAGACGTGTTCCGAGTCCCATTGCGGCAAATGGAATTCGCTCTGGGGGTCGAACAACTGCACGTAGGCGTCCCAGTCCTGGGCGTCGCACAGTTCGGATTTACGGTAAAAAAACTGCTCGACCCGGTACTGCAATTGCGCATTCATCACTTCACCTCCCGCAGGCTCAGGGCCCGCTGGTCCAAACCCTTGAGCAGAAACTGTTGCCAATTGCGGTGCTGGTTGACGTACAAGCCTTCGTGAGTGAATTCAGTGCCGGTCATGGCTGGTTGAATGCCGATGGCTTCACTGTTGGGCGTGGGTCCGGTCTCCCAGCGGTGGCTGCCCCGTGATATATCGCTCCAGCGTTCCAGGCGGCCCTGGAAACCGCGCTGGGCTTCGCGAAACTCCACCAGGTCGTCCGGCGTGCCCATGCCCGAGACGTTGAAGAAATCTTCGAACTGGCGAATGCGGTTTTCGCGATCCGCGTCGGATTCACCCTTGACCCCCAGGCATTGGCTGATGATCTCGGTCTTGTTCCAGGCCACTGGGCGGATGATGCGCAGCTGCGAACTGATCTGGTCGAGAAAGAACAGGCTGGGGTAGATGTTCAGGTTGCGCAGGCGGTGCATCATCCATTCGGCCTTTTGCTGGCCATGTTCGGCCACCAGGCGCGGCATGATGGTGGCGTAGCCGGAACGTACGCTGGGGTTGGGCATGTCGCTGAACAACACACTGTGGCCGTTATTGAAGGCGAACCAGCCGTCATCGGTATTCGCGTCGCCGGCGCCGAGCTTGCTGTAGTCCAGCGTTGTGCTTGCGCCTGCGCCGTTCTCGGTATTGACCTGCTGGCGATGCTGCACCGTGGCCACGTAGTTGTAGTGCACGGTGCTGACGTGATAACCGTCCAGCCCGTTTTCGTTTTGCAGCTTCCAGTTGCCGTCGTAGGTGTAGGCCGACTTGCCCGGCAGCACTTCCAGCTCACCGGTCGCCGATTGCGCGACCATCATGTCGAAGAACACTTTGGCGTCGCCGAGGAAATCTTCCAGGCTGTTGGTGCCGTTTACGTCGAGGCTGATAAAGACAAAGCCTTTGTAGCTGTCGATGCGCGCCTTTTTCAGGCCGCGGGTGGCTTTATCAAACCCTTCGGGGTATTCCCCCGGCGCCTTGACCTTGACCAGCCGGCCATCGCTTTTGTAGCACCAGGCGTGGAACGGACAGGTGAAGGTGGACTGGTTGCCCTTGCCCACGCGGGTGAGGGTGGTACCGCGATGCTGGCAGGCATTGATCAACGCGTTGAGCCGGCCTTCGCCGTCGCGGGTGATGATCATCGGCTGGCGCCCGGCACGCATCGTCACGAAGTCGTGGTTATTGGCCAGTTCGCTTTCGTGACAGGCATAGATCCAGTTTTTCTCGAAGATCAGTTCCATCTCCAGGTCGAACAACTCGGGTTCGGTGAACATGTCGCGGGCGATGCGGAACACTTCATCTGCCGGGCGAAAGTCCAGGCAGCTTTCGATAAAGGTTTTCCACTGCTCGACGGTTCTTGCACCACTCATGGGAGGCACCTTTTGATAATGGCTAAAACGGGTGAGCCATTAAGGCGCTGCAGAAGGGCGGTGGGCTATCCGCTTAATGGGGGAAGATGGGCCGCAAAGTTGGGCAGCAAATACTCAACACGGTGCGGCGCGGTGACGCAATGGGCTACTGTCATTGCAGGTGACGGTCGCAGAAAACCTGAATTTATCCACATAGTCGACGGTTGCTATCCACGTGGTTGCAACGGCGCCGACGTGGCTTGGAACTTGCTGTCGATGTTCAACGATGCGCCGCCAGAGCGCGCAAACGCCTAACCGCCGTGGGTGCAGCCCGATGAGTAGCCAGACACACGATATTCATATTCAACGCTTTGACCTCGAAGGTGCCCGCAGCTGGATGTCCGGCATCTGCGGGCCCCATCGCCTGGCGACGGCTACCCCCGAGCGCCTGCGATTTCACCACAGCGCCAATGTGTTCAAGTCCCGCGCCACCACCCTGGGTGTGATTGAGTACGGCACCGACGTGACCATCGACATCGAAGACGCCGAGCATTTCAGCAGCTACAGCCTGAGCCTGCCGTTGGTGGGCGAACAGGAGCTGAGCAAGAACGGTGAACGCCTCAGTTCCAACCGCGACCAGGGCGTGATCATTTCACCCAACGAGCACCAGGTGCTGGCGATTTCCGGTGACTGTCGCAAGTTGCAGGTGGTGATCACCCGTACGGCGATGAGCGAGTCGCTGGAAGGTTTGCTGCAACGGCCCATTGATGCGCCGCTGCGCTTTGAATCGGTGATGGATGCCGTGGACGGCGCCCCGGCTTCGTGGTGGCGCATGGCACGATACTTCATCGCCGAACTGGAATGCAGCAGCGAGTTGTACGAGCAGGCAGCATTTACCCGGGACCTGGAAAGCTCGCTGATCAAAGGGCTGATCCTGGCCCAGCCGAATAACTATTCTGAAGAGTTGCGCGAGGTGTTGGGGGTAAAACTGCCGCACTACCTGATTCGTGCGCGCCAGTACATCCACGACAACGCCCGTGAAGCGCTGCACCTGGAAGACCTGGAAGCGGCGGCCGGGGTGTCGCGGTTCAAGCTGTTCGATGCGTTTCGCAAGTACTTCGCCTTGTCGCCCATGGCGTATCTGAAGAAGCATCGGTTGGGGGCGGTGCGACAGGAGATTCTTGAACAGGGCTCGGTGCGTACTATCTCTGAAATTGCGTTGGGTTGGGGCTTTACTCACCTGGGGCGGTTTTCGGCGGAGTACCGCAAGTTGTTTGATGAGTCGCCCAGTCAGACACAGCAGCGCAAGCGCATGCGCATTACTTGAACCTGATGAAGATCAAAATGTGGGAGAGGGCTTGCTCCCGATAGCGGTGTGTCAGGCACTGGAAAAGTTGACTGAACCACAGCTATCGGGAGCAAGCCCCCCCCACATTGGATTTTCAGTGCATATGGAATCTCAGATCAACTCTTCCACCAGTTGCAGGCAATGAGTCAGCCCCGGCGACTGGTCATTCACCCGTCGGCTCAGAATGATCGGCGAGGTCGCAGTCGCCTCCACCACCGGCGTATAGCCAATATCCGCCCGATGCAGCACCTGCACCGACGCCGGTACCAGCGTTACACCCATACCGGCGCCTACCAGGCCGATGGCGGTCTGCAACTCGTTGGTCCACTGCGCCACCTTCAGGCTCAAACCGTGGGCGTCGAACAGCGCGATCACATGGTCGGCATAACTGGGGCGCGGGTTGCCTGGGTAGAGCACAAAGGGCTCGGTGGCCAACTGGGCGAGGGTGGCAGGGGCACCCAGCAAGGGGTGACCGCTGGGCAGCACGGCCACCAGGCGATCCTCCACCAATACGCGCTGGACGATGGCCGGGTCGTCGATGCGAATGCGCCCGAAACCCACATCGATGCGCCCGGCCTTGAGCGCTTCGACCTGTTGCAGCGTAGTCATCTCCGACAAGCCCAACTCCAGCTCCAGGGCCTCGTGATTGCGCAGCCTGCGAATCAGTTCCGGCAGCACGCCGTACAAGGTCGAGGGTGCAAAGCCGATGCCCAGCCACGTCTTTTCGCCCAGGCCAATGCGCCGTGTGTTGTCGCAAACCGTGCCCAGCTGTTCAAGCAGCACATTGGCGTGTTCATAGAAAAACCGCCCGGCTTCGGTCAGGCGCAACGGTCGGCTACGCTCCAGCAGCAGCACCCCCAGTTCATCCTCCAGCTGCTGGATTTGCCGGCTCAAGGGCGGCTGGGCGATGTGCAGGCGTTCGGCAGCCCGGGTGAAATTAAGGGTCTCGCCCAGCACCTGGAAATAGCGCAAGTGACGCAGTTCCATATCGACTCCTTTCATACCTTGAGGGTATCGCACAAGACCAATTCTATATTGGAAGCCCGAAAAAATGCGGAACAGAATCGACGCAAATCTATAAAGAACCCAACGGGTATTGCCATGCCGATTTGCACCATCGAGTCGATCGACACCCTCATCGTCGATCTCCCCACCATTCGCCCGCACAAGCTGGCGATGCACACCATGCAAAACCAGACCCTGGTGATTATCCGTCTGCGGTGCACCGACGGCATTGAAGGCATCGGCGAAGCTACCACCATCGGTGGCCTCAGCTATGGCAATGAAAGCCCCGACAGCATCAAGGTCAACATCGACCGCCATTTCGCGCCGCTGCTGATCGGCCAGGATGCGAACAACATCAACGCCGCCATGTTGCGCCTGGAGCGCAGTATTCGCGGCAACACCTTTGCCAAATCCGGCATCGAAAGCGCCTTGCTCGACGCCCTCGGCAAACGCCTGGGCCTACCGGTCAGCGAACTGCTGGGCGGGCGCGTGCGTGACGCGTTGCCGGTGGCCTGGACCCTGGCCAGCGGCAATACCGAACAGGACATCAGCGAGGCCGAGAAAATGCTCGACCTGCGCCGTCACCGCATCTTCAAATTGAAGATCGGCGCCGGTGAAGTCAGCCGCGACCTGGCCCATGTGATCGCGATCAAAAAAGCTTTGGGCGAGCGCGCCAGTGTGCGTGTCGACGTCAACCAGGCCTGGGATGAGGCCGTGGCGCTGCGGGCGTGCAAGGTGCTCGGCGACAACGGTATCGACCTTATCGAGCAACCCATCTCACGCAACAACCGTGGCGGTATGGCCCGGCTCAACCTGTCGAGCCCGGTGCCGATCATGGCCGATGAGTCTATCGAGTGTGTCGAAGATGCGTTCAACCTGGCGCGTGAAGGCGCGGCCTCGGTGTTTGCCCTCAAGATTGCCAAGAACGGCGGCCCCCGCGCCGTGCTGCGTACGGCGGCGATCGGCGAGGCGGCAGGCATCGGCCTGTACGGCGGCACCATGCTCGAAGGCGGTATCGGCACCCTGGCGTCGGCCCATGCCTTCCTTACGCTGAGCACACTGGCGTGGGGCACCGAGCTGTTCGGCCCGTTGTTGCTCACCGAAGACATCCTTGCCGAGCCACCGGTGTACCGCGATTTCCAGCTGCATGTTTCCACTGCACCGGGCCTGGGCCTGGCGCTCGATGAAGAGCGTCTGGCGTTCTTTAGCCGTGACAAATATTAAGAGGCGCCTGCCATGTTGTTCCACGTAAAAATGACTGTGAACCTGCCCCTCGACATGCATCCCGAGCGTGCCGACAGCCTCAAGGCCGAAGAGAAAACCCTGGCGCAACGCCTGCAACAAGAGGGCAAGTGGCGCCACCTGTGGCGCATCGCCGGGCACTACGCCAACTACAGCGTGTTCGATGTCGACAGCGTGCAGGACCTGCATGACCTGCTGATGCAACTGCCGTTGTTTCCTTACATGGCTATCGAAGTGAATGCGCTGTGCCGGCACCCGTCGTCCATCCATGCGGACGACCGCTAAGCCGGTTTCAACCTGATAATTACAAGATGAGGAGTGCACCATGTCCATCCGCCTGTCCCAGACTGCCCACGCCCAACGCTTTCTCGAAGAAGCCAGCGGCAACCTCAATGACGCCGGCAACCCGCGCGCCAAGGCGCTGATCTACCGGATCCTGCGCGACACTGTGAACATCATCGAAGACCTGGAAGTGACCCCCGAGGAGTTCTGGAAGGCGGTCAACTACCTCAATGATCTGGGTAAAAACCAGGAAGCTGGCCTGCTCGCCGCTGGCCTGGGCCTGGAGCATTACCTGGACCTGTTGATGGACGCCGCCGATGAGCAGGCGGGCAAGTCCGGCGGTACACCGCGCACCATCGAAGGCCCGCTGTACGTGGCCGGCGCGCCGCTGTCCAAATACGAGGCACGGCTGGATGATGGCAAGGACGACGCGGTGCCGTTGTTCATGCGCGGGCAAGTGCGCGATACCGAGGGCAAGCCATTGGCGGGGGCGATTGTCGATGTGTGGCAGGCCAATACGGGCGGTACTTATTCGTGGTTCGACCCGAACCAGTCTGAATTCAACCTGCGCCGACGTATCGAGACGGATGCCCAGGGCCACTACCGTTTTCGCAGCATCGTACCCTCGGGCTACGGCTGCCCGCCGACCGGGCCGACGCAGCAGTTGCTCGATCAATTGGGGCGCCACGGGCAACGGCCGGCGCATATCCACTTTTTCATCTCGGCGCCCGGGCATCGGCACCTGACCACCCAGATCAACCTCTCGGATGACCCGTACCTGCATGATGACTTTGCCTATGCCACCCGCGATGAACTGATTGCCGAGATCCGCTTCAGCGACGATCCGCAACTGGCGCGGGAATTTGGCGTGGAAGGGCGGTTTGCGCAGATTGATTTTGACTTTGAGTTGCAGGTGGCTGATGCGCCGGTGGAGCAAAAGCGCATGCAACGCACACGGGCTCTCGAGGACTGAGCGCGGGCAGAATGTGGGAGGGGGCTTGCCCCCGATAGCAGTGTGTCAGTCACTTATTTACTAACTGATCCTCCGCTATCGGGAGCAAGCCCCCTCCCACATTTAGTTCACATTTGATCTGTAGTGATGGGTTACTTGCGCAGGACCAGATCCAGCACCTCATCCCGATCCTTGATCTTCTGCAGCACAATTTCAGAGCGAATATCCATCACCCCCGCCGTGCGGTTCAGGTGGTTCACGATAAAGTCCGAAAAGTGCTTGAGGTTGCGTGCCTGCACCCGCAGCACATAGTTGCTGGCACCGGTGATCACATAGGCGCTCGCCACCTCTGGCCAGCCTTGCACCTTCTTGATAAAGGTCTCATGCCAGTCCTCGATATCCTGGCGCAGCGACAGGTGCACGATGGCTTCGAGTTCGATCCCCAACTGTTCGGCATTCAATACCGCGCGATAGCCGCTGATGATTTCTTCGCTCTCCAACAAACGCAAACGGCGCAGGCAGGCAGAGGGTGACAGCGCGACTTTTTCCGCCAGTTCCTGGTTGCTGATACGGCCATCCTGTTGCAGAAAATGCAGGAGGCGCAGGTCGGTGGCGTCGAGAATCATGCTTGGAAGATATCCGCGTATTTTGAGATTAAATTCGAATTTCCTACAGCTTAAATAGCCGTTTGCCCACCACTTTGCACGAAAATTCTCTAAAAGTTCGTTCATTATTTGGTCCATCCTCACTTATAAAAACCAGGACGACCCATGACCACTCGAAGCCATTGCCAAGCCCTCGACACCCAGGACCCTTTGGCACCCCTGCGTGCCCAATTCGCCCTGCCCGAGGGCGTGATCTACCTCGACGGCAACTCCCTCGGCGCGCGCCCGGTGGCAGCGCTGGAACGGGCACAGCAGGTGATCGCCCAAGAGTGGGGCAATGGCTTGATTCGCAGCTGGAACAGCGCAGGCTGGGCGGATTTGTCCCAGCGCCTGGGCAATCGCCTGGCACCGTTGATCGGTGCGCGTGAGGACGAAGTGGTGGTCACCGATACCACCTCGATCAACCTGTTCAAGGTGCTGAGCGCGGCGTTGAGTGTGCAGCGTCAACGCTCCCCGGCGCGCAAGGTGATCGTCAGCGAAGCGAATAACTTTCCCACCGATTTGTATATTGCCGAGGGCCTGGCCGAACTGCTGCAACAAGACTATTCCCTGCGCCTGGTCAACAGCCCGGCCGAACTGCCCCAGGCCATCGACGCAGACGTGGCGGTGGTGATGCTCACCCACGTCAACTACAAGACTGGCTACATGTACGACATGGCGGCGCTGACTGCGCTGAGCCACGAGTGTGGCGCGCTGAGCCTTTGGGACCTGGCGCACTCAGCGGGCGCGGTGCCTGTGGACCTGCACCAGGCCGGCGCTGATTATGCCATTGGCTGCACCTACAAATACCTCAATGGCGGCCCGGGCTCCCAGGCATTTGTGTGGGTCAACCCGGCGTTGGTGGATGTGGTGCGCCAGCCGTTGTCAGGCTGGTTCGGGCATACCCGCCAATTCGCCATGGAGTCGAGCTACGCCCCCAGCGCCGGCATCGCGCGCTACCTGTGCGGTACCCAACCGATCACTTCGTTGGCCATGGTGGAATGCGGCCTGGACATTTTCGCCCAGACCGACATGACCAGCCTGCGCAGCAAATCCCTGGCATTGACCGACCTGTTTATCGCGTTGGTCGAAAGCCGCTGCGCCGCCCATGGCCTGGAACTGATCACACCGCGTGAGCACGCCCGGCGCGGCAGCCATGTGAGCTTCGAACACCCCGAAGGTTACGCGGTGATCCAGGCCCTGATCGCCCGAGGCGTGATCGGCGATTACCGTGAGCCGCGGATCATGCGCTTTGGTTTCACGCCGCTGTACACAAGCTTTACCGAGGTGTGGGACGCGGTGGAAATCCTTGGTGAAATTCTCGACAACCGCACCTGGGACCAGCCGCAATTCAAAGTCCGAAACAGCGTTACTTAATAGCACCACACACCCAATGTGGGAGGGGGCTTGCTCCCGATAGCGGTGTGTCAGTTGACATATCAGTGACTGACACACTGCTATCGGGAGCAAGCCCCCTCCCACAGGATTCACCGCCAGCAGCAACCATCACAATAATAAAGGGGCACTCCAGTGACCACGCCAGACAACGGCTTTGCAGAAATCACCCACCGCGAACTGGGCCTCAGGCGCCAGCTCACTTCCGGCCAGATGAGCATGATCGCTATCGGTGGCGCCATCGGCACCGGGCTGTTCATGGGCAGCGCCTACGCCATCGGCTATGCCGGGCCCAGCGTGCTGGTGAGCTATGCCATCGGCGCCTTGATCACCTTGCTGCTGATGGGCTGCCTGGCGGAGATGACGGTAGCCCATTCCACCTCCGGCTCCTTTGGCGCCTATGCCGAGTTCTACATCAGCCCGCTGGCCGGGTTCCTGGTGCGGTATGCCTATTGGGCGGCGATCGTGCTGGCGGTGGGCGCGGAGGTCACGGCGGTGGCGATGTATATGAAGTACTGGTTCGCCAATGTGCCGGAATGGGTATGGATCGTATCGTTTTCCAGTGTATTGATTGTGCTCAATGCGATCAGCGTGAAGACCTTCGGCAACTTCGAATACTGGTTCTCGACCATCAAGATCAGCGCCATTGTCGGCTTCATCATCCTGGCGGTGTATGTGGTGTTCGGTTCTGGCAACCCGCAGTACGGCGTGCAGAACTACACGGCCCACGAGGGCTTTTTTCCCCATGGCTTGAGTGGCATGTGGATCGCGGTGATCGTGTCGATCTTCAGTTACCTCAGCGTCGAGATGATCGCCGTGGCCGCCGGTGAAGCCGCCGACCCGGAGCAGGCGGTGAAGAAAGCCTTTCGCGCAACCATCGTGCGGCTGGTGGTGTTCTACCTGCTGACCCTGGCGCTGATGCTTGCCATCGTGCCGTGGAACCAGGCTGGTCAGAGCCAGAGCCCGTTCGTGACGGTGATGCAGACCATCGGCATTCCCGGCGCCACCGGGGTGATGAATTTCGTGATTCTGATCGCAGCGCTGTCGGCGATGAACAGCCAGCTCTACATCACCACGCGCATGATGTTCAGCCTGTCGCGCGCAGGTTTTGCACCCAAGTCCATGGGCGCCTTGAGCAAGAACGGCATCCCGCTGAATGCCTTGTTGCTGTCCAGCTCGGGCATCGCCCTGGCGACCTTGCTTAATGTGGTGTACCCGGAAAGCTCGTTCACCCTGATGATGGCGATCTCGATGTTTGGCGCGATCTTCACCTGGTTCATGATCTTCCTCACGCACCTGTTCTTTCGTCGCTATCGCAAGCGCCATGGCGGGGCGAAGTTGTCGTTCCAGTTGCGCCTGTTTCCCTACAGTACGCTGCTGGGGTTGGTGCTGATGGGGGCGGTAATGATCACCACCTATTTCACCGAAGCGTTCAAGATGACCTTGGTATTCGGCGTGCCATTCCTGTTGATTCTGTCGGCGGTGTATTACGGGTTCTTCCGCAAGGGCAGGGCCAAGGCGTCGAACAAAGCCCTGGCGTAACCCGGCAGTTGCTCGAACGAGCGTGCGCATAACAGCAACGAGCGGCAGGCCCACTCCTCTTGCAGGGGGTGGGCCTTGAAACGGCGTTCTGACGGCCAGCGCTCCAAGGCGGCCTGAGGCACGATGCCCAGGCCCGCACCGCCGGCGACCATGCGAATCAACCCATCAAAACCGTCGGCGCGAATGCGTGTCTGCAAGCGAAAGCCTGTGTGCAGTGCCTGCTCTTCCAGATAAACCGCCAGCGCGCTGTTGGCCGCCAGGCCCACGTAGTCGTATTGCAAGCTGTCGATAAAACTCGGGCGGGTCAACGGGTGGTCCAGGGGCATGATCAGCACCAGCGGATCATCGCGAAACGCCAGGGTCTGCAAGCCGTGGGTGTCCACGGCATCGGAAATAATCCCCAGGTCGGCAGTGCCCTGGCGCAAGGCGTGGGTGATGCGCAGGCTGGGCAATTCTTGCAGGTCGATATCGAGGTTGGGGTGCTCGCGCAAAAAGTGTGCGAGCAATTCAGGCAGGTACTCGCTAAGGGCGGTGGTATTGCACAGCAAGCGTACCTGGCCTTTGACGCCATTGGCGTATTCGGCCAGGTCCTGTTGCAGGTGTTCGGCCTGTTGCAACAGCAGGCGAGCGTGCCGAGCCAGGGCTTTGCCTGCCGGCGTTGGGGTGACGCCACGGCGGCCACGCTCAAGAAACGCGATGCCCAGTGAAGACTCCATTGCCCGGATGCGTGCGCTGGCGGCCGCCAGGGATAAATGACTACGGGCTGCACCGGCAGTGATATTGCCGCTGTCGAGGATGTGCAGATAGAGGCGCAGGTCGATCAGGTCAAAGTGCATGGCTGCAGGTTTCCGGTGACTGGGCGGGCGTCATCGCAGGCAAGCCAGCTCCCACACTTGAATGTATTCACAGTTCAAAATGTGGGAGCTGGCTTGCCTGCGATGACGGCATCAGCCTCACAAAAAACAAGAGGCTGCCTCAGTATATGGCGAATTTTCAGCCTCTCTCCCGCCCTGCACAATCGGTGCATGAATACCTTCCTAGCGTTTTACCAAAACCTCGGTCCAACCCTGACGGCGTTGGTCATTACCACCTTCCTGCTGGCCGGTACGGTCAAAGGCATCATCGGCCTCGGCCTGCCCACCGTAGCCATGGGTATGCTCGGTCTGGCTATGTTACCGGCGCAGGCAGCGGCTCTGCTGATCATTCCTTCGACTATCACCAACCTCTGGCAGCTAACGTTTGGCGGTCATTTGAGTGCCTTGCTCAAACGCCTGTGGCCGATGCTGTTGCTTATTTTCTGCGGCACCGGGCTAGGCTCCGTGTGGCTGGGCATGGACGGTGGGCCGTGGGTGGTCCGCGCGTTGGGTGCGGCGTTGCTGGTATATGCGTTGAGCGGCTTGTTCCTGCCGACCTTCAAGGTCGCGCCCCGGACCGAGCGCTGGCTGGGGCCCTTGTGTGGGCTGATTACCGGCATCACCACCTCGGCCACCGGTGTTTTCGTGATCCCTGCGGTGCCGTATCTGCAAGCGCTGGGCTTGAGCCGTGATCAGTTGGTGCAGGCGCTGGGGCTGTCGTTCACGGTGTCGACACTGGCGCTGGCCGCCGGGCTGGCCTGGCGCGGAGCCCTGGGCGGTGGTGAAATCGGTGCGTCAGTGTTGGCGCTGGTGCCGGCATTGCTGGGGATGTGGCTGGGCCAAGTGGTTCGCCGACGCATCAGTGCGCTGTGGTTCAAGCGTGGGTTTTTCACGGGCATGGCGTTGTTGGGAGGCCATTTGTTGCTGGCTGGTTAATAATGACTGTGCCTGTGCCCGCCGATAAATGAAGGACCGCCCGTGAAAGCCCGTTCCGATGAGCTACAGATCTTCGTCAGCGTGATTGAATGCGGCTCGATTTCTGCCGCCGCCGAAAAGGTCGGGCAAACGCCGTCTGCGGTCAGCCGCACGCTGTCGCGCCTGGAAGCCAAGCTCGACACCACGCTGATCAACCGCACCACGCGACGCATGGACCTGACTGAAGAGGGCAAGTACTTCTTCGAGCAGGCCAAGGTGATCCTGGCGCAGATGGACGAGCTGGAAGAGCGCCTGTCGTCGCGCCAGAAAAAACCGGCCGGTCGCCTGCGTATCAATGCCGCCGTGCCGTTCATGCTGCACGGGATCGTGCCGTACATCGCCGAGTTTCGCCGCTTGTACCCGGATATCCAGTTGGAGCTCAACAGCGACGACTTGATCATCGACCTGCTCGAACAAAGCACCGACATCGCCATTCGTATCGGCACCCTGGCCGACTCGACCCTTCATGCGCGCAGCCTGGGCAGCACGCCGCTGCATATCCTGGCCAGCCCCGACTACCTCAAGCAGTACGGCACGCCGACGACCGTTGCCGAGTTGGCCGATCACTCCTTGCTGGGCTTCACTCACACCGAGACCCTCAACCACTGGCCGCTGCGTCATGGCGAAGGTGACCGCTGGCTGATCCAGCCCAGTGTCAGCGCATCCAGTGGCGAAACTGTGCGCCAGTTGGCGCTGCAGGGGCAGGGTATTTGTTGCCTGTCGAATTTCATGACGGTCGACGATATCGATGCCGGCCGCCTGGTGCCCATGCTGGAGGCGTCCAACAGCGGTTATCGCCAGCCGATCCACGCGGTGTTCTATCGCAACTCGCAATTGGCGCTGCGCATTCAGTGCTTCCTGGACTTCATTCAGGCCAAGCTGGCGCGGTATGCGCGCTGATTCGTGACTTGCACGCAAGAGTGAATTGGGCCGTACGGGCTTATTCGACAGCAGTGGGGGCTGGATACTGGGTGCATCACTTACCCAGTCAGGAGCAACCTCCATGAATGTATTCGTTACCGGTGCAGCAGGGTTTATCGGCGGTTCCATCGCCACCGGCCTGGTCAACGCTGGCCATGACGTCACCGGCCTGGTGCGCAGCGCCGAACAAGCCGCCGAAATGACCGCCCTGGGCATTACGCCGGTGATCGGCACCCTCGACGACGCAGCCGTATTGACCGAGCAGGCACAGAAGGCTGATGCGGTGATCAACGCTGCCAGCAGCGACCATCGCGCCGCCGTGGAAACCTTGCTGGCCGCCTTGAAAGGCTCGAACAAGCCGTTCCTGCATACCAGCGGGTCGAGCATTGTCGGTGATGCGTCGGGCGGCAAGGCCAGTGAAGTCATCTACTTCGAAGGCAACCTGCCTGAGCCGACCGTCGACAAAGCCGCGCGGGTGGCGATCGACAACCTGATCCTCGCGGCGGCCAGTGACGGTGTGAATTCGGCGGTGATCTGCAACACCCTGATCTACGGCCACAGCCTGGGCGTGAAGCGTGACAGCGTGCAATTGCCACGCTTGCTCAAGCAGGCACGCAAGAGCGGTGTAGTGCGCCATGTGGGCAGCGGGCAGAACATCTGGTCCAACGTGCACATTGAGGATGTGGTCACCCTGTATCTGCTGGCACTGACCAAAAACGTACCGGATACTTTCTACTTTGTGGAAAGCAGCGAAGCGGCGTTTATCGACATGACTACGGCGATTGCCCAGACGCTGAACCTGGGCGAACCGCAGGATTGGCCGTTGGCCGAGGCTGAAGCCGAGTGGGGCTATGAAATGGCCAACTACGGGTTGGGCTCCAACAGTCGCGTACGCGGCAAGCACGCTCGCGAACTGCTGGGCTGGGTGCCCAAGCGTACGTCGGTGGTGGAGTGGATTCGCAACGAGATGGTCTGATGTTGGCTTGAGACCTGGGTGTAGCTATCGGGAGCAAGCCCCCTCCCACATTTGACCGATGTCCAACTTTGGAATGCATTCAAGTGTGGGAGGGGGCTTGCTCCCGATTGGGGCCACTCAGTTCTGGAGGCTAGCCCCACTCGCCGCAATTCCGTACCATTCCTCGCCTCATCCCTCGCAATTCCCCGGTACTCCATGAACCTCACCCGTCTGCGCGCCGACGCCCTGGCCGGCCTCACCACGTCTTTTGCGCTGCTGCCCGAATGCATCGCCTTTGCCCTGGTGGCCCACCTCAACCCGCTGATGGGGCTCTACGGCGCCTTTATCATCTGCACCCTCACAGCCTTGTTCGGTGGCCGCCCGGGCATGGTCTCGGGCGCAGCCGGCTCGATGGCGGTGGTGATTGTTGCGCTGGTGGTGCAACACGGTGTGGAATACTTGCTGGCGACGGTACTGTTGGGCGGGTTGATCATGATCGCCTTCGGCCTGCTGCGCCTGGGCAAGCTGGTGCGCATGGTGCCGCACTCGGTGATGCTCGGCTTCGTCAACGGCCTGGCGATCATCATTGCGCTGGCGCAACTGGAACATTTCAAGAGCGGCGAACGCTGGCTAAGCGGCACGCCTTTATATGTGATGGCGGGCCTGGTTGTGGTGACCATGGCGATTGTCTACCTGCTGCCACGCCTGACCCGCGCTGTACCACCCGCGTTGGTGGCGATCCTTGGCGTTGGTCTGGCGGTGTACCTGCTTGGTCTGCCTACCCGTACGCTGGGCGATATGGCGCATATCGCCGGTGGCTTGCCGACCTTCGCCCTGCCGCAAATCCCCTGGACCTTCGACACTCTCGGCATCATCGCGCCCTACGCGTTCCTGATGGCGATGGTCGGCCTGCTGGAAACCCTGCTGACCCTCAACCTCACCGACGAAATCACCGAAACCCGAGGCTACCCCGACCGCGAAAGCGTGGCGCTGGGCGCAGCGAATATGGTCTCGGGCCTGTTTGGCGGCATGGGCGGTTGCGCGATGATCGGGCAAACCGTGATCAACCTCAGCTCCGGTGGGCGCGGGCGTTTCTCAGGGGTGTTTGCCGGCGTGATGATCCTGCTGTTCATTTTGTTTCTGTCACCGCTGATTGAGCGTATTCCGCTGGCGGCGCTGGTGGGCGTGATGTTTGTAGTGTCGCAGCAGACCTTCGCCTGGGCCTCGTTGCGGGTGATCAACAAGGTGCCGCTCAATGATGTGCTGGTGATCATGGCGGTGACGATCATCACCGTGTTCACGGATCTGGCCACCGCGGTGCTGTGCGGTATCGTCATCGCCGCGTTGAATTTTGCCTGGCAGCAGGCGCGAGAGCTGTACGCCGATGAACATCTGGAGGCCGACGGCAGCAAGCTTTACCGGGTGCATGGCACCTTGTTCTTCGCCTCGACCACGCCGTTCTTGAACCAATTCGACCCGGCCAATGACCCGGCCCAGGTGACGCTGGATTGCCGCCACCTGAGTGTTGTCGACTATTCGGCGATCGCTGCGCTGATGACGTTGCGCGAGCGCTATGCCAAGGCCGGTAAGCATCTGCGGGTGCTGCATTTATCCGAGCGCTGCAAGAAGCTGCTCAAGCGCGCCAGGGTTCACCATGACTGAGCAAGCTCCCTCGCCACAATAGACCGGCTCCAGCAGTCAGGGGCCTACCAGGTCTTCAAGCTCCTGGGCGCGGGTCTGGGTCATGTCCAGCACGCAGCCGGAGCCGTTGACCTGATCAATGGTGCCGCCGGTGGCGCTGCCGGCGAAGGCGCAGTTGGCATCGCGGTATTTGATCCACAGGCGCTGCACGTCTTGCAGTTGCTGCTTGTGCGCGCCGTCCTGGGCGGCGAGGGCGGTCTTGTAGGCGCGGTTCAAGCGCTCGTCCTGCACCTTGGCTTGTTTGGCGTTGCAATTGACCATGTCTGCCGTGGTATTGGCGCTGTCCATGCATTTTTTTCAACGCGGCATTGTCGGCGGCATACGCTGTGCCACCCAAGCAGAGAAGCAGGGCGCTGGCGACGAGTGTGGTGCGAATCATGGGCGGTTTCCTGAGCATGAGTGGATGCGCATTCTATGACTCAAGGGCGGCGCTTGAGTTTCCGGCATTCCTGATCTTCATGTAAGAACATCCCCCGTATTTTCATGGGCTGGCGCTGGACATATCTCCATGCGACAACGCTTGTCCGTGGGCGAAAATTACTTTCATGAAAATTGAAAATACTCCTCGGTAATGATTTATGAGTTTCACAACCAATTCGACGTGACCCTTTCCGAGGAGTACCGCATGGCCGCATTACCGGGCTTCGGGCTACTGGCATACGCTGCCATTGCCATCATTGCATTGATCGTTCTGATTGCACGTTACCGACTCAACCCGTTTATCGTCATTACGCTGGTGTCCATCGGCCTCGCGCTGATGGCCGGAATGCCGGCGGACACGATCATGGGGTCGTATGAGGCGGGCGTCGGTAAAACCCTGGGGCATATCGCCCTGGTGGTGGCGCTGGGCACCATGCTCGGCAAGATGATGGCCGAGTCGGGTGGCGCCGAGCAGGTGGCGCGTACGCTGATCAACCGCTTCGGTGAACGCAACGCCCACTGGGCGATGGTGTGCATTGCGTTCCTGGTGGGGCTGCCGCTGTTTTTCGAGGTCGGCTTTGTGCTGCTGGTGCCGATTGCCTTTACCGTGGCGCGGCGCGTGGGCGTATCGATCCTGATGGTCGGCCTGCCGATGGTCGCCGGCTTGTCGGTGGTGCACGCGCTGGTGCCACCGCATCCGGCCGCGATGATGGCGGTGCTGGCCTACAACGCCTCGGTCGGGCAGACGGTGCTGTATGCGATTTTGATCGGTATCCCCACGGCGATCATCGCCGGCCCCGTCTACGCCAAGTTCATCGTGCCGCATATTCACCTGCCGGCCGAGAACCCGCTGGAGCGCCAGTTTATCGAGCGCGAACCGCGTACTCGCCTGCCCAGTTTTGCACTGACCATGGGCACCATCCTGTTGCCGGTGGTACTGATGATGATCGGCGGCTGGGCCAATGTGATTTCCACCCCGGGCAGCGGTTTCAATCAGTTCCTGCTGTTTATCGGTAACTCGGTAATTGCCCTGCTGGTGGCGACCCTGGTGAGTTTCTGGACCCTGGGCCTGGCCCAGGGCTTCAACCGGGAGTCGATTCTCAAGTTCACCAACGAATGCCTGGCGCCGACCGCCAGTATCACCTTGCTGGTGGGCGCGGGCGGTGGTTTGAATCGCATTCTGGTGGACGCCGGTGTGACCAATGAAATCCTCGGCCTGGCCCACACGTTCCACTTGTCGCCGCTGGTGATGGGCTGGCTGTTCGCTGCGTTGATGCGCATCGCCACGGGCTCGGCCACCGTTGCCATGACCACTGCATCCGGGGTGGTCGCGCCCGTTGCTTTGGGCCTGGGTTATCCACACCCCGAATTGCTGGTGCTGGCGACCGGCGCGGGTTCGGTGATTTTTTCCCACGTTAACGACGGCGGCTTCTGGCTGATCAAGGAATACTTCAATATGACGGTGATCCAGACCTTCAAGACCTGGACCGTACTGGAGACCCTGATTTCGCTGGTCGCCTTCGGTCTGACCTACGGCCTGTCACTGGTTTTATGAGCCTGACCCTCTAACCGGAGCCTCCATGGACATCCTCTACCAGATCCGCGCCCGCCAGGACTCGTTCAGCGCCGGCGAAGGGCGTATCGCCAAGTTGATGCTTGAGGATGTGGGCTTTGCCGCCTCGGCCAGCCTGGAGGCGTTGTCTCAGCGGGCCGAGGTCAGCACCGCGACCTTGTCGCGTTTTGCCCGCAGCGTCGGCTGCCGTGACTTGCGCGATTTGCGCCTGCAACTGGCCCAGGCCAGTGGCGTGGGCAGTCGCTTCCTGGACCCGGCGGGGCTGCCGGAACAGTCGGCCTTTCATCGGCAAATCCTGGGCGATATCGAAGCGACGTTGCGCCAGCATTTGTCAGGTTTCAACCAGCACAGCTTTGCCGACGCGGTCACTTTGCTGAGCAAGGCGCGGATGATTCACGCGTTCGGCATGGGCGGCCCCTCCAGCCTGTGCAGTGATGAACTGCAAGTGCGCCTGGTGCGTCTGGGCTACCCGATTGCCGCCTGCCATGACCCGGTGATGATGCGCGTCACGGCCGCGACCCTGGGCCCGCAACATGCCTTGATTGTCTGTTCCCTCACCGGTCGTACGCCCGAATTACTGGATGTGGTGAAGCTGGCGCGCAACTACGACGCGCGGATTATTGCCCTCACCCTCGCGGACTCACCCCTGGCCGAACTGGCGGATGTGTTGCTGCCGCTGCAACCGGCGGAGACCAGCTTTATCTACAAACCCACCGCCGCCCGCTACGGCATGTTACTGGCCATCGACCTGCTTGCCACCGAGCTGGCGCTGGCCTTGCCGGACGACAATCAGGAACGCCTGCGCCGGATCAAGCTGGCCCTGGATGATTACCGCGGCGGCCCTGACAGCCTGCCGCTTGGAGACTGATATGAAATACGACACGCTGATTCGCCAGGCGCTGGTCATTGATGGCAGCAACACCGAAGGGTTTGTCGCCGATGTGGGCGTGCGCGGTGGGCGCATCCAGGCGATGGGTGACCTGTCCGCCGACGAGGCCGCGCATGTCATCGATGCGCATGGCCGGGTATTGGCGCCGGGCTTTATCGATGTGCACACCCACGATGACACGGTGGTGATCCGCCAGCCGCAGATGCTGCCCAAGCTCAGCCAGGGCGTGACCACGGTGATTGTCGGCAACTGTGGCATCAGCGCTTCGCCGGTGAGTTTGCGCAGTGACCCGCCAGACCCAATGAACTTGTTGGGCAGCCGTGAGCAGTTCTGTTATCCGCGGTTCAGCGATTATCGCAACGCAGTGCAAGGCGCCCATCCGGCAGTGAACGTTGCGGCATTGATCGGCCACACCGCGCTGCGCAGCAACCATATGGATGACCTGCATCGCACCGCCACACCGTATGAAATCGCGGCCATGCGCGTGCAGTTGCAAGAGAGCCTGGAGGCCGGTGCCCTGGGGTTATCCACAGGCCTGGCCTACGCCAGCGCATTCAACGCCGAGACCGATGAAGTGTTGCAACTCGTTGAGGAACTGACGGCCTATGGTGCGGTGTACACCACGCATCTACGCAGCGAGTTCGAGCCGGTGCTGGAGGCAATGGATGAGGCGTTTCTGATCGGCCGACATGCCAGGGTGCCAGTGATTATTTCCCACCTTAAATGCGCTGGTGCCGGTAACTGGGGGCGTAGTCCGCAGTTGTTGGCGGCCCTGGAAGCTGCGGCAAAAAACCATCCGGTGGGCTGTGATTGCTATCCCTATGCCGCCAGCTCCTCGACTCTGGACCTCAAGCAAGTCACCGACGCATTTCGCATCACCATCACCTGGTCGACGCCGCACCCCGAAATGGGTGGGCGGGATCTGCAGGCTATCGCTGCCGAGTGGGGCGTTTCGCTAATGGACGCTGCCCGTCGCCTGCAACCGGCGGGAGCGGTGTACTACGGGATGGACGAAGACGATGTGCGGCGCATCCTCGCCCATCCGTTGTCGATGGTGGGCTCCGATGGTTTGCCCGAAGATCCGTTTCCCCACCCGCGCTTGTGGGGGGCGTTCCCGCGGGTGCTGGGGCACTTCAGCCGCGATATCGGCTTGTTCCCGTTGCACACGGCGGTGCACAAGATGACTGGTCTGTCGGCAGCGCGCTTTGGCTTATCCGAGCGTGGCGAAATCCGCGAAGGGTACTGGGCCGACCTGGTGTTGTTCGACCCGTTGCGGGTGCGTGATGTGGCAGATTTCAACACACCGCAACGTGCAGCGGAAGGGATCGACGGTGTGTGGGTTAACGGCGTACTGAGCTACAGCAATGGGCAGGCCAACGGCCAGCGGCCAGGGCGATTCCTGGCGCGCAGTGGGGATTTGCGTGGCGGCTTTTCGTCTTTATAGTGGGCGTTCTCATACACGGAGCGGTCGCCATGCACTTAGGAAAAGTCACCCCCATCCTGCGGATTTTCGACGAGACCAAAGCGTTGGAATTCTACGTCGACTTCCTGGGGTTCAAGGTCGATTGGCAGCATCGGTTCGAGGCGAATTTCCCGTTGTACCTGCAAGTGTCGCTGGGTGAGTGCGTGTTGCATTTGTCCGAGCACCATGGCGATGCTTCGCCGGGCGCGGCGGTGCGGATCCAGGCGCAAAGGGTGGATGCGTACCAGCAGCAATTGCTCGGCAAGGATTACCGCTATGCCAAGCCTGGGGTCGAGGAAACGCCTTGGGGATCGCGGGAAATGAGCATCCGGGATCCGTTCGGGAATCGCTTGGTGTTTGTCGAGGACAGCGAGGGCTAAGTGGCAAATGGCAGGCAATAAAAAACCGCCTTGATAGGGCGGTTTTTTTTGCAAACCCAGTTAGTGGCTGGGGTTGCGGCTTCACAGGAGCACTGGCGTGGTCACAATACTACTGCTGCTTTAGGGCGTTATGCAACATCAGACGAACAAGAGTTTTTCACGGCAGCATTGATCTTTTGTGTTGTTTAACTTTGCAAAAAACAGCAACAGATTTTAAGGCTAGCTGGCCGTTGTTCGTTACACCTTGGAGCAGAGTGCTGAGCTAGTATCGCCCTCGTTCTGTGTTCGTCGTGAAGTAGGTTGGCTGGGTTCGCGCGCAAATTTTGGACCGCCCGCCACGGGCTAGTAATCCGTGCCGGATTCACGCAGGAGGACCATAAGCCCAGCCGCCTCACAGGAGCACTGGTGTGCATCCAAAGGCCCACATGTTCCGGTAAGTGCGCTGGAGGTAAGGCCCAACTCACGGAGGGCCGAGTATGTCTAAGTTTGCACGACGTACATGGAACCTCGTAGTGAACTGCCTGCGTGCGTATCACGTATGGAAGTTCCTGCGGGACAGCTTCGATGACCGTTAAGGTCTGAGAGGTGGAGCCGCCTCGGTCTAGATCGAGGCGGCTTTTTGGTTTCTACACCCGGAAATGACTGACCATCTGCTGCAACTGGCTACCCAATCGAGCCAGTTCCACACTCGACTTGGCTGTCTCATCACTGGCCGTCGCCGTCTGCTCGGACACGTCCCGCACATTCACGATACTGCGGCTGATCTCTTCCGCCACGGCGCTTTGCTGTTCGGCGGCCGCTGCGATCTGCTGGTTCATCGACTGGATATTCGACACCGTACGGGTGATGTTTTCCAGGGATACCCCGGCCTTGCGCGTCAGTTCGACGCTGCTGTCGGTGAGGCTGCGGCTGTTGTTCATCACGCTGGCGACTTGTTGGGTGCCGTTCTGCAAGCCGGCCACCAGGCCTTCGATTTCCTCGGTGGATTTCTGTGTACGCTGGGCCAGGCCGCGTACTTCGTCGGCGACCACGGCAAAGCCACGGCCGGCCTCACCGGCACGCGCGGCTTCAATCGCGGCGTTGAGGGCCAGCAGGTTGGTCTGTTCGGCCACGGCCTTGATCACGTCCATCACGCTGCCGATCTTGTTGCTCTCTTGTTGCAGGTGCGTCATGGCGTCGGTGGAGCGGGCGACTTCGGCCGCCAGGCGTTCGATCTGGGCGATAGCTTCGGCCACCACCTTGTCGCCTTCGCGGGCCTGGCCGTCGGCGTCGGAGGCGGCTTGGGACGCCTGCTCGGCATTGCGCGCAACTTCCTGCACGGTAGCGGTCATTTCATGCATGGCGGTGGCCACCTGATCGGTCTCGATCTTCTGGCTGTTCACACCGGCGCTGGTTTGCTCGGTCACGGCTGATAGCTCCTCAGCGGCGCTGGCGATCTGGGTCACGCCATCGCGGATGCCGCTGATCAACTCGCGCAGGGTCGTGCCCATGCGCTGGATGCCTTGTTGCAATACGCCCAGCTCATCACGACGGGTCACCTGGATGTTGTGGCTCAAGTCGCCTGAAGCGATGCGCTCCACCACCGCCAGGGTGTCCTGGATCGGGCGGGTGATCTGACGGGTGATGACCCAGGCGGCAATCACGCCGACCAGCAGTGCCAACAAGGTGCTGATCAATTGCAGGCTGCGGGCCTGGGTGCTTTCAGCGTCGCGACGTTCCAGTTGGATGTCGTACAGCTTGTCGCTGATCGTCACGATATCGGCGCCCTGGGTGGTCATTTCGGCGCGGGCGGTGACGATATTGGCGTTGGCTGCCTTGTAGCTCTGCACGGCGCTGCGATAGGCTCCGAGGGCGGCTTCCAGTGCGGACAATGCGTTTTGCTGGCCGGTACCGAACGCCGCGCTAAGGCCCTTCAAACCGCCGACGGCTTTTTCCAGTTGCGCAGCAGCGCGGGCTTCGGTTTCTGCGTTGGGGCTATTGGTATAGCCGCGCACTTCGTAGCGAGCTTGCTGGAACTCATTCTTGGCTTGGGTCACGGCCAGAAATTGCGTGAAGCGCTCCGGGCTATCGGGCGCCTGCTGCACACTGGTTTCCAGTGCATTGATTTGTGCGTTGGCGACATCGGCTTTGGCGCCCATGACGTCGCGCGCAGCGTTGCCATTGCGGTAGGCCTCGCGCATTTTGTTCAGGGACTGGCGGTAAGCAGTGATGACGGCTTTCTGGTCATTGAGCAGTTTGAGGTTTTCCGGGCTCTTGAAGCTGTCCAGCAATTTCTGTTGTTGAGCTGCGAAGGCATCCAGGCTGGTCTGCACATTCTGCGCCACGGCTTCGTCGCCATTGGCCAGCATGTATTGCAGGCGTACGATCCGCAGCTTGGTCAGCGAGGCGTTGAGCTGGGTGATGTCGCTCATCCAGTTGCTGCGGTCGATCAGGCCGCCCAGGCTGGTCCAGCCGGTGAGCGCCAGGATCGAGGTGAGGACCAGCACCAGGCCAAAGCCCAGGCCGAGTTTGAGATTGACGCTGATGTTACCGAACCAGCTGTTCATCGAAAGCTCCTTGAAGAGTGATGTCTGTCTGCTGGACGGTGTGTTGTTGTTTGAGCCAGCCAAGATGTGTAGGGCTGTATCGGCGGCAAAGGATGATTCTGAAGTACTTTTCTTGCGGGGTGACGAAGGGTCGCCATTACCGTGCAGCAATGGCGATCCGATGCGCTCAGGACTCCGCCGTGTTGGGCACCACGGTAAGCCTGAGGCAGGAGGCGGCGGCGTGGCTCAGGTGCACATTATTGTGGGCAACCCGAGGGTGGCTGGCCTGGCCTGAAGGCTCGCCGCTGTTGGGGTTGACGTCAAAGCGCGGGAAATTGCTGCTGGCGATGTCCAGGCGCAACCGATGGCCGCGCTTGAACAGGTTGCAGGTGGCGAAAGGCTCGATCAGCACTTTCACTCGCTCACCCGGCGTCAGGGCCGTCGGTTGTTCCCATGAGTCGCGATAACGGCAGCGACGGATGCCGTCGGTGATGTTCATCGCAAAGCCCTCGGGGTAGTCGGCGCTGGGCGGGTACACGTCCACCAGTTTGGCGGTGAAGTCGGTGTCGGGTGCATCGCTGTCGATCCACAGCTCGATCTGCACGTCACCGGCGACGATCAGGTCGTCGTCGAGCGGCTCGGTCTGGAACACCAGCACGTCATCGCGCTGGGCCAGGGGACGGTTGTCCCCTTGGGTGCCGAAAAAATCGAGGCGCTCCCGTTGATCGAAGGCTCCGCCGACAAACACGGGGGCACCGGAGGTTAGCGCGCCGCCGATGGTCGGGACCGGGTGGGCCGGGTCGGCGCGGTAACTCAAGTGGGCGTCAGCCTCGACAGGTGCCGTGTGGCTCAACTGCCTGTGTGCATTCAGATAGAGGGTCAGTGTTTGGCTGCCGGGCAGCGGCCATTGCGTGGTGTGCAGCCAGCGGCCGCCATGGTGCAGGCGTCCGTTTTCGTCGCGGTTACCGCTGCCGCCCCCCATCAGAAACACCTGTACGCTGGCCGTTGTGGTTCGCGGCGACGGCTTGAGGGATTGCTCGAACCAGGCCAGTCGGCAACTGAGCCAATCCTGATCGACCTGGCCGTCAAAGGCGGCTTGCGGGCCGAATTCCACATCGCCGCTGTGGCTGATATTACGGTCGCCGTGCAGCCACGGGCCCATCACCAGTCGTTGGCTGGCCGTACCTTGGAGTGTGAAGGCGCGGTAATTGGCCAGGGTCGAACTGACGTAGGCGTCGTACCAACTGGACATGAACAGCACCGGGATATCGGGCAGTTGTGCGTAGTGACCTTCGGCATAGAGGCCAGACTTTTGCCAATACTCACCGAAGGTGCCCTGAGCCCATTGCTCCAACACATAGGCTTCGTATTCCGGCACATGGCGCAGGGGCGATTGCCCGGGTTGCCATGGCATACGCGTGAACCACTGATAAATATCTTCCTGTTCCAGCGCTTCACGAACCAACGGGTCGGCCAGGGCAGCAGGGCTTTCCTTGGCCTGGCGAAAGGCCCAGGTGGCCTGCTTGAGTTCGAAGGCGCCGCCCTGGCGAATCCCGCAATGGTAGGCGTTGGCGAAGCCGCCGCTGTCGAGCACCATGCTGCTCAGGCCCGGCGGGTGCAGGCAAGCCATCGCCAGTTGTGTGTGGGCAGCATAAGACAAGCCCATACTGCCGATCTTGCCGTTGCACCAGGGCTGTTGGATGATCCAGGCCAGGGTGTCGAAACCGTCTTCGCCCTCGGCGGTGTATTTGGTGAATGTGCCTTCGGAGGCGTAGCGTCCACGGCAGTCCTGGAAAATTGCGACAAAGCCTTGCTCGGTAAACCGTGCGGCCATTTGCTCACGGGAGATGTGTTGGCCGTCGAGCTGTTTTTCCGAGCGGGAGGGTTTGCTCTTGTCGTAGGGCGTGCGCTCGATCACCACCGGAAACGGCCCATTGCTGTCCTCCGGCACATAGATGTCAGTGGCCAGGTGGATGCCGTCACGCATCCGGATCATTTGGTTGTGCAGAATATGCATGGGGAGAACACTCATCGATTCAGTACCCGCTCGTTACCGCAATGGCCAGCAACACCATCGCCAGCACGGCGTAGATCAGGAACAGCGGCAGGATGTAGCGCGCCCATTGGCCCCAACCGACATTGGCGGTGGCCAACAGCACCAGCAGGCCGCTGGACGTGGGGGTGATCATGTTGGTCAGGCCATTGCCCATCAGAAATGCGAACACCGTGGTCTGCGGGCTGACGCCGGACAACTGACCCAAGGGCCCGAAGATCGGCATGGTTACCGCCGCCTGGCCGGAGGTGGATGGGATCAGCACATCCAGCCCCAGTTGTGCGAAGAACATGCCGTAGGCCGACACGATCGGACCATGGTCGCCCACCAGGTTGGCCAGGCTGTTGACGATGGTGTCCAGGACCTGGCCGGTACTGAGGATGATCTCCACGGCGGTAGCCAGACCGATCAGCACGCCGGCGATCAGCACCTTCTTCATTCCATCGACAAAGGCACTGGCGGCAACGCTGGCGCCGAGCCCGGCGATCACGCTGAAGGCCAGCGTCAGCAGCAGGTAGAACGCCGACAGCTCATGGTATTTCCAGCCCCAGCGGTTGGAGGCGTAGACCAGGAAAGCGATGCCCGTCAGCAGTACGATCAGGTTGATCAGATGGCGCAGGGGCAACGGCGTACTTTCGAAAGTGATCTGCGCCGTAGCATCGTAACCGTGCTTGCGAATACTCCACAGCACGAAGGCAATGCCCACCAGCAGGAAGCTGCAGTAGGCGAGCACACGCATGCTCAGGCCACTGAAGATCGGCAGCCCGACCATCGGCTGGGCCACGGACAGCGCCACTGGATTGGATATCGAGGCCAGGTAGCCGATCTTGACTGAGATCGTGACGATGGCCAGCCCGATCAGGTTCGACAGCCCCAGCCGATTAGCCATGGCAACCATCAACGGCACGATGAGAATAAATTCCTTGGCCAGCCCCATGAAGGTACTGCCGGCGGAAAACACCAGCATCAGGCACGGCACCAGCACATAGATATTGCCCCGTGTCAGACCCAGCATGCGCTCCAGCCCGGCGTCGATCACCCCGGCCTTGTTCAGCACGCCGAACATGCCACCGATGAACAGCACCATGAAAATCAGTGCCGCACGCTTCTCGATGCCCTGGGGAATCGCCATGAAGCCTTCCACCAGGGACACCGGGCGAGCCACGGTGTCGCCGGCTTTGCGTGGTTCCAGTGCGAACAGTTGGCTCAGGGAGTCGTGTTTTTCCAGCACCTGGTAAGAGCCCGGGATCACCAGGCCATTCTGGCGCTGGAACGTGCCCGAGTTCACGGCGTAGGTAAACGCCACTGCGAGCAGGACGATACTCAGCAGGATGATGGCGGGATTGATCTGCTTGCGTTGCGTGGTATTTCCCACCGCTGCTTGGGTGGGGATGCTCTGGGATTCGCTCATGCTAGTGGCCCCGGCTTGCGCCGTTATTGTTATAGGGGTGACACGTGTGGGGCGGACACTAGGGCAAAGTTTTCGCGGCGACAACGTTATGCGTGGGTTGGGTTGGGCTATGCGTTTTGTGCGGACAGACGCTGCTTGAGATGCTTGGCAAACGCGTTCACCAGCTGCGACCTGGGCTCGTTGGCGCGAAACGCCAGGCCGAATGCGTAGGGCAGCGCCGGGCGAAACGGGCGGGTGACGATGGGCAAGTGCCGGAAGTGGCTGGCCAGCAGACCATTGACGATCGACACCCCCAGCCCCTCGGCAACGAAGCTGCACGCAGCCCCGACCGAGTGCACCTCGACCCGCACCTGCGGCGTGAGGTTGGCGGCACGAAACACCTGGTTCAGCTCGGCCCGCAATGCCCGTTGCCGGCCGAGCATCACCAACGGCACATCGCGCAGATGCTGCACTTCGATGCAGGCGTGACGGGTCAGCGGATGGTCGGCGGGCATCACGCAGACGCCTTCGGTTTGCAGCACCGGCTCGACATCGAAGTCAGGTATTTCCGTGGGCAGGCGTACAAAGCCCAGGTCGGCGGAACGGTCCAGCACCGCACGCTCGATCGTGTCGTAAGAACCGGTCAGCAGTTCCACGACAATGTCGTCATGCTCCTTGAGAAACTGCGCCACGATGCGCGGCAACAGCTCCTGGGTCATGCTGGTGGGCACCCCGACCTTGAGCAGGCTCTTGCGTGAGCGGCCCACGCGCATTTCGTCGGCCAGGCGCTGGATTCGTTGCATGCCATCCACCAGTCCGGCGACTTCGGCGAGCAGTTCCTCGGCTTCGGGCGTCGCCATCAGGCGGCCCTTCTTGCGCAGGAACAAGGCAAAACCCAAGTGCTCTTCCAACTGGCTCAGCAGGCGGCTGACCGCCGATTGCGACAGGCCCATGCGCGTTGCTGCGCCGATGGTCGAGCCGGTGGCCATGATCGCTTTGAAGGCTTCGAGTTGCTTGAGGTTCACCGTGTTTTTCCTGTCGGTTGGGAAGGGCGGCCGGTACTTCACGCATAGCCTGATGCGCTTCTCGCATAACGTTGTGGGGCTGTCGACGAGCCGTTAGTGTCCGCTCCAACGCGACATGCCGTCCAGCCTGCCGCGCGGTGCAACTGCCCATAAAAAACACAACACGGCATTGAGGAATGGTTTATGCGTGAGTTTTTCACGAAAGGGGGAATGGTCTCGGCGGGGCTGCTGGCGAGCCTGTCACCGACATTGATGGCCCAGGGTTTCTGGGAGGATTCCCACGGCCGATTGACCTTGCGCAACTTCTACTTCAACGACGGTTACCGCGACGGTGGTGAAGACCGCAAGGAATGGGCTCAGGGTTTTCTGCTTAATCTTCAGTCTGGTTATACCGAGGGCACCGTGGGTTTTGGCCTGGATGCCCTGGGGCTGGCGGGCCTGCGTCTCGACTCCAGCCCGACGCACGCCGGGACGGGCTTGTTACCTGTGCACGACGATGGTCATGCGGCCAGTGAGTTTTCCAGCCTGGGCGTCACGGCCAAGATGCGCTGGGGCGATGCAGTGGTGAAAACCGGCACGTTGCTGCCGAAAATCCCGGTGCTGGTGCACAACGATGGCCGCTTGTTACCGCAGACCTTCCAGGGCACACAAGTGGAATACAGTGGTATTCGTGACCTGTACCTGCACGCTGGGCACCTGGACAAATTCAAGTTGCGTAACTCCACTGACAGTGTGGATATTTATCCCCAGGGCTACAGCGGAAAAAAGGGTAGTGATTTCGATTTTGCCGGCGCTAGCTACGCGTTTACGCCGAAGCTCAGCGGCACCTGGTACTACGGTGAAATGCGCCAATTCTATCGCCAGCAATTCTTTGGCCTGGTGCATAAGCAGCCGTTGGGCAGCGGCACACTGACCAGCGACTTGCGCTACTTCATTAGTAACGAAGCGGGTGAGGCGCGTAACGGCGAGGTCGACAGTGACATGTTCAGCGGTCTGTTCACTTACCGCCTGGGCCCGCAGGCGCTGGGTGTTGGTTATCAGAAAGTCAGCGGCGACACAGCGTTGCCGTATGCCAGCGTGTCGACGGTGTATTCCTTCAGTAACGCCGGTGTTGGCAAGTTCATCCAGGCTGGTGAGCAGACATGGATGCTGCGCTACGACTATGACTTGACGGCGGTACTGCCGGGCTTGAGTTTCATGACCCGCTACTACAAAGGGCAAAACGGCGAGTTCAAAGGGCGCGAGGCGCGTGAGTGGGAGTCCGACACGAATCTGCGCTATGTGGTCCAGGACAGCACGTTCAAAGGACTGGGCATGGAGTTGCGCAAGGCCACTTACCGCTCGACTTATGCCAGTGATCGGGACAACTACCGGTTGTACCTGACCTACGACCTGGCGCTCTGGTAGCCGGGGAGGGGGCTGATCATGGGCTGCTCTTGTGTGCTAGTCTGCGGGCCCTTTTAGTCCTGGGCAGCGCGGGAAACCCTGTTGTCCTACAGCGGAGCCTCTTCATGTCCGAAGTTAATCTGTCCACCGACGAAACCCGCGTCAGCTACGGTATCGGCCGTCAGTTGGGCGACCAACTGCGCGACAACCCGCCGCCGGGCGTGAGCCTGGACGCAATCCTGGCCGGCCTGACCGACGCATTTGCAGGCCAGCCGAGCCGTGTTGACCAGGAGCAAATGGCTGCCAGCTTCAAAGTGATCCGCGAGATCATGCAAGCCGAAGCCGCTGCCAAGGCTGAAGCCGCCGCGGGTGCCGGCCTGGCTTTCCTGGCTGAAAACGCCAAGCGTGATGGCATCACCACCCTGGCTTCCGGCCTGCAATTTGAAGTGCTGACTGCCGGCACCGGCGCCAAGCCGACCCGTGAAGATCAAGTGCGTACCCACTACCACGGCACCTTGATCGACGGCACTGTGTTCGACAGCTCCTACGAGCGCGGCCAGCCTGCAGAATTCCCGGTTGGCGGCGTGATCGCCGGCTGGACCGAGGCCCTGCAACTGATGAATGCCGGCAGCAAATGGCGTCTGTACGTGCCGAGCGAACTGGCTTACGGCGCTCAAGGCGTTGGCAGCATCCCGCCGCACAGCGTTCTGGTATTCGACGTCGAGCTGCTCGACGTTCTGTAAGACCTGCTGGTTACCTGTTGGGACGAACGCGTTCGCCCCAACAGGCATTTGCCAGTTTCTTCATGGATGGAACTTGCCATTCAAGTCGGTCGCCGGGCGCAATGCTCGGGCATAGCAGAACAGAAACAAATTCCTCACCACTTCTTTCAGTACTCCAGGCTCACTGGAACTCAGGCCATTGACGTCCAGGTCACCCTGGTCCTGTAGTTCGTTCAGCGCTTCTTCCTCAAGCACCGCACAGACTTCGCCGGTTTCCCGATGCAGGATTCGCAGGTAAGGGTGGGGGCGATCCAGCCAGGCATCTATCAAATAAGTCATGGTCGTTCTCCTTGATGAGTTTCAATGAGAATAATTCTTATTCGTAGAATAGCAAGTATCTATTGGCGGTTTCCGGGTTTTTTTGTGTGGATATTGTTTTCGATCAATCAGGAGGGCGAAACGCCATCCCGCGGCGGGCGCGGGATGGATGCAGCAGCTTCAGACCTTGCGCACGAACTCGGACTTGAGTTTCATCGGGCCGATACCGTCGATCTTGCAGTCGATATCGTGGTCTCCGTCGCACAGGCGGATGTTCTTGACCTTGGTGCCGACCTTGACCACCAGTGAGGTGCCCTTGACCTTGAGGTCCTTGATCACGGTGATGGTGTCGCCGTCCTGCAGGACGTTGCCCACAGAGTCTTTCTTCACGGTCTCATCGCCGGCCACTTCGGCCTCGCCATTGGCGGACCACTCATGGGCGCATTCCGGGCAGACCAGTTGGGTGCCGTCTTCGTAGGTGTATTCGGAATTGCATTTCGGGCAGGGTGGCAACGTGCTCACTAAAGCTCCTTGAGATTCAGGGATGACTAAAAGTCGCACATTATATAGGGTTTTGCGGCGAGAGCGGGGAGGTCAGTGGTGAATGCGATCTAAATGTGGGAGCTGGCTTGCCTGCGATAGCGATGGTGAGTTCACTACCGTCATCGCAGGCAAGCCAGCTCCCACATTAATCAACGCGGAATCAGTGAGTACGGGCCACAGCGAACTCACTCAGTTCCACCAATGCATCCCGGTATTCACTGGCCGGCAAGGCTTCCAGGCACTGGATCGCCCGCGCCACGTAGTCACGCGCCAGTTGCGCGGTGTACTCCAGGGAACCGGAGGCTTCGACGGCGGCACGGATGGCCTCCAGGTCTTCGATCCCGCCTTTCTGGATGGCCTTGCGCACCAGGGCGGCCTGTTCCGGCGTGCCTTCGCGCATGGTGTAGATCAGCGGCAAGGTTGGCTTGCCCTCGGCCAGGTCGTCACCGACGTTCTTGCCCAGGGTCTCGGCATCGCCCTTGTAGTCGAGCAGGTCATCCACCAGTTGGAACGCCACGCCCAGGTGATCGCCAAAGGTACGCAGGGCTTCGGCCTGTTCGGCGGTGGCGCCACACAGCGCGGCAGCGCTGTGGGTGGACGCTTCGAAGAGCATCGCGGTTTTGCCGCGAATCACTTCCATATAGGTTTCTTCGGTGGTGCTGGCGTCGCGGACCTTGGACAGCTGCAACACTTCGCCTTCGGCGATGATGCGCGTGGCCTGTGAAAGAATCTTCATCACCGGCATCGAGCCCAGTTCGACCATCATTTCGAACGAGCGCGAGTACAGGAAGTCGCCCACCAACACGCTGGGTGCGTTGCCCCACATGGCATTGGCGGTCTCGCGGCCACGCCGCATACCGGACATGTCGACCACGTCGTCATGCAGCAGGGTGGCGGTGTGCAGGAACTCGATGGTCGCGGCCAGCAAGCGCAGGTCATCGCCTTCGCGGCCCAGCGCCTTGCCACACAGCAGTACTAATAAAGGACGCAGGCGTTTACCGCCCGCCGACGTAATATAGTCGCCAATTTTGGAGACCAGCGGCACTTTAGACGTCAGCTGCTGCTTGATGATGCCGTCGACGGCGCTAAAATCGTCCGCGACCGCGCGGTAGAAAGCTTGGGGTTGCATCAGCGACAGTCGCTCCAGAAGGGTTGCGCGGCATGCTAGGACCCTGACCCCGCAGTGTCAAGGCGCGATAGACGGCCCCTTGCAAGCCTCCCATAGCTTGCGTACAATCGCGCACCCTGAACTTCCTGGGCAGCACCTGCCTTACGCAATTGCATTCGGGACGTCCATCCCATGCAGCCATGCCAGCCAATACCTCTTCTTATAAAGCGCTGGGTGAGCAGGATTATCGGAGAAATACCATGTCGTACGCAGTAATTGTTACTGGTGGCAAGCAATACAAAGTCGCCCCAGGTGAATACCTGAAGATCGAAAAACTGGAAATCGCTACTGGCGAATCCGTTACTTTTGATCGCGTTCTGTTGGTCGCCAATGGCGATGACGTGAACATCGGCGCTCCAGTTGTTGCTGGCGCTACCGTTGTGGCTGAAGTGATCTCCCAAGGTCGTCACGATAAAGTCCGCATCATCAAGTTCCGTCGTCGTAAGCACCACATGAAGCGTATGGGCCACCGCCAGTGGTACACCGAGATCAAAATCACCGGTATTCAGGCTTAATTTCAGCCTAATTCCTCACTAGGAGAATTGACTCATGGCACACAAAAAAGCTGGTGGTAGTACCCGTAACGGTCGCGACTCAGAAGCCAAACGCCTTGGCGTGAAGATGTATGGCGGCCAGAAAATCATTCCGGGCAACATCATCGTGCGTCAGCGCGGCACCCAATTCCACGCCGGTTACGGTGTTGGCATGGGTAAAGATCACACCCTCTTCGCTAAAATCGAAGGCGTGATCAAGTTCGAAGTAAAGGGCGCGTTCAACCGCCGTTACGTGAGCGTTGTCGCAGCTTAATTGCGAGATCGCTGGAAAAGCCCTGTCTTGCGACGGGGCTTTTTCGTTTGTGGAGTGAGTCTCTTGCAAAGCTGTTTGTGATGAGCTCAGGCGCAAGTTTGCGGTCGCTGATTGAGGTCGCTGCGCTCATTTTTGCAAGAGTCTTATGTCTTGGTTTCTTAAGCTCGTCCATGCGGCGAGAGGCGTTTTGTTATGAAGTTCGTTGATGAAGTTTCCATCCGAGTAAAAGCAGGCGACGGCGGTAACGGTTGCATGAGTTTCCGTCGCGAAAAATTCATCGAAAACGGTGGTCCGAACGGCGGTGACGGCGGTGACGGTGGCTCCATCTACATGATGGCCGACGAAAACCTCAACACCCTGGTCGACTACCGTTACACCCGGCACTTCGATGCCGAGCGTGGCTCCAACGGCGGCAGCACCGACTGCACCGGCAAAAAAGGTGAAGACCTGGTACTGCGCGTACCGGTCGGCACCACGATCATCGATTCCGCGACACAGGAAGTGATTGGCGACCTGACCAAGGCCGGCCAGAAACTGATGGTTGTGCAGGGCGGCTGGCACGGCCTGGGTAACACCCGATTCAAGTCCAGTACCAACCGTGCGCCGCGCCAGACCACGCCGGGCAAGCCGGGCGAACAGCGTGACCTGAAGCTGGAAATGAAAGTACTCGCCGACGTGGGCCTGTTGGGCCTGCCGAACGCCGGCAAAAGTACCTTCATCCGCTCGGTATCGGCCGCCAAGCCGAAGGTCGCCGACTACCCGTTCACCACCCTGGTGCCAAACCTGGGCGTGGTCAGCGTCGACCGCTGGAAGAGCTTCGTGGTTGCCGACATTCCTGGCCTGATCGAAGGGGCTTCCGACGGTGCTGGTCTGGGCATTCGCTTCCTCAAGCACTTGTCCCGCACCCGTTTGCTGCTGCACCTCGTCGACATGGCGCCGCTGGATGACACCAGCGCTGCGGATGCCGCCGAAGTGATCGTCAGCGAGCTGACCAAGTTCAGCCCGGCCCTGGCCGAGCGTGATCGCTGGCTGGTCCTGAACAAGTGCGACCAGATCCTTGAGGAAGAGCACGAAGAGCGCGTCAAGGAAATCGTCGATCGCCTGGAATGGGAAGGCCCGGTCTATGTGATCTCGGCCATTGCCAAAGAAGGCACCGAACGCCTGACCCGCGACATCATGCGTTACCTGGAAGACCGAGCCGACCGCCTGGCGGCCGACCCGGTATTCAAGGCCGAGCTTGCCGAGCTTGACCAGCAGATCGAAGACGAAGCCCGTGCCCAGTTGCAGGCCCTGGACGACCAGCGTGCCCTGCGCCGCAGCGGCGTGAAGTCGGTCCATGACATCGGCGACGATGATTGGGACGAAGAAGACGTGGATGATGAAGACGGTCCGGAAATCATTTACGTGCGCGATTGATTCGTTGCGATAAACTTGAACGCCGCTCCCTGGAGCGGCGTTTTGGTATCCGGGTATAACGTTATGGGCGGCGCTGGGTCGCGCGGCCCTCACTCTAAGGTTGAAGATGATGCGGAGCAAAGTGACAGGTGCGCAGCGCTGGGTCGTGAAGATCGGCAGTGCGTTGCTGACGGCCGATGGCAAGGGGCTGGATCGCGCAGCCATGAGCGTCTGGGTCGAGCAGATGGTGGCCTTGCATGAGGCCGGTGTCGAGTTGGTGCTGGTGTCGTCCGGGGCTGTTGCCGCCGGGATGAGCCGCCTCGGCTGGACCGCGCGACCCAGCGCGATGCACGAACTGCAAGCCGCCGCGGCCATCGGCCAGATGGGCCTGGTGCAAGCCTGGGAGTCCAGCTTTGCCGAGCACGGCCGCCACACGGCGCAGATCCTGCTGACCCACGACGACCTGTCCGACCGCAAGCGCTACCTCAATGCCCGCAGCACCTTGCGCGCCTTGGTGGAGCTCAAGGTCATCCCGGTCATCAATGAAAACGACACCGTGGTCACAGACGAAATCCGTTTCGGCGACAACGACACCCTGGCTGCGCTGGTGGCCAACCTGGTGGAAGCCGACCTGTTGGTGATCCTCACCGACCGCGACGGCATGTTCGACGCCGACCCGCGCAACAACCCCGATGCCCAGTTGATCTACGAAGCCCGCGCCGATGACCCCGCACTGGATGCGGTCGCCGGCAGTGTCGGCGGTGCCCTGGGCCGTGGCGGTATGCAGACCAAACTGCGCGCCGCTCGCCTGGCTGCGCGTTCCGGTGCCCATACCATCATCGTTGGTGGGCGCTTGGAGCGCGTGCTGGATCGCCTCAAGGCCGGTGAGCGCATCGGTACGCTGCTGTCGCCGGAACGCGGCATGCTGGCGGCGCGCAAGCAGTGGCTGGCCGGGCATCTGCAAACCCGTGGCACCCTGGTGCTGGATGAGGGCGCGGTCTCGGCGTTGTCCCAAGGCAACAAGAGCTTGCTGCCGGTGGGCGTCAAGCTGGTGCAGGGCAGCTTCCGCCGTGGCGAAATGGTGGTTTGCGTCGCGCCGGACGGTCGTGAGATTGCCCGTGGCCTGGCCAACTACAGCGCCCTTGAGGCGCAGAAGATTATTGGACAATCGTCTGACGCTATTGTCGGACTCTTGGGCTATATGGCGGAGCCGGAGCTGGTGCACCGCGATAACCTCATCCTGGTTTAAACGAAAGGAATACCCGATGCGTGTAATGAAGGGATTACTCGGCCTGTTATTGCTCATGCCACTGCTGGCCTCGGCGGAAGAAATCGCCCAAGTCTCGACGGTGTTCAAGTTTGTCGGCCCTAATGACCGGATTGTGGTCGAAGCGTTTGACGACCCCAAGGTTGACGGCGTGACCTGCTACCTGTCGCGTGCCAAGACCGGCGGCGTCAAAGGCGGCCTGGGCCTGGCCGAAGACCGCGCTGAGGCCTCGATTGCCTGCCGCCAGGTTGGCCCGATCCATTTCAAGGGCGAACTCAAGGACGGGGACGAAGTCTTCAAGGAACGCACCTCCCTGGTGTTCAAGACCATGCAGGTGGTGCGTTTCCTCGACAAGAAGCGCAATACCCTGGTGTATCTGGTCTACAGCGACCGCCTGATCGAAGGCAGCCCGCAGAACGCGGTGACGGCGATTCCGATTCTGCCCTGGCCGACCGCTCAGTAACCTGCAGGCGAGTTTTGTCACCGGCGTCTATGATTGAAGACTCGCCGGTTGTAAGCTCCGAGAGCTGCAATGCAAAGAATATGGGATATCTGGAGTTCGTCATGAGTGCTTTCCACGATCTGAAACTCAAAGCCCTGGACGGACAAGAGCTACCGCTGGCGCCCTTCAAGGGCCAGGTTGTGCTGGTGGTCAATGTGGCGTCCAAATGTGGTTTGACCCCGCAATACGCGGCGTTGGAAAACCTCTACCAGCAATACAGGGACCAGGGATTCACGGTGCTCGGCTTGCCGTGCAATCAGTTTGCAGGCCAGGAACCGGGGACCGAACAAGAGATCCGCGAGTTCTGCAGCCTGAACTACGGGGTGAGTTTTCCCCTGGGCAGCAAGCTCGAGGTCAACGGCCCGGATCGTCATCAGCTGTACCGCTTGCTGGCAGGTGAGGGCGCCGAGTTTCCAGGGGACATCACCTGGAACTTCGAGAAATTCCTGTTGGGTAAAGATGGCCGGGTACTCGCGCGCTTCTCGCCGCGTACGTCCCCGGACGACCCGACTATCATGCAGGCCATCGAAAAAGCCCTGAGCTGAAACACACCCACTGTAGGAGCGAGCTTGCTCGCGAAGATCGCCAACGATAACGCGTTGATCCTGACTTAACGCGTGTTCCCGGATTCTTCGCGAACAAGCTCGCTCCTACAGGTATTCGGCTACTTCTACCCCTTTAATCACCCAGATCAATAGTGCTACTAAGCGCTGCACACTCGCCATATTATCCGCGTCATAAATCCCGTCCTGGTGGAGTGCTCCATGCCTGTCCAAGCCTTGTTCAAACCCTTCCAACTCGGTGGACTGCAACTGTCGACCCGCGTGGTCATGGCGCCCATGACCCGTTCGTTCTCTCCGGGTGGTGTACCCAACTCCAAGGTCATCGAGTACTACCGTCGTCGTGCGGCGGCCGGTGTGGGCCTGATCATCACTGAAGGCACCGTGGTCGATCACCGGGCGTCCAACGGCTACCCCAACGTCCCGCATTTCTACGGTGAGGCCGCGCTGGCCGGCTGGAAGAAAGTGGTCGACGCGGTACACGCCGAAGGCGGCAAGATTGTCCCGCAGTTGTGGCATGTGGGTAGCGTGCGCCGTATTGGCACCGAGCCTGATGCCAGCGTGCCTGCTTATGGCCCGATGGAAAAGCTCAAGGACGGCAACGTGGTTGTGCACGGTATGACGCAACAGGACATCAGGGACGTGATCAACGCCTTCGCCCAAGCTGCCAGTGACGCCCAGGCGATCGGCATGGACGGTGTAGAAATCCATGGCGCCCACGGTTACCTGGTGGATCAATTCTTCTGGGAGGGCAGCAACCAGCGCACCGACGAATACGGTGGCAGCCTAGCCAACCGTTCGCGCTTTGCCATTGAGCTGATCGAGGCCACCCGTGCTGCTGTAGGGCCGAATTTTCCGATCATCCTGCGTTTCTCGCAGTGGAAGCAGCAGGACTACACCGCACGCCTGGTGCAAACCCCTGAGGCGCTGGGTGAGTTCCTCAAGCCATTGGCTGAGGCCGGCGTAGATATTTTCCACTGCTCCACTCGCCGTTTCTGGGAGCCGGAGTTTGAAGGCTCCGACCTCAACCTGGCTGGCTGGACGCGTCAGCTCACGGGTAAGCCGACTATCACCGTGGGCAGTGTTGGCCTGGATGGCGAGTTCCTGCAATTTATGGTCAACACCGACAAGGTCGCGCAACCTGCCAGCCTCGAAAAGCTGCTGGAGCGCCTGAATAACGATGAGTTCGACCTGGTGGCCGTAGGGCGTGCGCTGCTGGTGGATCCTGATTGGGCCGTGAAGGTGCGCGAAGGGCGTGAAGGGGACATCTTGCCCTTCAGTCGCGACGCGTTGACCACTCTGGTGTAAAAGGCTGGACTCCCTGTGAGCGTCACAGGGAGTTTCTTCTCTTTAGCGATTAATACTCTGGTCGCTTATTCAACTCTTTACTGTGATCAGTCTTGAGCGTGTCTTTATGGCCAGGCTGGCCGTAGATTGGCGGTTCAGCACGGGCTTGATCCAGCCATTGTTGCTGCTGGGTCCATTGCGCGGTTGGCATGTTGACACCATTGCGTACACCCATTCCATAAATTGACATGTTCCGTATCTCCTGGGGTTGGCTGATCAATAGGGGCGTACTGGCTGCGTCAGGGTTTGGTCGTATGGATGTGTGGGTTGCTGTGGACGATGCGAGCCGTAGTCGGGGCGTGTGGGCTGATGTGGACGATGCCAGCCGTAATCGGGTTGTGAGGGTTGCTGCGGACGATGCCAGCCATAATCGGGTTGTGTGGGGTGCTGCGGACGATGCCAGCCATAATCGGGTTGTGAGGGTTGCTGCGGACGATGCCAGCCATAGTCGGGTTGTGTGGGTTGCTGCGGACGATGCCAGCCGTAATCGGGTTGTGAGGGTTGCTGCGGACGATGCCAGCCATAGTCGGGACGTGTAGGTTGCTGCGGGCGATGCGAGCCGTAGTCGGGACGTGTAGGTTGCTGCGGGCGATGCCAGCCGTAGTCGGGACGTGGGGGTTGCTGCGGGCGGTACCAGCCATTGTCGGGCCCCGTAGGCCTCTGGCTGAAGGTATCGGTAGTCGGGTACCGTGGAACCATGGATTCGTTTATCAGTGTCGACATAGTTATCTCTTAAGTTTCCATCATGAATGCCTGCCTCTTGGGTGCGATCTGTAAAAGACACCCCTGATAAGACAGGTGTCATGTGGGTGGTGATAAATCCTGCAGCGTTCCAGAAATATCCTGTGTGGGGGCGCTTATTCAGGCGCTCTGGCGCGAAAAAGCCTAACGCCTGGGCCATTACTCGGGGGCTCGTCTGTCAGGCAGGTGAAGTGACTTACAGTCATTGCTGAGTCTTCAGCCTGCGTGCGGCTGTGTTGGGACGATAAAATGTTCCCCACACACACCTCGTAACTGCTGCTCGAACTGTTCGACAATCGCTGGCCAGCCCTGGCGGCTCGCGTGTTGACGCGCATTGAGGCGCATACGGCGTAAACTTTCCGCGTCCTCCAGCAGCCAATTGGCGGCGTCGCAAAACGCATTTTCGTCACCCGGCATCGCCAGCACCCCGTTGTAGCCGTGACGAATATGCTGTGTGGCGGCAGCCTGGTCGTAGGCCACCACCCCCAACCCTGACGCCATGGCCTCCAGTACCACATTGCCAAAGGTTTCGGTCAGGCTGGGGAACAGGAACACATCGCCGGACGCGTAATGACGAGCCAGTTCTTCACCGCGCAAGGCACCGCAGAAAATTGCTTCGGGAAGGTCCTTTTCCAGCATTGCTCGTTGTGGTCCATCACCGACGATGATCAGTTTCATCTGACGCAAGGGGTATCTGTTCTGCAAGGTCTCGAAACAGCGCTTGAGCAGGCCCAGGTTCTTTTCCTGGGCCAGCCGCCCTACATGCAGCACTGCGATTTGCTCATTATTCAATGCCCAGCTTTCCCGCAGAGCGCTGTCGCGTTTGGCGGGGTGGAACAATTGGCTGTCGACGCCTCTGGCCAACATCCCCAGGCGCTCAAAATGCCGACGCTCCAGTTCCAGGCGCTGACTGGCGCTTGGTACCAGGGTCAGGCTCGATCGGTTGTGAAACCAGCGCAGGTAATGGGTGACCATGCGACTGAGCAGGCTCAAGCCGTACTGGTTCGAATACTGCTGGAAGTTGGTATGAAAGCCGCTGACAACACTGATTCCCAAACGCCGCGCCGCACGCAGAGCGGATAAACCCAACGGCCCTTCGGTGGCGATATACAACACGTCCGGGCGCTGGCGGCTCCAGCGTCTGAGCAGTTTGCGCATCGACGATTGGCCCCATTGCAGCCCTGGGTAACCGGGTAATGGCCAGCCGCGGCACAGCAGCAGTTGATCGTCACTCGGTCGGCTCTGATCAGCGCCCTGGCGTGGACGCACCAGTTCGACCTGATGACCACGCGAGCGCAAACCCTCGCACAGGCGGCCAAGGGTATTGGCCACGCCGTTGATTTCCGGCGGGAAGGTTTCGGTAATGAGGGTGATGTGAAGCGAGGCTGTCGTCATGACCCACAGTGTCACCGCGGGCCATGTCGCCATTGTGTCTGAGTGATGATGGATTTATGACGGGGTCACGGCTTGCTGCGTCATCGCCTCGGCACCTTGCTCACGCACCCAGAACAACGTCGCCCCGGCGACTGCCGCCGGCATCATCAGCAGGTTGACCACCGGCACCAGCAGCACCAGATAGACAACGCCGCCGAAGCTCATGCTCTGCCAGCGCTTCTGGCGCAGCCAGGCGAGCATCTCGTTCCAGCCCAGTTTGTGGTTGTCGGCCGGGTAGTCGATGTACTGGATTGCCATCATCCATACGCCAAAGAGCAACCACAGCGGCGCAGCGATCAGGTTGACCACTGGAATGAACGACAGGATAAACAGTCCGATAGCTCGTGGCAGGAAGTAGCCCAGCTTGCGCATTTCCCGGGCCAGAGTACGCGGCACCATGGCGATCAACTCACCCCAGCTGAACGCCGGAAAGTCATCGGTGCCGCGCACCACCACTTCAACCTTCTCCGAGAGAAAGCCGTTGAACGGCGCTGCGATGATATTGGCGAGCATGGTGAAGGTGAAAAACACCATCAGCACCACCAACACCACAAACAATGGCCACAACAGGTAATTCAGAAAACTCAGCCAACTGGGCAGCGTCGGCATCAGATGGTCGACCCACAGGCTGAACTGATGGCCGGCGAAATAGATCAAGCCGACGAACAGCACCAGGTTGATCGCCAGCGGCAGCAGCACAAACAAGCGCAAGCCGGGGCTCAACACCAGTTTGAGGCCTTCACGCAGGTATTGCGCACCGGAAAGAGCGGGGGCGGGCATGGTGAACTCCGAGCAGGATGACGAACGCGCCGACCTTACCGGCTTTGTATCGTGGGCGAAAGCGGCGACATCATCAGTAACATTAGGGGGAGCAATGGCGTCGATTAATCGGGCCGACTGCATAGAGACCACCTATGAGCTGGATTGTTATTCCGTATTTCCTTAATCTTGCCCCCCTCGATACGCTGCACCCATTATTTTCAGGGCCTGCGAGTTCAAGCCTTCCCCAAGTGCTTCGTGGTCCCTTTTTTATTCCAGCCGCCTTGTAGTCCGGGCGGTCGATAGGAGCGAGTCATGTCTGATACCCGCCATTCGCGAGTGATTATTCTCGGTTCCGGCCCTGCCGGTTACAGCGCTGCCGTCTATGCTGCCCGGGCCAACCTCAAGCCGCTGCTGATCACCGGCATGCAGGCGGGCGGTCAGTTGACCACCACCACCGAAGTCGACAACTGGCCGGGCGATGTCCACGGACTGACCGGCCCGGTGCTGATGGAGCGTATGAAAGAGCACGCCGAGCGCTTTGAAACCGAGATCGTGTTTGATCACATCAACAAGGTCGACTTCTCCAAGAAGCCTTACAGCCTGACCGGCGACAGTGGCGTCTACACTTGTGACGCCCTGATCATCGCCACCGGTGCCAGTGCTCGTTACCTGGGCCTGCCATCGGAAGAAGCGTTCATGGGCAAGGGGGTTTCGGCCTGCGCTACCTGCGACGGTTTCTTCTACCGCAACAAGCCGGTCGCTGTGGTCGGTGGTGGTAACACCGCTGTGGAGGAGGCGCTGTACCTGGCCAACATCGCCAGCACTGTGACCCTGGTTCACCGTCGCGAGACCTTCCGCGCCGAGAAGATCCTGATCGACAAGCTGCATGCCCGTGTGGCAGAAGGCAAGATCATCCTCAAGCTCAACGCCACCCTGGATGAAGTCCTGGGCGACAACATGGGCGTGACCGGTGCGCGCCTGAAGAACAACGATGGCAGCTTCGACGAATTGAAAGTCGACGGTGTATTCATCGCCATCGGCCACACCCCGAACACCTCGCTGTTCGAAGGCGTGCTGGAAGCCAAAGATGGCTACCTGGTGGTGCAGGGCGGCCGCGAAGGCAATGCTACCGCGACCAACATCGAAGGCATTTTCGCTGCCGGCGACGTGGCTGACCACGTCTACCGCCAGGCCATCACCTCGGCCGGCGCCGGTTGCATGGCGGCCCTGGATGCCGAGCGCTACCTCGATGGTTTGAAGGACGCTTCGTTCTAAACAACGCTGCAAAAAAATGTGGGAGGGGGCTTGCTCCCGATAGCGGTGTGTCAGCCAACTAATACTTGGCTGAAACCTGCTATCGGGAGCAAGCCCCCTCCCACATTTGGATATGTATTTGACTCAGGATTTGCGAGCCAGGGGCTGCGCGGCAAATTTTACCCCATCCAACCCATGGGCAATCAACGCCCGAATATTGCCATGGTCACTGCCCTCAGGCGTCGCCACCACCGACCGGTAATGCTCGCCAAACGCCAGCAACGCTTCCTGATCGCTCAAGCCTTCCAGCAACGCCAAACCCAGGGTCTTGCACGAACCTTCGTTCTGCCCAGCAGCGTTTTCCACATCGCCATTGGTGAACGCTTGTGGCTGGTAGTCGTAACCGTCGGCGATAAAGGCCAGGGTGTCGGCAAAGACGTGTTCGCCACTGTTGAGGCTGGCGCGCAGGGTGTTCAGATCAGTCATGGGGTTTTCCTTTGGCGAACGCGGCCTGTTGGTCGGCGTTGGCTTCTTGCTGGTATTGGGCTTTCCACTCGGCGTACGGCATGCCGTACACCACTTCACGGGCGTCATCGAGGCTGACCTCGATCTGGCGCTCATCGGCCTCGGCCTTGTACCACTTGGACAGGCAGTTGCGGCAAAAGCCGGCCAGGTTCATCAGGTCGATATTCTGCACATCCTTGCGGCTATCCAGATGGGCCACCAATCGGCGAAAGGCGGCGGCTTCAAGTTCGAGGCGTTGTTGGTCGTTCATAGGGCTCACTTAGTATCAGCGGCTGGCGGCTAGAGTGATCGAAACCGACTCGGCAAAGCGCAGCGCGTGGGGCTTGTCGACTTCCACCTCGGCGTACAACACCGATTCGTTGCTCATCACCAGGTCCAGCAATTCCTGGGTCAGGCGCTCCAGCAGGGCGAAGCGGTTGCCTTCCACATGGGCGATGATCGCCTTGGTGATGGTGCGGTAGTTCAAAGCGTGGTCGATATCGTTGTCGCGCACGGCGTCCTGGGCGGCATACAGGATGGTCAGGTTGATCAGCACATCCTGCTTGTTGAGGATTTCGTCCTCGTTGATGCCAATAAAAGTGCGCAGGCACAGGTCTTTGACCCGGATGCGCGCCATGCCTGGTTGAAGTTGTGGCATTGCTACTTGCTCCGTCCAATCAATTGCAGGAACTCCATGCGCGTGGTGTTCGATTCGCGGAAGGCGCCGAGCATCACTGAGGTGTTCATGGTTGAATTCTGTTTCTCTACGCCGCGCATCATCATGCACATGTGCTTGGCTTCGATCACCACCGCCACGCCGGCGGCCTGGGTCACGTCCTGGATGGCGTCGGCGATTTGCCGCGTAAGGTTTTCCTGGATCTGCAGGCGCCGGGCAAACATGTCGACGATGCGCGCCAGTTTAGACAGGCCCAGCACCTTGCCGGTCGGAATATAGGCCACGTGCGCCTTGCCGATAAAGGGCAGCAGGTGATGCTCGCACAACGAGTACAACTCGATGTCCTTGAGGATCACCATCTCGTCATTGTCGGAGGCGAACAGCGCGCCGTTGACGATTTCTTCCAGGTTCTGCGCGTAGCCATGACACAGGTACTGCATGGCCTTGGCGGCACGCTTGGGCGTGTCGAGCAGGCCCTCGCGCTCTGGGTCTTCGCCCAGGCCCTTGAGGATTTCGCGGTAGTGGTGGGGCAGGGAAAGGGTCATACAACATCCTCGCAAACGGCTTACTTGATATGCCGCCCGCCGTTGACGGTCAGGGTGGTACCGGTGACATAGGGGTTGTCCAGCAGGTAACGCACGCTCTGGTAGATCACCTCAGGCCCGGGCTCGATGCCCAGGGCCGACTTGGCCAGGACCTTGGCGCGATAGGCCGCGTCGTCGCCTTCGTTGAACATCACCATGGCCGGCGCGATACCGTTGACCTTGATCAGCGGCGCGAACTGCGCGGCAAACGATAGCGTGAGGCTGTCGAGGCCGGCCTTGGTGGCGCAATAGGCGATGTGCTGACGGCTGCCCTTGCGCACCACGTCATCGCTGATGTGCACGATATCGGCAGGTGTCGAGCGTTGCAGCAAGGGTGAACAATGCAGGTTGATCAGGTACGGCGCAAGCATGTGTACGCTGAACATATCGATAAACGCGCGGCTTTCGTCGCCCGGTGTTTCTGCGACCCAGGCCGAAGCATTGTGGATGATCGCACGCAGGCTTTGGGTATGGGTTTGCAGCTGCGCGATGAAGGCAAGAATCCCGGCTTCGCTGGAAAAGTCGGCAAATACGCCGATGGCCCCTCGTTCACGTAGCGCCTGCACACCTGGGCGTTCGCTGCGGTAACTGAAAATCACCGAGTAGCCATCATCCAACAGGCGCTCAGCACAATGCAGGCCGACGCGCTGGCCGGCACCGGTGATCAGGATCGGTGCGTGGGTTGCAATCATGGGAGGCTCAAGTCGCTGGCAGACGCAAACTATACCAGCGACCCGGCCCCTGTGCTCATACGGCGGCTTCGGTGACTTTGCGCGGTGGCGAGGGGTGCAGCCAGTTCGCCAACAGATGCGTCGAGAGCGGAATAAAGAGGTAAACCATCAGCGGCGTCAGGGCGGCGGTGCTGACCAGTACACGGCTGAACAGGTCCAACTCGCCAAGCAGCGGGCCGAGACCGAAGTTGAACAACAATGACACCGGGAAGAACGCCAGCCAAATCGCGACCGCCTGTTTCCAGCGCGGCGGGCGTGCCCCTACGGCACCAAACCAGCCATCGATACCGCTGACACGACGCTCGCAAGGGTTGGCAAACAGCTCGCTTCCGCGACTCAGCCAGGCGCTGCGCGAGGCGGAAAATTCCCAGGCGTGCAGGGTTTTCTCATCGGCGAAGCGGAAGATGATCTGGAACTCATCATCATGGGGTGGCGGGGCGAGTACGCCGGAACCCAGGTAACCCGGGAAGTCAGTGGCCAATTGCTCGCCTTCGCGCAGCCAAGCCATCAATTCTTCGTAGCGACCTTTGGCGACGCGGCGCGCAACCATCAACGTGACGGGTGAGGTAGACATGGTGTATCTCCAGGTATCGAGTGCGCGGGGCCGGGTAAGCGGCGCACGAACGAGGCTGCGGGGTGCTGCAGCGACGTAAAAAACAGGCAAGGATTATTCCTGTTTTGCCGAAATACGCCAGAAACTTCGGATGGATCGCCGTAGATCTTGAATCATGGGCATCAATGGGCGTTAAATAAGATACAAATCTATATGGATATTGCTGACAGCTGATGCCCCAAATCATTGCTCCGTCTCTTGAAGCATCACCTGATAGTCACGCTGACGCCGAAGTGCTGTTTCCAATTCGTGAAGTGGCAAGACTTACAGGCGTTAACCCGGTGACTTTACGTGCCTGGGAGCGTCGCTATGGCTTGATTCGGCCCGTTCGCACCGAAAGTGGGCATCGGCTGTACTCAAGCATCGATATCGACACGGTTCATCGCATTCTTGACTGGATCGAACGCGGCGTAGCGGTGAGCAAAGTGGGCAAGATCCTGGCGCGTGATCAACGGCCCGGCGAGCTGGCCACGGCGTCACGCAGCGATATCGAACTGGAATGGCAGCAGTGGCAGGCGCAACTGCGGGTGGCCATCAGCGCTTTTGATGATCGTGAACTGGGGCAGTTGTACGGACAAATCTTCAGCGCTTATTCAACCACCGTCGTATTTCAGGACATCATGATGCCCCTCTGGCAGCAACTGCTGCGTCACCAGGGGCGTTTTGGCCAAGCCAGCGAATGGCTGTTTTTCGACAACTTCCTGCGTTCGCGCACCGCTCAACGGCTGCAATTGGCGTGTGCTTCACCGGCACCGAGGGTGTTGCTGGCCGCCATTGCCGGCGAGTGTCGTGAGCTGGAACTATTGGTCGCGGGTTTATTGATATCCAGCGACAAGCTCGCGGTAAAAGTCCTGGGTGTTGGCCAACCGCTCGATGAGTTGACGCTGGTCTGCGAGAGAACTCGGCCACAAGCCCTGGTGCTGTTTTCCAACCATTCTCCCGGTGCAGAACTGCCTTCGCGGCTCAGTCGCCTGGCATTGACGCTCAATTGCCCGTTGCTGTTGGCTGGCGATGCCTCGGACCTCGCCGAGCACAGCCTGGCAGGCTCATCGATAGGTTGCCTGGGCAATGACGGACGTTTGATGCAGCGCCGCTTGCAGCAGTTTCTCAGTGGTCACCTGGATACCTGAACTCAGGCGTGCACGTGGGGATGAACCAGGCGGTGCTGGTGCAGAATGAACTGGCGCAGGCGCTCGGTCTCATCTGCATCACTCTGGCTCAGGCGGTAAGCGAACAGGCCTCGGGCAGTTTCCCGCTCCAGCGTGCCGCGAAGCGCGATACGTTCGTAGCCGGAAGGGCTGAACCACAGGGAAAAGGTCTTGGGCGGTTTCGCCCGGCCGCGCACTTCTACCAGTACACCCTTGAATGATACTTCGTGCACCCACAATGCACTGGGGTAGCCCTTGACGTTTTCCAACGCCACGGGCGCTTCAAGGGCCAGGCGCCACGGGCGGATCATCGGCCCGTCTTCGAAAATGCTCGGCACGCCCAGGCGCAGATGCACCGCATGAAACTCATCTTCCACCAAGCGCAGGGGGAAGGTGAGCTGCTGGTTGTCGAACTGGGCCTGGATGGTGACTTGGTCGTGAGCGGCCAGCCGCGTGAGCAAATCACGAATCTGCGCGCCGCCATTAACCGTCAGGCTCGACCACGCATCCCGCAGATTGAGCTGCGGGTTGTGCTGCATGTCCTGGATAAAGTCCAGTTCGTCCTGCGTCAAAAGCGTGTCGCGGTGCATTGATCTAGCTCAAGGCTGAGGCATTAAAAAGCCATTATCGCTCTAAAGACTGGGTTTTTTACAGTTTGTTAATTCCACTCGTCGCCTTGAGCGCCGCGAGCTCGTTTTTAAGCTCGGCCAACTGCGTTTCCAACTGGGCGACGCGTTGCTGCGCCTTGACTTGAGTGGTGACGTCTTTTTGCACACCGACGAAATACGTTTGCCTGTCCGCCTCGTTGTACACCGTCGAAAGTGACAGCTCATTCCAGAAGTGAGTGCCGTCCTTGCGGTAGTTACGCAGGATCTCGCGACATGCGCCGCCGTTGTCGAGGGCTTCACGAATGGCCATCAGTGCCGGCTGGTCACGGTCACCGGACTGGAGGAAGCGGCAGTCCTGATAAAGGATCTCGTCCAGGGTGTAGCCGGTCAGGCGTTCGAACGCAGGGTTGACGTAGATCAGCGGTTTGTCCTTGCCCTCACGCTCGGCAACGACGATCCCATCGTTTGAGGCATTGACGACCATTTGCAGCAGCTTGGCGTTAATCATTGAGCGGTCCATGGCTTGTGTTTGACGGTGCAAGTTTAAGGCAAGTCTTGATTCTTGCACGCTGCGCGCTGAATTATCGGCACAGACTGCTAATATCCCAGGCTTTGACTCAACTACAGGATCAGATTGATGAAAGTCGCCATCCTTTCCGGCTCGGTCTACGGTACGGCTGAAGAAGTCGCTCGCCATGCGGAAAAAATCCTCAAGGACGCCGGTTTTGAAGCCTGGCACAACCCTCGCGCCAGCCTGGGCGAGGTGCAGGCGTTTGCTCCCGATGCGTTCCTTGCGGTGACCTCGACCACCGGCATGGGCGAGTTGCCCGATAATCTGCAACTGCTGTACTCAAGCATTCGCGACCAACTCCCCGCCGCCTGGCGCGGGCTGCCGGGCGCGGTCATCGGCCTGGGTGACGCCAGCTATGGCGATACGTTCTGCGGTGGCGGCGAGCAAATACGCGAACTGTTCGGCGAGTTGGGCGTGCGTGAAGTGCTGCCGATGCTGCGCCTGGACGCCAGCGAAAGCGTGACCCCGGAAGCCGACGCCGAGCCTTGGCTGGCTGAACTGGTCGTCGCGCTGCGCGGTTGAGCGAAGGGGCGGCCGTTGTACTATTCTCTTGGCTGACTCGCTCAGTCATCAAGCTGGCTGCGAAGGCAACTCCTTGTGCCACGGCGTCTGACTAGACTGGCTCTCACTTAGACACAATAACAAGTGCGCCAAGGAGGACGTTGCCGTGAGCCTAGCCCCTGCATCATCGCCAGAAAACATCAAAGCCCAGGTCAGTGCTGCCGAATGGCAAACCCGCGTTGACCTGGCGGCCTGTTATCGCCTGGTGGCGATGCATGGTTGGGATGATCTGATCTTCACGCATATTTCCGCCAAGGTGCCGGGCACGGAAGATTTCCTGATCAACCCTTATGGGCTGATGTTCCACGAAATCACGGCCTCAAGCCTGGTCAAGGTTGACCAGGCCGGCAACAAGCAAATGGACAGCCCCTACGAGATCAACCCCGCGGGCTATACCATCCACAGCGCCATCCACGAAGTGCGTCATGACGTGACCTGCGTGTTGCATACCCACACCGCTGCCGGTGTGGCGGTTTGCGCACAAAAGCAAGGCGTATTGCCCATCAGTCAGCAGTCGCTGTTTGTGCTGTCCAGCCTCGGCTATCACGCCTACGAAGGCGTAGCGCTGAACCACGAGGAAAAAGCCCGTTTGCAGGCGGACCTGGGGCAAAACAATTTCCTCATGCTGCATAACCACGGCTTGCTGACCTGTGCTGGCACTATCGCCGATACCTTCCTGATGATGTTCACCTTCCAGCGCGCCTGCGAGATCCAGGTGCTGGCGCAAAACGGCGCAGCGCAGCTGATTGCCATCGAGCCGCAAATCCTGGCTGGCGCCAAGGCGATGGTGGCGGCTGTCACAAAAAGCGCCCAAGGTATGGGAGGTGCGCTGGCCTGGCCGGCGCTGCTGCGCAAATTGGACCACCAGAACCCCGGGTATAAAAGCTGATGCCACTCGCCGAGATACCGCTCAGAGCCTGGCGCAAACGCGGCCAGGACTTCGTCTTTCGTGGCCGTACCCTGCGTTACTGGGTGGCCGGGCAGGGCACGCCTCTGCTGCTTATTCATGGCTTCCCCACCGCCAGTTGGGATTGGCATTACCTGTGGCAGCCCCTGGCCCAGCGCAATCTGGTGATTGCCTGCGACATGCTCGGTTTTGGTGACTCGGCCAAGCCCCTGAACCACGACTATTGCCTGTTGGAGCAAGCCGACTTGCAACAGGCGTTGCTTGAACACCTGGGAGTGGAGCAGCCGGTGCATGTGTTGGCCCATGACTATGGCGACAGTGTCGCCCAGGAGTTACTTGCCCGGCATTACGAAGGCCGCTTCCAGATGGCCAGTTGCGTATTTCTCAACGGCGGGCTGTTCCCGGAAACCCACCGTCCCACCCTGGTGCAAAAGTTATTGCTCAGCCCGTTGGGCTGGATGATCGGCCGGGCTTATGGGCGCAATGCCCTGGCCAGCAGTTTCAGCCAGATATTCGGCCCGCGAACGCGGCCCAGTGAAAGCGCTCTGGATGATTTCTGGAGTCTGATCAGTTGCAACGACGGGCCGCGTATCCTGCACAAACTGATCGCCTACATTCCCCAGCGTCGACGCCTGCGTGATCGCTGGGTGGCCGCCATGCAGCACGGCAGCGTGCCGATGCGGGTGATCGACGGCGAGGTGGACCCGATTTCCGGCGGCCATATGGTCGAGCGCTTTGAGCAACTGGTGCCCCACGCCGACACGGTATTGCTGGCCGATATCGGCCATTACCCGCAGATCGAGGCGCCGGTGCAGGTGCTCAGGCATTACCAGGCCTTTCGTGATCGCATCGGCCAGCCTTCGCCGCAAGCGGTCTATTCCTGAGCCTGGCTTCTCCAGCGGGTATCATCCTGCTGCCTTATCGAGCACCATTCAGCCTCGGCCGTCTTTATTGTGACCAAAGGCGCTGTGCGTGACACTCTGCCTATTCCCATTGTCGCCAGCGGAGTTCGGTATGAGTGAATCAGTGCAGTTCCAGGATAAGGTCGTGATCGTCACCGGTGCCGGCGGTGGCCTGGGCCGTGCTCATGCACTGCTGTTCGCCAGGCACGGAGCCAAAGTGCTGGTCAATGACCTGGGTGGCTCCACCCAGGGCGAGGGCGCCAACGCCTCGGCGGCCGACCGGGTGGTAGCAGAGATTCGCGCGGCAGGCGGCATTGCCGAGGCCAACCATGATTCGGTCACCGACGGTGACAAGATCGTACAGAACGCTCTGGATGTCTTCGGCCGGATCGACGTGGTAGTCAACAACGCCGGGATCCTGCGCGACAAGACTTTCCACAAGATGGACGACAGCGACTGGGATCTGGTTTACCGGGTGCACGTCGAAGGCGCCTACAAGGTTACGCGTGCCGCCTGGCCCCATCTGCGCGAGCAAGGTTATGGTCGGGTGATCTTCACCGCCTCCACGTCAGGCATCTACGGCAACTTCGGCCAGTCAAACTACGGCATGGCCAAGCTGGGCCTGTATGGGTTGACCCGCACCCTGGCGCTGGAAGGGCGCAAGAACAATATCCTGGTCAACGCCATCGCCCCTACCGGAGGTACGCGCATGACCGAAGGGCTGATCCCGCCCCAGGTATTCGAGCGGCTCAAGCCGGAACTGGTCAGCCCGTTGGTGGTGTATTTGGGCAGTGAAGCCTGCCAGGAAACTTCAGGGTTGTTCGAAGTGGGTGGCGGCTGGATCGGCAAGACCCGTTGGGAGCGCAGCCTGGGGGTGGGGTTTGATCCCGAAGCGGGCTTCTCGCCGGACGAAGTGGCGGCGCATTGGCAGCAGATCTGTGATTTCGAAGGTGCTGCACATCCCAAGGACAATATCGAGGCATTGAAGGAGATGATGGCCAACTTGCAGAAGTTCAGCCTCTGATCATTGCCGGAACATCACTGAATCTCGCGGGGCGTCGATGACGCCCCTTTTTATTTCAGGCATAAAAAAGGCCGCTGCATAAGCAGCGGCCGAAGTAAGACGTTGGATCAAGGAGCGACAAATCAACGTCAGTGAACACCGGTAACAGACTGAATACGGGATCAATCCGTTGTAAATCTGCTGTTCTCCCCCAGCAGGGAGCGGGCCATTTGCCCTGAAAGCGAGGTAAGAATAGTCGCTTGTAACAAAATGAGTAATAGCAGTTCAGGACAAGGACTGTTACCAATTACGCAACAGTTGTGCGGCGTTCATCGACTCTTCTGATAACGCCCTATCCACCCCATTCATGCGCAATCTTCACGCCACAGGCGGTGGCCAAGGCGACGACGCTGGGCTTGATGGCCTAGGCGCGTAATGCCTGGCGGTATTCGCCCGGGGTGGCCCCCAAGGCTTGGCGAAAGCGCTGGTTGAAATGGCTGGCGCTGGAAAAACCGCACCTCAAAGCCACCTCACCCAGGGGCAGCGTGCTGCTGCGCAGCAGGGTCTGCGCCCGCGCCAGACGGCGTGCCAGCAGGTATTGATGGGGCGGCACGCCGAAACTCTGACGGAACATCCGGGCGAAATGGTATTCCGACAGCGCGCACATCGATGCCAACTGGCCGAGGCTGATGGGGTCTTCGACATGGTGGTCGATGTACTCCACCAGACGCCGCCGTTGGTGCGCCGCCAGCCCGCCTTTGAGGCGCAGGCCCTCGCGTACGCCGACCTGGTTGAGCAGGGTGTGGCTGAGCAACTCATGGGCCAGGCTGCTGGTCAGCAAGCGCTCTGCGGGTTCGAGCCAGTTGAGGCTAATCAGCTGGTGAAAGCGCCGGGCCTGGCGGGCGTCTTCAAGGAAGGTCGTCTCACGCAACTGCAATTCCCGCGGCTCGCGGTCCAGCAGGGTGACGCAGCCGAGGGCAAATTGCTCCGGGCTAAAATACACGTGGGCTAGGCGAATCTCGCCATTGATCACCCACGCCGACTGGTGCTCGGCCGGCAGAATGCACAATTTGTCGGGGCCGCCCTTGGTACCCGGTCGGTCGCGACGAAAGGTGCCAGTGCCGCCGCCGATATAGCAGGACAAGGTGTGATGGCTGGGCGCCTGATAGTCCTGGGCATCGTGGTGGTTGCTCCACACGGCCGCAGACAAACCGTCACCGAGCTCGGCGCAGGCTTCCAGGCGTGCGTGGGGCGAGCGGTTGAGGGATTGAAAGACGTGCAGCGATTCCAGCTCTGGCATGGTGTGTTCTCCGACGCCTTGCATCCTACTCCCGGCGGCGAGCGCTGTGAGCCCGTCACCCGACAAAAGCGCAAGAATGTGCAAGAACCTCAGGGCGATTAACCGCAACACTGTGGCTCAATCGTCGGAGCCTGCTATGAACCTCTTCTTGTACTTACTCACGGTGCTGATTTGGGGTACCACCTGGATCGCGCTCAAATGGCAACTGGGCGTGGTGGCGATTCCCGTGTCGATTGTCTATCGCTTCGGCCTGGCGGCGCTGGTGCTGTTCGCGCTGTTGCTGCTCAGCCGCAAATTGCAGGTGATGAACCGCCGCGGGCACCTGATTTGCCTGGCCCAAGGGCTGTGCCTTTTCTGCGTCAACTTCATGTGCTTTCTCACCGCCAGCCAGTGGATCCCCAGTGGCCTGGTCGCCGTGGTGTTTTCCACGGCGACCTTGTGGAATGCCCTGAATGCCCGGGTGTTTTTCGGCCAGCGGGTTGCACGTAACGTATTGACGGGCGGCGCGCTGGGGCTGCTGGGCCTGGGCTTTCTGTTCTGGCCGGAACTGGCCGGGCATACCGCCAGCCCGCAGACCTTACTCGGGCTGGGCCTGGCGCTGCTGGGAACGCTGTGTTTTTCGGCGGGCAATATGCTGTCGAGCCTGCAACAGAAGGCCGGGCTCAAACCGTTGACCACCAATGCCTGGGGCATGGCCTATGGGGCAGCCATGTTGGCGACCTATTGCGCAGTGCGTGGCATTCCCTTCGAGATGGACTGGAGCGCACGGTATATCGGTGCGCTGTGGTACCTGGTGATCCCGGGCTCGGTGATTGGGTTTACCGCCTACCTCACCCTGGTCGGCCGCATGGGGCCGGAAAAAGCGGCATATTGCACCGTGCTGTTTCCGGTGGTGGCGTTGAATGTGTCTGCATTCGCCGAGGGCTACCAGTGGACGGCGCCGGCGTTGGTGGGGCTGGTGCTGGTGATGTTGGGGAATGTATTGGTGTTTCGTAAACCCAAACCGGTAAACCCGGTTTTCCAAGCGAAACACATTTAACCGAGTTGCCTGGTCTATTTCAGGCCCAGGCGCTTTGCCATGCGCCCAAGGTTGGCGCGGTCCAGGCCCAGTTCGCGGGCGGCGCCGGCCCAGTTGTGCTGATGACGCTCCAGACAGGCGCTGATGATCTGACGCTGATAGTGCTCGGTGGCCTGGCGCAGGTCGCCAGTGGCGATGGGCGCGGCTTGCACTGGTACATCAATCACCGCTGCACTGACGTCAGGCAAGTCCAGGTCCTGGGCGCTCAGGCTGAGAATCTTCGGGCGTTCGCGACAGTTGCCCAAGGCTTTGAGCGCGCTACGTCCGATCAGGTGTTCCAGTTCGCGCACATTGCCCGGCCAGTTGTAAGCCAGCAGCGCCGCCTGGGCGTCACTGGTCAGGCGCAAGCTACCCAGGCCCATGCGCGACCGGTTCTGTTCGAGGAAAAAGCCTGCCAATAGCAGCACATCCCGTCCGCGCTCACGCAGCGCCGGCACTTGCAGCGGGTACACGCTCAGGCGATGGTAGAAATCGGCGCGGTAGCGGCTATTGCGCACCTCTTCGGCAAGGTCGCGGTTGGTGGCGGCAATCAGGCGCACGTCCACCTGGTGTTCCTTGTCCGAGCCCAGGCGCTGCAACTGGCCGCTTTGCAATACGCGCAGCAGCTTGGCCTGCACGCTCAATGACAGTTCACCCACTTCGTCCAGAAACAACGTGCCGCCGTTGGCCAGTTCGAATTTGCCCCGTCGCTCATTCAACGCGCCGGTGAAAGCACCGCGCACATGGCCGAACAGCTCGCTCTCTACCAGGGTTTCCGGTAGCGCGGCGCAATTGAGGCTGATCATCGGCTTGTCGGCACGCGATGACGCGGCATGGATCGCCTGGGCCACCAGTTCCTTGCCGACCCCGGTTTCGCCGGTGATCAGCACGGTCAGGTCGCTGCCGCCCACCAGCTTGATTTCCTCGACCAGCCGTTTGTGCGCTTTGCTCTGGCCGATCATTTCCTTGTGCTGCTGACCGCTGGCCTGGCGATAGATTTCGGCGCGCTGGTGCTCGTCCTCGGCCCGTAGCGCCAGGCGCTCAATGCGTTCAGCCACATTGACCGTGGCCGCGGCCAGGCTGGCGAAGGCTTGCAGCGCGTCCAGTTCGACCCGTTCAAAGCGTTCGTTGTCGAGGGCGTCAAGGGTCAGCAGGCCCCAGGGCTGGTCGTCGATAAACAGCGGGCAGCCCATGCAGTCGTGGACTTCAAGGTGGCCGTGCAAGCCAGCGACCAAGCCGTCATAGGGGTCGGGCAATTGGCTGTCGCTGTCGAAGCGGGTAGGGCCGGGGCTGCTGAGCAATATTTCAAAGCGCGGGTGTTCGCTGATCTTGAAACGGCGGCCCAGGGTATCGGCGCTCAAGCCATCCACCGCCAGTGGCACCAGCCATTCGCCATCCAGGCGCAGCAACGCTGCGGCATCACACGGCAGCAGGGCGCGCATGGCTTGCAGCAGGCGGCGGTAGCGCTCGCCTTCGGGCAATTCGCGGGACAGGTCGGCGACCAGCGGCAGCAGGGCGGTGAGCAGCGATTTTGCAGTCATAATGACTCCTTGTAGTCGATATGACTATAAAGCGTAAGAAGTCATATTGACTACAAAATATTTAAGATGTTGAAAATTAAGGATTTATTAGTTGGCACGAATACTGACTACCTAAAGGTAATGAGTAAAAAGACCCAGGAGTCTGCCATGCTAAGTGCCCAAGACCGTGCCATCGTCAAATCCACTGTGCCCCTGCTGGAAAGCGGCGGCGAAGCACTGATTACCCACTTCTACCGCATGATGCTGTCCGAGTATCCCGAAGTCCGCCCGCTGTTCAACCAGGCCCACCAGGCCAGCGGCGACCAGCCCCGGGCCTTGGCCAATGGCGTGCTGATGTATGCGCGGCATATCGACCAGTTGGACCAGTTGGGTGACCTGGTGGCCAAGATCATCAACAAGCACGTGGCCTTGCAGATCCTGCCGGAGCATTACCCGATTGTGGGTGCCTGCTTGCTGCGGGCTATTTCCGAAGTGCTGGGCAGCGAGATTGCCACCCCTGAGGTGATGAGTGCCTGGGGCGCGGCCTACGGCCAGTTGGCGGACATTTTGATCGGTGCCGAAGCGGCCATCTACGACGAAAAAGCCCAGGCGCCCGGCGGCTGGCGGGGGGCGCGACCATTCCTGTTGGTCAAGCGCGTGGAGGAGAGTGACGAGATCATCTCCTTCTATTTTGCCCCAGTGGACAATGGCCCGATCCTGGCTGCCGAGCCCGGCCAGTACATCGGCCTGAAGTTGGTCCTCGACGGCGAAGAGGTGCGTCGCAACTATTCCCTGTCGGCCCTCACCGATACCGGCATGTACCGCATCAGCGTCAAGCGCGAAGCCGGCGGGCGAGTGTCCAACTACCTGCATGACCAGATGCACGTTGGCGCGACGGTTGACCTGTTTCCACCGTCGGGCGAGTTCACCCTGGCTGCCAGCGATAAGCCGCTGGTGCTGATCAGCGGCGGGGTGGGCATTACGCCAACCCTGCCGATGCTCGAAGCAGCCCTGGCGAGCGAGCGGCCGGTGCACTTTATTCACTGTGCGCGTAATGGCGGGGTGCATGCGTTCCGTGATTGGGTGGACACCCTGGCGGCCAAGCACCCGCAGCTCAAGCGCTTCTACTGCTACGCCGAGGATGACGGTATCAGCCCGGCGGCGGACAAGATCGGGATGCTCAATCAGGAGCAACTGGCGGCCTGGTTGCCCGAAGACCGTGATATCGATGCGTACTTCCTGGGGCCCAAGGGCTTCATGGCGGCGATCAAGCGTCACCTCAAGGCCCTGGGTGTGCCGGATAAGCAGGCTCGCTATGAGTTCTTCGGCCCGGCGGCGGCGCTTGAATAGATTTTAGCCCATTGACCGTATCGGCATCATCCCGGGCAAGCCCGGCTCCCACATTGGAATGCGTTCTCTGTGGGAGCCGGGCTTGCCCGCGGTGGCGTCCGCATAATCACTACATTTACCATGATTAATCCGCTGTTAACCCCTCTCTGTTTTAACCACTGCCTGTGTGTAAACTTGTTGCCATCAGGCACAACCATAATCAGAGAAAGGGAAAGACGGGGATGATTGACGACATGCGTTTGGGCAGGGAGCGGCGCTTTCTGGTGTTGCTGGGCATTATCTGCCTGGCGCTGATTGGCGGCGCGCTGTACATGCAAGTGGTGCTGGGCGAAGCGCCGTGCCCGCTGTGTATCCTGCAACGCTATGCCTTGCTGCTGATTGCGGTCTTCGCGTTTATCGGTGCCGCCATGCGCACCAAAGGCGCGGTGACCTTCTTTGAAGGGTTGGTGGTGCTCAGCGCCTTGGGCGGCGTGGCCGCCGCCGGCCACCATGTGTACACCCAGTTCTTTCCTCAGGTCAGCTGCGGCATCGATGTGTTGCAACCGATCGTCGATGATCTGCCCCTGGCCAAAGTGTTTCCCCTGGGGTTCCAGGTCGATGGTTTCTGCAGCACCCCTTACCCGCCGATCCTCGGCCTGTCCCTGGCCCAATGGGCGCTGGTGGCGTTCGTGCTGACAGTGGTCCTGGTACCCCTGTGTATCTACCGCAACCGTCATCCCAAAGCCTGACCCCTCGCAGCGACAAAACGCTCCGGCCTTCTTGAGTAGGCCGGAGCGTTTTGGTTTGTAGGGATTTGTGAAAGCGCTGTGACGAGGGGCAACTTAAGGTGCGCGCAGCGTGCGACATGTTGTCACACGGACGCTGTCGCAGGACGTTTCTGACCCGCCGAATCGACCCTTAAATTTGCACCCGGCGCACAAATTGTGCTGTCAGTTCGTGGGCCTGGCCGTGCCGTGACGGGCGCGAGTCTGGAGAGCTTGATGGATCTGCGAATCCCTTGGTTTATGGGCACTTGCATCCATTGGTCATGCCCTTACAGGCTGTAAGGGAAGTGGCAATCTGCCCAATAACACGGCAATTTTTGTGGTTTTTGTTGAGAATCGAACGCGATAAGATCGCGAATCTTTGCAACTTTGGTGAAGGATTGTTGCTGGAATCGATAAAAATTATTTCTTTATAAGACATGGTTTATACATCGCTAGCTAACTACAATCGCCCGCACTGAATGTCCGGTGCTGTTCAATATTTGAGCATTGGAGCGGTCGAGGAGCAGATGGAAGGCTCTGTGCGACCCCAGGTTCCGGCAGCCTTTCAACTATCCGCACCAAATGGAATTGGTCTGTAACAAGGCCTTTAGCCACGAAATCGAATAAGAACTCACTGCAGGTCCGTGAAACGTACAGTTATGACGTGTCGGGCAGGCTCTTATTCAATCGAAGAGAAATGCCAACCCTTGGCAGGGTGAAGTGTTGGCGATCAAAACCCAACTGCATTGCGCAAGCTGCTTTAGAGGTCGTGAGATGAGTAAAAACAGGTACCCCCGATTACTAGGCTTTTTGCCGCTGCTTGGCATGTTTTTAATGCTGGGAGGCTGCAAGTGGACCTTGCTCGACCCAAAAGGACAGGTCGGTCTGGATGAACGAAACCTGATCATCACCGCTACCCTGCTGATGTTGCTGGTTGTGGTTCCTGTGATCGTGATGACCTTCGCCTTCGCCTGGAAATACCGCGCGTCCAACACCAGCGCCACCTACGCGCCGAAGTGGTCGCACTCCACCAAGATCGAAATCGCGGTGTGGCTGGTCCCGATCCTCATCATTATCGCCCTGGGTTACATCACCTATAAGTCGACCCACGCTCTGGACCCGTACCGTCCACTGGAATCCGACGTGAAGCCTGTGAACATCCAAGTGGTCGCGCTGGATTGGAAGTGGCTGTTCATCTACCCGGACCTGGGTATCGCCACCGTCAACGAGATCCGCTTCCCGGAGCACACCCCGCTTAACTTCCGGATCACCTCCGACGCCGTGATGAACTCGTTCTTCATCCCTGCACTGGGTGGCCAGATCTACGCGATGGCAGGCATGCAGACCCGCCTGCACCTGATCGCCAACCAGAAAGCTGAAATGGAAGGCATCTCCGCCAACTACAGCGGCGCTGGCTTCACCGGCATGAAATTCAAAGCGATCTCGACAAGCCAGGAAGATTTCGACGCCTGGGTAGCTGCAGTCAAGGCCGCACCTAAACAGCTTGATCAAGCTGAATACGACGCCCTGACCAAACCAAGCCAGAACAACCCTGTCGCCTTGTACTCCGCGTATGAGCCGGACCTGTTTCAGAAAATCGTCGACAAGTACGAAGGTATGAAGCCAGGCAAGCCGGTCAAGCACGAGAAGAAAGAAGTGGCCGCGGTTGAAGGTTCTGATACAGGCGCGCATTCAACTGCTGGGGCAGAGGAGTAAACGATGTTTGGTAAATTAAGTTGGGACGCGGTCCCATTCCACGAGCCGATCGTGATGGTGACCATCGCCATGATCGCGCTGGGTGGTCTGGCACTGGTTGCGGGTATTACGTACTTCAAGAAGTGGTCCTACCTGTGGACCGAGTGGCTGACCTCGGTCGACCACAAGAAAATCGGCGTCATGTACGTCATCGTTGCCATGGTCATGCTGCTGCGTGGTTTTGCCGACGCCATCATGATGCGTACCCAGTTGGCCATGGCCACCGAGGGTTCGCCTGGCTACCTGCCACCTGAACACTATGACCAGATCTTCACCGCCCACGGTGTGATCATGATCATCTTCATGGCGATGCCATTCTTCACCGGCTTGATGAACCTTGCCTTGCCGCTGCAGATTGGTGCGCGTGACGTTGCCTACCCGTTCCTGAACTCCCTGAGCTTCTGGCTGCTGGTTTCCGGCGTGGTGCTGATCAACGTTTCCCTGGGCGTCGGCGAATTTGCCAAGACCGGTTGGGTTGCGTATCCGCCATTGTCGGGCTTGCAATACAGTCCGGGCGTGGGTGTGGACTACTACATCTGGGCCCTACAGTTATCAGGACTCGGGACGACATTGACGGGGGTCAACTTCCTGGCCACCGTCCTGAAAATGCGCGCCCCTGGCATGAAACTGATGGACATGCCGATCTTCACCTGGACCTGCACCTGGGCAAACGTGCTGATCGTGGCTTCGTTCCCGATCCTTGCCGCTACCATGGCGCTGCTGTCGCTTGACCGTTACCTGGATTTCCACATTTTCACCAATGAACTTGGTGGCAATCCAATGATGTACGTGAACCTGTTCTGGGCATGGGGTCACCCTGAGGTGTACATCCTGATCCTGCCAGCGTTCGGTATCTTCTCCGAAGTGATCTCGACCTTTACCGGCAAGCGCCTGTTCGGTCACCACTCGATGGTCTACGCATCGGGCGCGATCTCCGTACTGGGCTTCATGGTGTGGCTGCACCACTTCTTCACCATGGGCTCGGGGGCCAGCGTCAACGCCTTCTTCGGCCTGGCGACGATGCTGATTTCCATCCCGACGGGGGTGAAGCTATTCAACTGGCTGTTCACCATCTACCACGGTCGTCTGCGCATGACCAGCCAGGTCCTGTGGACCCTGGGCTTCATGGTGACCTTCGCCATTGGCGGCATGACCGGCGTACTGCTGGCCATCCCGGGTGCTGACTTCGTGTTGCACAACAGCCTGTTCGTGATCGCGCACTTCCACAACGTGATCATCGGTGGTGCGGTATTCGGCTACATCGCTGGTTTCAGCTTCTACTTCCCGAAAGCGTTCGGCTTCAAGCTGCACGAAGGCTGGGGCAAGGCTGCATTCTGGTTCTGGATCTCGGGCTTCTTCGTCGCGTTCATGCCGCTCTATGCACTGGGCTTCATGGGCATGACCCGTCGTCTGAACGCCACCACCAACCCTGAGTGGGTACCGTACCTGTACGTTGCCATGTTCGGTGCGGTGATGATCGCTGTGGGCATCGCCTGCCAGTTGATCCAGCTGTACGTCAGTGTGCGTGATCGCAAGAAGAACATGTGCGAGTCCGGCGACCCATGGAACGGCCACACCCTGGAATGGTCGACCTCGTCGCCACCACCGTTCTACAACTTCGCTGTGATCCCGACTGCGAACACCATTGATGCCTTCACCGAAGCCAAGGAAGACGGTACTGCGTACCAGAAGCCCAAGCACTACGAGCCGATCCACATGCCAAACAACACCGCCACTGGCGTGGTGATGGGTGCGCTGTTGACCGTGTTCGGTTTCGCGATGATCTGGCACATCTGGTGGCTGGCAATCGCGAGCCTGGTGGGCACTATCGGTTACTTCATCATTCACGCTGCCCGTGATGATCAAGGCTACATGGTGCCGGTCGAAACGATCGAACGCATCGAAGCCGAGCAGCACGCTCGCCTGGTAGCCGAGAAGAAGATTCCGGCCAACCGTGTAGAAACCTCGTTGGAACAGGCTTAAACCATGTCGAACTTAGTGACCAATGCTGGACACGCCCATGTCGATGACCATGGGCACGATGACCATCACCACGACTCGGGGCCAATAACCGTCTACGGTTTCTGGCTCTACCTGATGACCGACTGCATCTTGTTTGCGTCGATCTTCGCGGTGTACGCGGTACTGGTAAACAACGTAGCGGGTGGCCCGTCGGGCCACGACATCTTCGAACTGCCTTACGTGCTCGGCGAAACCGCCTTGCTGTTGTTCAGTTCGATCACCTACGGCTTCGCCCTGTTGGCCTTCTACAAAGGCAACAAGAAGGGCGTGCTGACCTGGCTGGGCCTGACCTTCCTGTTCGGCCTGGGCTTTATCGGCATGGAGATCAACGAGTTCCACCTGCTGATCTCCGAAGGCTACGGTCCTAGCCGTTCCGGTTTCCTGTCGGCGTTCTTCACGCTGGTCGGCACCCACGGTCTGCACGTAACCGCAGGTTTGCTGTGGATGGCGGTGATGATCTATCAGGTCAACAAACACGGCCTGACCAACACCAACAAGACCCGCCTGAGCTGCCTGAGCCTGTTCTGGCACTTCCTGGACGTGGTCTGGATCTGCGTATTCACCGTCGTTTACTTGATGGGGACTCTGTAATGGCTAATGCACACTCCCATGACAGCCACGATTCGAGCCACGGCAGCGTAAAGTCTTACGCTATCGGCTTCATCCTGTCGGTCATCCTGACCCTGATCCCATTCGGCCTGGTGATGTACCCAACCTTGCCGAAGTCGATCACCTTGATGATCGTCCTGGCGTTCGCGGTGATTCAGGTCCTGGTGCACCTGGTGTACTTCCTGCACCTGGATCGCTCCAAAGAGCAGCGCGAGAATGTGATCGCGTTTGTGTTCGCAGGCCTGGTGATCGTTCTGCTGGTTGGTCTGTCGCTGTGGATCATGTTCAGCATCCACACCTACATGATGGCGAAGTGAGGTAAGACCCGATGTCGCTTAAGCACTTTATCCAAATCACCAAACCGGGGATCATTTTCGGTAACGTGCTTTCTGTGGCGGGCGGTTTCTTCCTGGCCTCCAAGGGACATGTCGATCTGGCCATCTTCCTGGCTGCGATGATCGGTACGTCCCTGGTGGTTGCTTCCGGATGCGTGTTCAACAACTGCATCGACCGTGACATCGACATCAAGATGGAACGCACCAAGAATCGAGTGCTGGTCCAGGGGCTTATTTCCCTGAAGCTGGCGCTGATCTTCGCGACCATCCTGGGTGTTGCGGGCGTAGTGTTGTTGTACAAGGTGGCCAACCCGTTGGCGGCGCTGTTTGCCGTGATCGGTTTTGTCATCTATGTCGGCCTCTACAGCCTGTACCTCAAGCGCAAGTCGGTTCACGGCACGCTGGTGGGCAGCCTGTCGGGGGCGATGCCGCCGGTGATTGGTTATGTGGCTGTAACCAATAGCTTCGACATGGCCGCGCTGGTGCTGCTGGTGATGTTCAGCCTGTGGCAGATGCCGCATTCCTACGCCATCGCGATTTTCCGCTTCAATGACTACCTGGCTGCGTCGATTCCGGTATTGCCGGTCAAGCGTGGTATCCAGGTGGCCAAGAAACACATCCTGCTCTACATCCTGGCCTTCCTCGTGGCGACCTTGATGTTGACCTTCAGTGGCTACGCCGGCATGAGCTACCTCGCCGTAGCCGCCGCCATGGGCATGTACTGGTTGTACATGGCCTGGACCGGTTACAAGGCGGTGGACGACACCGTCTGGGCGCGCAAGCTCTTCGTGTTCTCGATCTTCACCATCACCGCGCTCAGCGTGATGATGTCCCTGGATTTCCAGGTACCGAAAGAGCTGTTGCTGACCTACGCGCACTGAGTGGTCTTGCAGTAAAAAAGCCCCGCCTTCGAAAGACGCGCGGGGTTTTTTATTGAGCGCTGCGCTAAACCGGATACGCTGCGTTATCGTTGACGTTTTTCGTGAGCAAGGGCTAGCCGCCCGCCTCGCTCCTACATCCCAATTCTACAAATGCAGGAAGCAATGCAATGAGTAAAAAAGCCGTGATGGTCTTCAGTGGCGGGCAGGACTCGACCACCTGCCTGATCCAGGCATTGAAGCAGTATGACGAAGTGCACTGCATCACCTTCGATTATGGTCAGCGCCATGTGGCGGAAATCGAAGTGGCCCGCAAGTTGGCCAAGCAATTGGGCGCCACCGTGCACAAAGTGATGGATGTGTCGCTGCTCAATGAGCTGGCGATCAGCAGCCTCACCCGTGACAACATTCCGGTACCGACCGTTAACAGCTCAGGCGAAAGCCTGCCGAGCACTTTCGTGCCGGGCCGCAATATCCTGTTCTTGACCCTGGCTGCGATCTACGCCTACCAGGTCAAGGCCGAGGCCGTGATTACCGGTGTGTGCGAAACCGACTTCTCGGGCTACCCCGATTGCCGTGACGAGTTCGTCAAGGCATTGAACCAGGCCCTCAAGCTGGGCATGGAATACGACGTGAGCCTCGACACCCCGTTGATGTGGCTGAACAAGGCCGAAACCTGGGCCCTGGCCGATTACCACAACCAACTGGAACTGGTGCGCGAGCAGACGCTGACCTGCTACAACGGCGTCATTGGCTCCGGCTGCGGCAACTGCGATGCGTGCAACCTGCGTGCCCGGGGCTTGAATGACTACCTGCAAAACAAGGCGGATGTCATGCAGAGCCTGAAGCACAAGTTGCAACTGAAGTAACCGCATCCAAGGCCCGCCAGGCTCTACCTGATGTATGAAGTCCAAATGTGGGAGGGGGCTTGCTCCCGATAGCGGTGTCGAGGCAAATACATTCTTAGCTGACCCACCACCATCGGGAGCAAGCCCCCTCCCACATAGGTTTCATGTGTTGGCAGTGGTCAGGTAGCGCTTGAACAACGAGCGCGCCCCATAGGCAGGCAGGATGTTGAAGAACGCAAAACCGACTTTGATCGCAATCTGCACATAGATCATGCTCAGGATATCGCTGGTCTGCATGGCGCCGTAGAAGGCAATAAAGCAGAACAGAAAACTGTCGATGATCACCGCAAAGAAGGTGCTGAAGAAAATCCGCAGGTACAGGTACCTGGAGTTGGTCAGTTCTTTGATCTTGCACAGCAGGTAGGAGTTTATATTCTCCGAGACCAGGAACGACACCGAAGAGGCCACCAGCACCGACGACACTTGCAGGATCACGTCGTTATACGGCCCATCGAGTTTCCAGCCCGGCAGCCCCGGCAGGAACGTTGAGCCATACAACAGGATGATGATCATCGCATTGCTGGCAAACGCAAACATAATGGCTCGCCGGGCCAGGCGCAGGCCGAAGTTCTCGTTCAGCAGATCCACAATCAAGAAGGTCAGCGGGTACAAAAAAGTGCCCGGCGTCACAATGATGCCCATGGATTCCAGGTAGATCGGTTTGGTCGCGGCGATGCTGGTGAAGATGTAAAACGTGAACAGCAACAGGTTCAGGATGATGTAGATCATCCACGAGTTTTCATTGCGGTCGTTAATGTCGTAGGCGGTGAGTGCTCCTGCTTGTGAATAGAACTTCTTGTAGAGGTTCTTGATTTCCAGCTTGTTGAAGTTGTCCATCATTTCGCTGTTGAGCACCTCACTGAGCTTGATTTTGACGACCTTGCCCGTGGCGATCACCATGATCACTGCCAGGCGCTTGTCATTTTCAAAGCCCAGCAACTTGTATTTGCTGTTTTCCACGGCGCCTTCAAAGGTTGTCATTGAAGCGCTCCTCAAGAATATCGCCGATGACGCACAAGCGGTCTGAGTTGCCGCAGGGTTCAAGGGTGATGAACAGCTTCTTGGTGGCGCGGTCGTACACCAGCTTTTCTTTATCGTCGCTCGATGCGCCTTTCTGCACGATCAGCAAGTCCCCCGGCTCATTGATGCCGGGAATCGCATGCTCCAGGCGAACGCCGATCAAGTTGCAGGAGTTGCCGAAGTAGTAAGTCAGTGGGTAAAGCGTGGCCAGTTCGCCGATGCGCTTGCCCAGGTTCTGCATCAGCAGGCTTTCCTTGAGCACAGGCACTGCCGCCGGGTTCTTGTTGCCCAGGGGGGAAACATTGCTTTCGATGACTTCCTTGGCTTCAAAGTTGACGGTCTCGATTTCTTCGTACGAAACGCCGAAGAAATCAGAGATCTTGCGAATGGTCGACTGTTGCACTTTGACGACCTTGCCTTCCAGGATGTTGTAGATGGTCGTCCTGGTCACGCCGGCGGCATTGCTTAACGAAAGCTGGGTTTCGCCACGACTTTTGATCAAGTACTTGATATTGCTCTTCAAGTGCTCGGTTTTTTCTCGTCTGTGTATCAAGTGCTCACCACTTCCATTTAGTCATCAGTCCATACCCGGCAGAACGTCTAGTTCCAGGCCCGCGGCAGCGCAGTGTTGCATGGGCTCGCGTTGACAATAAAGTACTGAGTGCAGGGATACGTCCCGACGCTAAATCAGGCAACTGCTTTCTCGTCATACCGTTATATCCGACCTGTGCGAATCCCTCGCACTTCGACAAGGAGTAGTCACCATGGTCAGCTTCAGCCGTAGGTCCCTTCTCGCGCTTGGGGCGGCGTTACCTGTACTTGGCCAGCTGGATTGGGCGGTTGCCAGCCCGGTGCCGGCTCAATCCGACAAGGTACGGCTCAACTACAACGAAAGCCCCTACGGCCCTTCAGACGCCGCCCGTGAGGCGATGCAGCGAGCGATTGCAGCGTCTGGGCGCTATCCCTACCCGGACATGTACGCCTTGGCCGCGCAGTTTGCCCACCAGCAGGGGGTTGCCGAAGAAAACGTCGCGGTGTTTGCCGGCTCGATGGCGGCCCTGCGTTTTGCGGTGCTGGCGTTTACCAGCCAAACCCGTGGCCTGGTCATGGCGACACCGTCCTATGAACTTGTGCGTCAGGCGGCCGAGTCGATCAAGGCACCGGTGCATGAAGTGAACCTCGACGCCGGTCATGCCCATGATGTACCGGCCATGCTCGCGGCAGACCCACAGGCCGGCATGTTGTACCTGTGCAACCCCAACAACCCCACCGGCACCCTGACCCCTACCGAGGCCATCCGCCAAGCCTTGGCGAACAAACCCCAAGGTAGCGTGCTGGTGGTGGACGAGGCGTATATCGACTTCTGCGATGCACCCAGCTGTGTGAGTTGGGTCAACGACCACGACGATCTGTTGGTGCTGCGTACGTTCTCGAAAATCTACGGCATGGCCGGAGCGCGTCTGGGGCTGGCAATCGGTCATCCGGCGCTGCTGGAGCGGCTGGCGGTGTTCGGCGGTGACAACGTCCCGGCCGCTGCCAGCCTATTGGGCGCACGTGCCAGCCTGGAGGACACCACGTTGGTGGGCCAACGCAAAGCGCTCAATGCCAGGTTGCGTGATGAGACAGTCGCCTGGCTCAAAGGCCGGGGCTTTAGCTGCACGGCTTCCCAGAGCAATTGCTTCATGATCGATGTAAAGCAACCAGCTGAGCAGGTGGTTGAGCGGCTGGCCGCACAGAATGTGCTGGTGGGGCGCGTATGGCAGAACTGGCCGCAATGGGTGCGGGTGACAGTGGGCAACCAGCAGGAGATGGAACGCTTTCGCGAGGTGTTTGCCGCGCAGATCGCGCCTGTTGGCTGAAACATTACCTGCAGCCAGCCATGACTGTGGCGAGGGAGCAAGCTCCCTCGCCACAGTGTGCTATCTCTTGAAAGTGATGTTTAGTCCAGCGGTGTTGCCGCGTTACTGCTGGGCAATGCTGTAGCCGGCAAACGCTGTCTGCTGCTGCAGCGCAGTAATCACACTTTTGCGGCTCAACGGCTGTTCATTACCGGCGTTATCCACAAAGCTTTCCACTTCCAGTTCGGCCTCGTCGCCTTCACCTACGAAGTTGAACCCCAGGAACTCGAATGCTTCGCGGTCCACGCTGAGCCTGGAGCGCGGTGTGCGCAGCGGCAGGGTGACGCTGATGCCATCCTTGCTGATCACGAACACCTCGGCTTCTTTCTTGGCACGTGCTGCCTTGCCCTTGCCGGCACTTGGGTTGCTGATGGCCTGGTGCGACTGGTTCAGCACCTTGAGGGCCAGGCCATAGACCAGTTCCTGAAACTGGGGATCGTCCTTGAAGCTGGACAGGATGCGGCTGATCGAGAACTTGCTGCTCAGGTCTTCGAGGGCGGCGTTATCGGCGGCTTCGGCGTCCTTCAATTGTTTGAGCTGGCCCATCAGGTCGTAGGCTTTGTCATCGTCGAAGGCGTCATGGGCCTGGCGGATGGCGATGCGCAGCTCGCGGATCTGGTCGCTTTCCTTGGAGGTATGAAACGCGTCCAGCACCATCTCGCTGATGATCTTGGCCGCTGGCACATGCTGTGAAAGATTGATGGCGTTTTCGTATTCGGCTTTGGCATGCACGGCGGTTACGGATTTTTCGGCGGATTCTGCGGTGTAGGAATCAGGCATTAAAATTTCACTGCGTAGTAAACGGGGAGACAAAAACGTCGGGCATTTTCGGCGGGGTGGGGGATCAGGTCAAGACAGGTTCGGGCAGGTGACGTTATTGGTCCAGTTGCGCGAAGCACGCCTGGAGAATATCCAGGCCCTCCTCCAGCACCCAAGGCTCGATGGTCAACGGTGCCAGCAAGCGCACAATGTGCCGCGACTTGCCGCTGGGCATCAACAGCAAGCCGGCGTCTCGCGCCAGGCCCAGCAACTGAGTGAGTTGCCTGGAGGCCGGAGTGCCATCGACATTCACCAGTTCAATACCACGCATGGCGCCGACGCCGGTGAGGCGGCCCAGGTAGGGCGACAGTTGTTGTGAGCGCCAGCTTTCATGGCGGCTGACAATGGCCGCCTCCTGCTGTGCCCCCCAAGCTTGCAGATGTTCATCGGTCATCGCCTCAAGGGTAGCCAGTGCCGCCGCGCAGGCGATGGGGTTGCCGGAGTAGGTGCCGCCGAGGCCGCCCTTGGGCAGGTTGTCCATCAGCGCCTTGCGCCCCACCACAGCACCCAACGGCACGCCGCCAGCGATGCTTTTGCCGAGCAGCAACAGATCCGGTTCGATGCCCAGGCGCGAAAAGGCAAAGCGCTGCCCCGTGCGACCAAAGCCGGACTGGATCTCATCGACAATCAGCAGAATGTTGTGCTCGTCGCAAAAGCACCGCAGGGCTTGGGCAAACTCGATATCGAGAGCGAGGAAACCGGCTTCGCCCTGCACCGGCTCGATGATGAAACAGGCCACATCGTTTACGTCGATTTCCACGCTGAACAGACGGTCCATCGCCTTCAGCGCTTCGGCGCAGGTCACGCCGTTATCGACACTGGGGTACGGCAGGTGATACACCGGGCCAGGCAGTACTCCGACCTTCTGCTTGTAAGGCACCACCTTGCCATTGAGGTTGAGGGTCGCCAGGGTTCGGCCGTGGAAGGCTCCATCAAAGGCGATCACCGCCGATCGCCCGGTGGCGCCGCGGACGATCTTCAACGCATTTTCCGCCGCTTCCGCGCCACTGTTGGTGAGCATGCCGCTGACCGGGTAGTGCACCGGGATAAACGCCGTCAGGCGTTGCATCAACTCGATGTAGGGCGTATGCGGTGCGGCGTTGAATGCGTAGTGGGTAAGCCTGGTTGCTTGCTCGCGAATCGCCGCCACTACGCCCGGATGGCAATGGCCCAGGTTGAGCACGCCGATACCGCCGACAAAATCGATGTAGCGTTTGCCCGCGGTGTCCCACACCTCAGCGTTTTTACCGTGGCTGAGGCTGATGGGATGGACGATGGAAATCGATTGGCTGATGCTGGCGTGGCTCATGAATCGCGTACTCGACAAGGCTGGGCGTGGTTTATCTAAGCCGCGCACCGGGCCTTGCCGCAAACGAAATAAAGTCGCCGGGTCATTCCAAATCGGAAGGAGCGCTTGTCTGCATTAATCCGACACCCCATCTTTGCCAGCCGCCTTGGACCGATATAGCGCTCGGTCAGCCCTTGCCACCAGCGCGGCGGGAGACTCACCCATGCGCCGCTCTACAATCCCCAGGCTCAGGGTGACGTTGAGGTCGTTGACGATAGGCGACTGTTTGATTGCACGGCGAATCCTTTCGGCCAATTCCTTCGCCGTGTCCAGGTTGCTTGCAGGCAGCACCACCATGAACTCATCGCCGCCCCAGCGAGCCAGCAGGTCAGTTGTGCGTACGCAGCTTTCCAGACGTTCCGCCACCCCTATCAGCGTCTGATCACCGACGCCGTGACCGTATCGGTCATTGACCGGCTTGAAGTCATCGATGTCCATCGCCACCAGCGCCAGGGGCACACGAAAGCGTTCGGCGCGGTCGCATTCTTCCAGCAGGCATTTTTCCAGGCGATAACGGTTGGCGATGCGTGTCAGCGCGTCGCGCTCGGCCAGGGAGCGGTTTTCGTCCAGCTGTATCTGCAATTGTTGATTGACCCGCGATAGCTCAAGGGTACGTTCTGCCACCAGTGCTTCAAGGGATTGGTTGCGCTTTTGCAAGCGTTCAATGGAGCATTTACGCGTATGAATGTCGCGGTGCGCGCCCACCATGCGCGCCACTGAGCCGTCGGGGTTGCGTGCAATGATGTAGCCACGATCCTCGATCCACAGGTAAGTACCGTCTTCTTTCCGGCAGCGGTATTCGGCGCAGTAAAGGGGCGAACGTTGACTGATGTAGTCATCAAACAACGCCATCACGCGCGGGTAATCCTCGCTATGGATCACGCTTTCCCAGGTGAACACGTTGTTTTCCAGCGAGTCTCGGGAGTAACCGAGCATTTCGTACCAGCCGGGGTTGCGGTAGACGTAGCCAGTCGTGGCGTTCCAGTCCCAGATCCCGTCACTGACCAGTTCCATGATGGCGTGCAGCAGGTCGGCGTTGAGTTCGGAAAAGTCATTGCGTAGTGGCTCGTTGCCGGGTGTATCGTCCATCAGCGCGCTCCCTGCAAGGGCTGGCTTCTAGGGGGCGTTCTCAATTAGTTTCCCCGTCGCGCCGGGTCTGCTGTTGTGCAGGGCAAGGCGCGAGAAGCGTGGTTTGGTCATTCCAAATAAGCTTCGAGCAACGCAGCCCTGCACAACAGCAGGCCCGGCCCTTCGGGTTGTGCCTTAAAGCGGGCCAGCCTGCGTTGCAGGCCTTGGAAAGGGAACAACCATTCCCTGCGGCCTGCGCCTTGCCTGGCCCGCTTTAAGGCGACAACGCGGCGGGGAAACTAATTGAGAACGCCCCCTAGGGGCCAGTTATTATTGGTGACGCCGATACTCCGTGGCTGGCGCTACTCTACCTCGCTGCTTGCACGGTTTGAATAGGGCGGATGTGCTGCTTTCGGATAGTGGCGTTTGGCTATGGTTCGGGCGCCAGCATCTTTGTTCGAGGCTTTCCATCCGCGTTGTGTTGGTAAATCTCATCCGGCTGGCCCTGTTCATTGAAAAACACCTGGCCAATTCCCGCGCTATTCCACAGCCGCTCACCCGCCTCGGCATGGTCCGGAATATACGGGACTACCTGCATGGTACGGCGGCGGGTAAACCAGTTGAGCGGCGAGCGTGGGGAATACAGCCAGCGGTTGAGACGGTCGAACCATTCCAGCAGGCGCGGCGGGAACTCATTCTTGATGCCGCTGCTGGTTATTTGCCAGATCCTCGGGCCGCCGTTGCGGTGACGGATCAGCACCTGGTAGACGAACGAGTAATGCACATCGCCGGAGAGGATCACGTAGTTACCGGGCGTGCGCGAGTGGCGGAAGATGTTCAGGATCACTTGGGCGGCGCCGCGATGAGCCATCCAGTTTTCGGCGTCCACCAGCAGTGGGAAGCCGCACCAACTGAAGACCTTTTGCACCGTTTCGATCAGCTTGACGCCAAAGATCGGCGCAGGCGAGACGATAATGGCCGACGGATGGTCGAGCAGCTCCTGTTGCAGTTCGCTCAAGGCTTCCCAGTCCAGCAGGCCGGAAGGTTGCTTGAGGGTAAATTCGCTGCGCCAGCGCCGAGTACGGGTATCGAGTACCACCAGGGCAGGGGTGGTGGGCAAAACGTAATGCCATTGCTGGAATTTCAGCAGCGCCTCCAGCAGATCATCCTGGGCAGCAGCGTCCAGATGATTGCCCTGCGCCTGGCCAGTCAGTGCCTGGGTCTGGGTCAGCAGTTCGCCGAACACCTGGGGTTGGTTGCCCCAGCCCTGGCATAACAGGTACGCCAGCAAGGCATTGCCGATGATGCGTTTGGAGAAGGGATGGCCGTAGGCGGTTTGCTCCCACTGAGCGCTGAGGTTCCAATCGTCGGTGATGTCGTGATCATCGAAGATCATCAGCGTCGATAGGTGGGCGAACACCCGGGCTACCCCCGGCAAGCCGGTGCGCAATTGATCGATCTGCACTTGTTCGCGGGCATAACGCAGTTGTTCTGGCGCGCTCAGTTGCGGCGGTCGTGGTGTGATCAGCGTCCACGGGATGGGCGACCAGACCAGCAGGTACATCGCGATGACTTCGGCGAACGTCACCAGGTGATTGTCAGCGGTGCTGCTGGTGAAGATCGGCTTCTTCACGCCGCCGAAAAAGCGTTCGCGCAGGGTCTCGTTACTGTCCAGCGCCGGAAGCAGGTCGGCTCGGTGGTAATAGCTGGCGCGATGCCCATAGAGGCTGACGCTGTCGTCCACCACGGCGCCCTCCAGGAACTCGTCGAACAGGCCCAGGTGCGCGATCAGCGCATGGATGGCCCGCAGCATGGGCCCGGCGACATCGTCGGCGTAGACCTGGTCGCCGCTCATCATCAGCAAGGCGGGGCGTTCGAGCGGGGTGCGGGCCTGCGCCAACAGGCGGTCGACGCACAACAAACCTTCATCTGCACGGTGATGGGGTTTACGGCAGGAGCCATGTACCAAGTGGTTGATGCGGCTATGCAGCACGAAGCTCGGCGTTGTGGCGTCGGCATACAGCAAGTGCGGCGCCCATTGTGCGATGCCGATGCCGTCGACGATCAGGTCGTAACCGATGACCTCGTCCTGGGGCAGAGCGTCGCTCAGCGCTACGTCGATCAAGTGGATAACGGCATGGCGCCCGACGGGCACGACTTGGCAGTGCGTTGCATCGAGCGGGATATTCAGCGTCTCGCCCTGGGGTAATTGCAGCCTCAAGCACAGTGGCAGGGCGCGACTGCCCACCAACCAGATAACCAGGCGCTGCGGTTCAAGGCGCCTTAGCAGGGGACCTGCGATGACGGCAGGCAGGATGTCGGGTTGATGCATGAAAAATGCAGCTCATACCAAGTGGGACTGGAGAGGATAACGCAGAGGATGTCAGTGTTTTGTTAACGCAAGTGCAGCGCGGTGCGCTGCACTGCACTTGTTGCCGGTGACCCGTAACGGTTAAGTCAGTTTGCCTCCTCCGAGAGAGGTCATACCCGAACCTTTGGGTTTTGGTTGCGTGTCCTGCCCCTGTGGGGGGCCGTCAAGCGGCGAAGAAGTTGGTGCGGGATTGGCTGGAGGCTGGTTATCTTTTAAGCCTTGCTGGATGTTATAGCTGAAGCTGTGAAACGAATTGCCGATGAACATGGTAAAACCCCTTACTCAATTGGAGGACTGTTGTCGCATCAATACTCCCTTTGAGTGCGCACTGATTGAGTGAGGCTGGCCGGGTTTTTCGTTCCCGGCCATAGGTAACCATATGTTTGGCTAGTAGGAATTTGGTGTGTCTCAAGCAGGCTTAGGCACCGTAAACCTGAATTCACTGCCGCGCCCCAATTCACTGTCGGCTTCGATCCGACCACCATGGGCCTGGACAATCCCCTGGGTGATATACAGCCCCAGCCCGCTGCCGGTGGGATTGTTCTCGGACTGGGTCCAATAGCGGTCGAACACATGGGGCAAATGATCCGGCGCAATGCCTTCACCGGAATCGCGTACCGAAAACACGATCTCTTCGCCGTTGCTCATGGCGCTGATACCGATGTTGCCCTGGCGGGGGGTGAATTTGATGGCGTTGCCGATCAGGTTCGACAGCACTTGGAACAAGCGCTCCGGGTCGGCGCTGATCTGCAGGCCAGGCTCGGCGTTGAACGACAGGTCGATACCTTTTTCCGAGGCCAGTGGCGACAGCAGCGAATATGCCTCTTCAAATATCTGGCTGACGTCCAGCGCAACCGGCTTGACCACATAGCGTCCGGCTTCGATTTTCGAGGTGTCGAGCAAGTCCTCCAGCAGCACATTCATGCGCCCGGCGGCCTGTTGCATGGTGTCGATGGCCGAGGAAATCCGCCGTGAGGTGTGTGGGCCGTCGGAGCTGAAGGCTTTCTGCATCATGCCGCAGAGCATGGAAATAACTGTCATCGGGTTGCGCAGGTCGTGGGAAACCACTGCGACCAGCTCGTCACGGGCACGCACCGCTTGTTGTTCGCGCAGCACCTGGCGGGCCAAGTCATTTTCCAGGGCCGAGCGGCGCAGGTCATTGGCGGCAAACAGGTCGCCGTGGCTCCACTTGGTGGAAATGCCGGCCATTTCCACTTTCCAGATTTCAAACGACGTGCGTGGGCGAAGGCGTAGGCCAGTGTCAGAAGTTTCCAGATTTAGCGGCTTGCTCGGGTCACCGCTCCAATTGATGTTCTCTTTGACTTCCGGGCGAAACCACAACACACCGTTATCCACAGGCTTGGGCAGGCTCATGGCGAGCACACCACTGGCCACCGCCTGATACTCGGCGGCCGGTGGGTACACCGAAGCCAGGTTGTGGTTGGAAAATACCGGCTGGCCCAGCGTTTGCAGCCACTTGTGCAGCGCCCGGATTTGCGCTGGTTCCGGGCAGTTGCCGTAACGGTGCAACTGCTTGTCTTCGATGATCGCCACACCGCCCGACAAGGTCAGGTCCATCAGTTTTTTACCGTGGTGGGCCAGGCTGTCGAACACATTGTCGTCGCTGGCTTTCATCGCCCGATCAAGTAACGCCAGGGTTTCGACTTTCTCCTCTCGCTGGCGGCTTAACTCCAAGGCTTCCATGGCACTGATCTGCAACGACAGCACCTGACCGATGGTCTGGCAGGTCATACGCAGATCGTTCGGCACCAGCAGCGGCTCGCGGTTGCCGCAGCTGATCAGGCCCCAGAGTTTGTCGCCCTTCATCAGCGAAATACTCATGGACGACAACACGCCCATGTTCTGCATGTATTGGCAGTGAATCGGCGACACGCTGCGCAGGGTAGCGAAGCTCAGGTCCAGCGGTTGGCCGGTGTCCGGGCGCAATTTTGGCAATAGCGGTACGGGTTCGTAGGACGCATTCGGGATGATCCGAAGCCAGTTGGTGCGATACAGCTCACGGGCTTGTTCGGGGATGTCGGACGCGGGGAAGAACAGGCCGTTGAATAATTCCATGGCCGGCGCCGAGGCTTCAGCGATTACCTGACCATGGCCTTCGTCTTCGAAGCGATAGATCAGCACTCGGTCATAACCGGTCATGGCCTGGATTTCATCCACGCTGATGGCGTACAGCGCTTGCAGTGTCTTGGCCGATTGCAGGCGTTGCAGCATTTTGCTCAGGTTGCTGGTGAGACCATTGCGTACCTGGGGTTTGAAATCCGCGAGCAAGGGTTCGAATTCCAACACCAGCACGTTCTGATGACGATGCAGCAAACCTTCGAACTGAGCACCGTTGAGCGTGACATGCAGGGGTGGGGCGTCGATAAAGGTATTGTGCTCGGCCATCGACTGCACCACCTGAGCGTGTTCACTGCCAATCAACGTGTGCAACGGTTGATTCAACAAGGCCTCGGGCGTGTGGCCGAACAAGGTGCCGACGTTGGCACTGACCTGAATGATGTTCAGCTCAGGCTCCGACAGCGTCAGCAACACGCCATGAGGCTGGATTGCCCCGGGGAAGCGGATGGGCTCGTCGGCACAGTTGGAAAGCAGCTCTTCAAAATCTTCGGGTTTCATAGCAGTACCTCCTGGCGTTCGAGCCATTGCTCAAAGCCGCTGAAAGTGGACCGGGCAGCCATCACTGCGCGCGCTCGAGCGCTCGCATCCAGTGGCTGATGAGCCAGGTAGTCGAGAAAGTCTTTCCAGCGCCGGCCGGTCTCGGCACCGTAGACATCGAGAAACGCACCGCCGTTGTCGGCTTCGATCGCCAGGCGTGACGCCATCTCCCGGCGTAATACCTGGCCGCCGAGCGTTGCACCTTCCAGTACATACAGGGCGCCGAGGCAAGCGGCAGGAGTGTCCAGCGCGGGGAGTTGGGTGCAGCGGGGAAGGGCATCTAGGGTGGGACTATCCAGGCCCAGAGCGCGCAGATCGTTAACCAGCGTCGGCGTTTTCACACGTGACGCAATATCAATTCCATCCGGAATCAGGCCACCGTCGTACAGCGCCGCCTCCATGGGTTGATAAAAACCGTAGTACGCCTGCAGCAATCGCCGATACCACTGGGCATCCAGGCGTTCGGAAAAAAACGGCAAACGCTTTTCCAACGCGACATGCAACAGGCCGGTACCCGTGCGCAACGTTTCCAGCAAGGATGGCGCACCAACGTCATGGGCCTGTGAGTGCATTCAATGAGCTCGAACTGTGGGCCTGTCGGCCAGGAATGACGCATGAAAATGGGCGACAATTCTACACAACTCGTTGTCGTCAGCTGAGCGCAAGAAGCGAAAAGGCTGACCAGTGGATCAGAAAAGTCGCTCCCTGTATTCCAAATGACCCCACGGCACGCCACGAGTTCGGTCCGGATGATATCGCGACGCTATCAATGCATGGGCGTTCCCTGCTGGGTCAATGCCGTTTGCACGCACTCAAGCAAGTGATCGGTGCTCCATGGTTTAGGTAGAAACCGCACCGAGTTGCCCAATTGAGTGGCGATCTTCGTATTGCCGGAAGTCAGCACCACCTGCACCTCAGGCCAGCGATGAGCCACTACGCGGCTCAAGTCGTAGCCATTGAGCAGGCCGGGCATTTGAATATCACTGACAATCAAGTCCACAGGATCGTCGCCCCGCTCCAGATAAATCATCCCTTCATCCGCCGAAGGGAATGAAGTCACCACCGCACCGAAATCCTCCAGCACATCCACCATTAACGCCCGAATGATCTCGTCGTCTTCCAATACTAAAATCGATGGCTGAACCATGATCCTTACTCCACCATCAGGGGTTCAGTAAGGTGGAGTGGGGGTTGGGTATATAGGTTCGATTGGATGTTTTTTAAACGATGGGTGGTCATTCGGCTGGTTCCAGCATGTGGTCTTGCCCCACGCCGTCAGCACGATAATCCGTTAAGGTAAGCGCCACTGCGACGTCCAAGGAATGCCATGTTTAAGCGTAATCCCCTCGTGCCAGAACTCATCGTTACCCACCTCGGTGCCAGCCTGGCATTCTGGGTTGACCAGTTGGGTTTCGGCATCGCCTATCAGCGCGCTGAAGAAGGCTTTGCCTACCTCGACCTGCACGGTGCGCAAATCATGCTGGAACAATACGAGCCGCACGCCGGGCAGTGGTTGACCGCGCCCTTGCAGCAGCCTTTCGGGCGTGGCATCAACTTGCAAATCGACGTGCCTGCCGTAGCGCCTATCTTGCGGCGCCTGTCGGAGATCGGCCGCCCGTTGTTCCGTAACGTCGAGGATGCCTGGTACCGCGCGGGCGACGTAGAGGCCGGGCAGCGCCAGTTCATCGTGCAAGACCCGGACGGTTATCTGGTGCGCCTGGTGGAACGGCTGGGGGAGCGGCCGTTCAAGCAGGCATAATTGACGGCAATAACCCATAGGGAGACCCTGATGAAGTACGTGTTATTGACTCTCGCCCTCACCGTTGTCGCTGCACCCGCGTTTGCAGCTGGCGACGCCGAAGCGGGCGGCAAACTCTTCACCAAGACCTGCGGCGGCTGCCACAGCATCGGTGAAGGTGCGCGCGGCGGTTTTGGGCCGCAGCTGAACGGCATTATCGGCCGACCTGCCGGTACGACCCCGGACTATCAGTATTCGGATGCGATGAAGAATTCGGGAGTGGTTTGGACGCGGGACAAACTAACGGCCTACATCGAAGACCCGAAATCGGTGGTAAGTGGGACGCGGATGATTTTCTGGGGGATCAGTGATCCGCAGAAGATTGAAAATATCCTGGCGTACTTAGATACATTCCAGCCCAAGTGAGCTGCCCAGGCTGACGGCTACCACCGGGCACAACGCGATCAGAAGGTGGCGGGGCTTGCCGTCATGCCAGTCAGTTAAGCGCAGGCTCCCACATTGAACTGGGTTCGGCTTAAGGTATCGCCGTCGGTTGTCATTAGGCTCAAGCATCAATAGCGAACCCGCGACGCAAGCTCCGGGTAATGGGTCGCAAGCTCAGCCAAGCACTGCCGCAGCATCTTGGCATCGTGGGGTAGGTGCTCTGAAAAAATATCCCAACCAGAAAACTCAAGCGTCTCCGGCATTTCTACCAAGCCGCTGATGGCGTCCCAAAAGGCATCCCAGTTTCGGCCATACCAGTTGGGGAAGTTGAGTGAAGTGCACAGTGTGGCGTGAAGTTCTTTGGGGTTTTGGATGCGGCTCAGGTCTATTTTGATGATGGATGATCGGGTCACTTGTGCACCATTTGCTGATTTACAGGCGCCTTGAATATAACCAGGACAAATGCACCCGTCCTCATGTTTCACAGCACGTGATTTTAGGCCTTTCATTAACATTATGAGCCTTGGCCTGCATCCAAAGCCTACACGCAAGTAGGACCGTTCTGATTTGCGCCTGACCTCAGTATTAGCGGCAAAGCGTTTGCTACGTTCGTGTGAAAAATACGCGATGGAAGCGCTTAATGCTGACGTTCAACTCCCTATGGAAAAACCATCCGGAAATCTTCGGAGACGCCGCCCCTTGTAGAACCAACGGCGCCAAAAATTTCAGTGACCAATGCGCCATTAACCTGGGCGTAGCACTGCGCAGGTCAGGCGCCGACCTGAGCAGGTTGAGAGGTGTGCGCTATTGTTGGCAGCATGCCAAGAGTGAGGGCCATGTGTTGGCAGCTGAGGAGATGGCCAAAGCTCTAAGTGACGCGAATATCCCCGGTTTGCAGCGCCCGAAGAAGATAAAACCTGAGGATTTCGAAGAGGTGTTGGCGGGGCAGCAAGGCATTATCTTTTTCAAAGACTTTTGGCGCCGAGGGAATGAGACGTCTGGCAATCGCAGTGGTGACCACATTGACCTTTGGAATGGGCGGCGGTTGACGAATTGGCTGAGTTATCCGCGTATTCAGTTGGGGTTTTCGATTGAGGGGACGTTCTCGGACTATCACGAGTCCAGGGAGATATGGTTTTGGAAAGTCATATGAAGGTGGTTAAGGGCGTGCTCTTTGTGATCGGGATGGTTGTGGTGGCGCTGACGGTGTTTAACGGATTGGTTGTGGCAGTGTCGGCTTATTTCGGGCCGTTTTATGAGGGGGATGCGCAACAGAATCGAAATTTTGGATTTTGGTTGGTGGGTAATGGGGTTGTGATGTTGGCTACGGTGTTGCTGGGAGTGGGTTGGTATCGCAGATATTTGCGCAGGCGTGGGGTGTGAGTTTTCAAGTGTTCGGCGGATCATGTATTCATGGGAGGGCGCAATCGGGAGCAAGCCCCCTCCCACATTATGATCTGGTACATCTGTTGAATCGTGTAGGCAAAAAAAAACCTTGGTGCGCCAAGGTCTTTTTTTTGCCCAAGGTTCAGGTCAGCAGATGCTTTGATATCAGCCGCGAAATCTCCACAATCGAGGTTTTCCCAGTGAACTCGAACTTCACCTTCCCCAGCGACGAAAAGTAAATCTCCAGCTCCGAATCCAGATCAAACGTCCCTGACGTTTCCACTGAATACGCCACGATGTTTTTGTACGGCAGCGAAGTGAAGTCCTTCTTGCTGCCGGTAATCCCCTGCACGTTCACTGCGATGATGCGCTTGGTGGTGAAGACCACGCCGTCGCGCATGGCCTTGTACGCGTCGACCACTTCTTCGCCGTCCATCAGCAGGGCCGAAACGCGTTCGGCGTATTCGTTGTTTTGTTTGAGCTTGAAGAAGCCTTTGTTGTTGAAGTCGATCATGTGCCTGTCCTGGTTGAAGGGTGCCGCTGGTGTATGGCGTTTTGCTCGCGGATCTGTATCTAACGGCTGAGCCTGCAAGGCTCTAGCATGGCGCGTAACACTACAGTGCTGGCGAAGGATTTTACGCCGGCAGCATAAAAATCCAGGAGCTAAACAATGCCCGATATATCCAGCTTGCTTGCCTACGGCCTGATTTCACTCGGCATGGTGCTCACGCCCGGGCCGAATATGATTTACCTGATTTCCCGCTCGATCTGCCAGGGGCGCACCGCAGGGCTGATCTCACTTGGCGGGGTGGCGCTGGGCTTTTTGATCTATATGGTGTGCGCGGCGCTGGGTATCACCGCGCTGGTGATGGCGGTGCCGCTTGCCTACGACGTGCTGCGGTTCGGCGGTGCGCTGTATCTGGTGTACCTGGCGTGGCAGGCGGTCAAGCCGGGCGGGCGTTCACCGTTTCAGGTGCGGGACTTGCCCAAGGACAGCCCGCGCAAGTTGTTCACCATGGGCGTGGTGACCAACCTGCTCAATCCCAAGGTGGCGGTGATGTATCTGTCGCTGCTGCCCCAGTTCATTGAACCGAACGGCCATGGCAGCGTGCTGTTGCAATCGTTGGTGTTGGGCTCTCTGCAGATTTTCATCAGCGTCAGCGTCAATGCGGTGATTGCTTGTATGGCCGGCTCCATCGCGGTGTTCTTCGTGACTCGGCCGGGGTGGCAGGTGGTGCAGCGCTGGGTGATGGGGTCGGTGCTGATGGGGTTGGCGGTACGGATGGCGGTGGAAGGGCGCAAATAAGGCTGCTTTCAGCGTGCCATGACGTTGACAATCACATGCAGGATGAATGCAGGTCCATAGCAGGGGCGCCCGTGTTCATCTTCGATACGCCATATCGAAGTGACCGTGCAGGTCTCTTTCGGCGCTCCAAACTCTACGGTGATATGCACCGGTTGGCCGGGCAGGGTTTCGGCAATCGGTACCTCGTTGTTAAGGCTGCGCAGGTGGCTGTCCATCACCACTTCCAGGGGCTCGCCTGTAGCCGTGCGACGGGCGATGACGTATTCACCGTCCACTCGAACCAATCGTCGACCGCGCCAGGGGCGGGTACCGACGTTCTGGATCTCCCAGGTTTTCTGAAACGTTTCGCCAGGCAGCACGACGGTTTGGTCGGGCGTGGTGACGTCGGCGTTAAAGACCACAATGTCGCCAAGATCATGCAGGCCGATGGCTCGGTTGGTGGTTGCCATTGAATGGGTATCGACCGGTGCGCCTGCCAAATCGGCGAAGTAGCGGAACAGCAATAGCGGGGACACCTGCAGCGCCTTGGCCAGTTTGATCAGGGTGCGTACCGAGGGATCCTGTGAAATGCCACCCGCTAATCCGTAAAGATAGGTACGCGAAATACCGGCTTCCTTGGCCAGGGTTGTCATGGATTTGCCCAGTTCCCGGCTGCGTCTTACGACCAGTGCTCGGAGTGTGTCGCGGGTTTTGATGCTCATATCCGTACGTTGATCCCCGTCCTTGAAAAATCATCATCTTGTTCGCCAAAAAGGACAACTTGCTCGCCGTTGCGTGTAGTGAGCCCTGCACACTCGCAACCTGCTAGCGCCGTTGTGAAGGACATGGATCGGTCCCTTTCTGTTTGGCTATATCCAGTGTCGCGGTTTCTCGCATGCTTGCGAACCTAGTGTGTGTTGCATTCCTTTACAACTATCTTTGGGTATAGCTATGTCTCGATTAAAAGCATGCTGCGAATCCATAGCCCGATCAGGCTTTGGCATTCTGCAAATTCCTGATGCGATGTTGCAGGACTACAAAAAGATCATCGATGGGTATTCGGCCATTCCCCAGGCCATCAAGGATGAATTTTCCTTTGCCCAGGACACGGATGGGTTTTTCCCTTTTGGCGCCGAGTACTCCCTTGTCGAGGATCACCCTGACCTGTGCGAGCGGTTTTGTTACTGGCCCGCGCACGCTTCAAAAAGAACCGCTTTCGAATTCACCCGAAGTACTTTCGTTGCCGCAGTCGGCAGTTTTGAACGACAGATGAGCGAGTTGGCCCAGGGGGTGATGGATGGCATTTGCGAGGAATTTGGCGTGGCACCCTTGGCCCCCTTTCGCGCGGCATCGTATATCCAGTTGTGTGTCTACGGTCCACAGGCCAAAGACCATTCTCGTAAATTTGCTCAAGATCCTCATGAAGACGGGCATATGCTTTCGTTTATCAAGCCTACCCGCGAAGGGCTGGTCTTGATGAAGGGACGATCGTTGGAACCTGTACGCCTTCTGGAGAACGAGGTCGCGGTGCTGGCCGGCTCCTTGCTGACAGAGCTCTCCGATCATGCCGTGCCTGCCGCCTACCATGCTGTACTTGCGCCCAGCAAACCGGTCGCCAGAAGCTCATTGATTTACTTTGCAAACCCCAATCCGGACCAGTTGCTGACGACCTTTTACCGCCAGAAACCCATTGACCTGGGCAGCACGGTGAATGCTCGTCATACCGGTTTCGGTAATCAGCCGATTCAACTGCGCTAAATAGTCCTGGAGGGCTCGAACAGTCCATGTTTCCTCACTTCAATGCCCTTTACATCGAAGGTTTGCTCTTGGGCATCGGACTGTTCGCCGCCCCAGGCCCGAAAGACACCCTGGTGATCCGCCAAGGTGTCGGTCGCGGGCCGATCTGGGGCGTTGTCGCCATTTGCATATTGGCCGATATTTTCCTGATCGCTTTCGGGGTCACGGGTTTAGGGTCGTTATTGGGAAGTCGGCCTGAGGTGATGGCGCTATTGCTATTGTCCGGAGCGGCCTATCTGCTTTGGTTTGGTGGCCAGCGTCTGTTGGCTTGTATCCGGGATCAGTCCATGCCGGATGCTCAAGGCGGCAATTCGCAAAGAGGGCTGTTGCGCTCGGCGGTCATACTCGGCTTTGCCAACCCTTATGCATGGCTGGATACCGTGGTGCTGATTGGTTCTATCGGGGCCACGAAACCTGCGGGCCAACAGGCACTGTTCGCGACAGGCGCCATGACGGCATCACTCGTGTGGTTTGTGGTGTTGGCGCTGTGCTGTCAGCGGTTGACAGTATTGTTTCGCAAGCCAGCGGTCTGGCGTTGGCTGGATGCAGGGGTGGCGGTATTGATGGTGTACCTGGCCGTTATGCTGATCACCGATTCATTGCACATCTTTCAGATAGCCCTTTAGAACGGTCAGCGGACAGATCAACTCATCAAGGTGAGAGATGTTTTGCACAGGGGTGGATAGCTTTAGCAATTCACGCCCGAGCACGCTGTCCGCTCCACCCAATGCAATCAACGCCTGGGTGATGCACTCATCGAGCTTCAACTGGATCTCAGCCAGGTTTCCCTGGCGCACCAAAAACCCAAACACTTCGCGTTCATAGCCATCCATTGCAGGATCATCGCGCAGCAGCGGGCTGCCGTCCTCGGTTTCATGCGCCAGCTTCAGGGCGAACAGTGCAACCGCTTCAAGCATCAATTCCATGGTCTCACTAACCCCCCCACTGCCACGCCCGGCACTTTTTCACAGGCGAAAAAAAAGACCTTGAATTTCAAGGTCTTTCTTTAAGATGGTGCCCCGAGGGAGACTCGAACTCCCACTCCTTTCGAAAACGGATTTTGAATCCGCCGCGTCTACCAATTCCGCCATCAGGGCTCAATGGCGGCGAAGTATAGAGATGAGATTACCGTTGGTCAATCACGTTTCATGGTCTATTTTCACTATTTCCGCTAGACTTCCCGGCCCTGCTAGACGAACCCCATCATGCGCGTTGCTGACTTTACTTTTGAGCTCCCTGATTCGCTGATCGCTCGCCACCCTTTGGCCGAGCGTCGCGCCAGTCGACTGCTGACCCTGGACGGGGTCAGCGGTGCCCTCGCACACCGTCAATTCACTGATTTGCTTGAGCATTTGCGCCCGGGCGATTTGATGGTTTTCAACAACACCCGGGTGATTCCGGCGCGGCTGTTCGGCCAGAAAGCTTCCGGCGGCAAGCTGGAAATTCTGGTGGAGCGGGTGCTGGACAGCCATCGTGTGCTGGCCCATGTGCGCTCCAGCAAGTCGCCCAAACCGGGTTCGAGCATCCTCATTGATGGCGGTGGCGAAGCCGAGATGGTTGCGCGCCACGATGCCTTGTTCGAGCTCAAGTTTGCCGAAGAAGTGCTGCCGTTGCTGGATCGCGTCGGCCATATGCCGTTGCCTCCTTATATAGACCGCCCCGACGAAGACGCGGACCGCGAGCGCTATCAGACGGTGTACTCACAGCGCCTCGGCGCTGTAGCGGCGCCGACTGCCGGGCTGCATTTCGACCAGCCGCTGCTGGATGCGATTGCCGCCAAGGGCGTCGAGACGGCCTATGTGACCCTGCACGTGGGGGCCGGTACGTTTCAGCCGGTGCGTGTGGAGAACATCGAAGACCACCACATGCACAGCGAATGGCTGGAGGTCAGCCAGGACGTCGTGGACGCGGTCAATGCGTGCAAGGCGCGCGGCGGGCGAGTGGTGGCCGTGGGCACCACCAGCGTACGATCACTTGAAAGTGCGGCGCGTGATGGTGTGCTCAAGCCGTTCAGTGGTGACACCGATATCTTTATTTTCCCGGGCCGGCCATTCCATGTGGTTGATTGCCTGGTCACCAATTTCCATTTGCCCGAATCCACGCTCTTGATGCTGGTGTCGGCATTTGCCGGTTACCCGCAAACCATGGCTGCTTACCAGGCCGCCATTGCCAACGAGTACCGTTTTTTCAGCTACGGTGATGCGATGTTTATCACCCGTAACCCGGCGCCACGCGGCCCAGAGGAACAACTATGAGTCGTATGTCGTTTGAATTGTTGGCCACCGACGGCAAAGCCCGTCGCGGTCGCCTGACCTTCCCGCGCGGCACCGTGGAGACCCCGGCGTTCATGCCGGTCGGCACCTACGGCACCGTCAAGGGTATGTTGCCGCGCGACATTGTCGCTACCGGTGCCGAGATTATCCTCGGCAACACCTTCCACCTGTGGCTGCGCCCGGGCACGGAAGTGATCAAAAAGCACGGCGATCTGCATGACTTCATGAAATGGCAAGGCCCGATCCTCACCGACTCCGGTGGTTTCCAGGTATTCAGCCTGGGCGCCATGCGCAAGATCAAGGAAGAGGGCGTGACCTTCGCCTCGCCGGTGGACGGTGCCAAGGTGTTCATGGGGCCGGAAGAGTCGATGCAGGTCCAGCGCGACCTGGGTTCCGACATCGTGATGATTTTCGACGAGTGCACGCCTTACCCGGCTGACGAAGACGTAGCGCGCATCTCCATGGAGCTGTCCCTGCGTTGGGCCCAGCGCTCGAAGAACGCCCATGGTGACAACACCGCGGCGCTGTTCGGGATTGTCCAGGGCGGGATGCACGAAAGCCTGCGTAAACGCTCGCTGGAAGGCCTCGACAAGATCGGCTTCGACGGCCTGGCCATCGGCGGTTTGTCGGTGGGCGAGCCCAAGCACGAAATGATCAAGGTGCTCGACTACCTGCCGGGCCTGATGCCCGCTGACAAACCTCGTTACCTTATGGGCGTTGGCAAACCGGAAGATCTCGTAGAGGGTGTGCGCCGCGGTGTGGACATGTTCGATTGCGTGATGCCAACCCGTAATGCCCGCAATGGGCATCTGTTCATCGATACAGGCGTGCTCAAGATCCGTAACGCGTTCCATCGCCATGATGATTCGCCGCTGGATCCCACCTGTGACTGCTACACCTGCCAGAACTTCTCCCGTGCCTATCTGCATCATCTGGACAAGTGCGGGGAAATGCTGGGTAGCATGTTGAATACCATCCACAATTTGCGTCACTACCAAGTCCTGATGGCTGGTTTGCGCGAGGCTATTCAACAGGGTACATTGGCCGCCTTCGTCGATGCCTTCTATGCCAAGCGCGGGCTCCCTGTGCCGCCCTTGGACTGAGTTTTCCGACCCTAAGATTCACTATTTGCAACTGGAGTGCTAAATGAGCTTTTTTATCTCTAACGCCATGGCTGACGCCGCTGCGCCTGCTGCTGCCGGCCCTATGGGCGGTGGTTTCGAGTGGATTTTCCTGGTCGGCTTCCTGGTCATCTTCTACCTGATGATCTGGCGTCCACAGGCCAAGCGCGCCAAAGAGCAGAAAAACCTGCTGGGCAGCCTGCAAAAAGGCGACGAAGTCGTGACCACTGGCGGCATCGCCGGCAAGATCACCAAGGTTTCCGATGCTTTCGTGGTACTGGAAGTCTCCGACACCGTAGAAATGAAGTTCCAGAAGGGCGCCATCGCCGCCACGCTGCCTAAGGGCACGCTCAAAGCGATCTAAGTAACAACCTTTACCAATCGACGGGGCGCGCAAGGCGCCCCGCGTTATAAGCGGGCGGCGTGATGCTGAACAAATACCCTCTGTGGAAATACGTACTGATCCTGGCGGTGCTGGCGATCGGTTTTATTTATTCCGCTCCCAATCTCTATCCTGATGACCCGGCGATCCAGATCTCTGGCGCCAGCACTTCGCTGCAGGTCAATCAGGCTGATCTGGAACGCGCTAGCAAAGCGCTGACTGACGCGGGCATCCAGGTTAAAGCGGCAACCTTGGCAGCTGGTTCCAAAGGCGGCTTGTTGCGCCTGACCAAGCAAGAAGACCAATTGCCGGCCAAGGACGTTGTACGCAAGGTCATGGGTGACGACTACGTCGTTGCATTGAACCTGGCACAGACCACGCCTCAATGGCTGCGCAGCATTGGCGCGCACCCGATGAAGCTGGGCCTGGACTTGTCCGGTGGCGTGCACTTCCTGCTGGAAGTCGACATGGACAAGGCCCTCGACGCGCGTCTGAAAGTCTATGAAGGCGACGTGAAGAGCCTGCTGCGCAAAGAGAAACTGCGTTATCGCAGCTTGCCGCAGCTCAACGGTGCCATCCAGCTGGGTTTTGCTGACGAAGCTTCCCGCGAGCAGGCCCGTGCGCTGATCCGCAAGAATTTCAATGACTTCGACATCGTGCCGGCCGACTTGAATGGTCAGGCTGTGTTGCGCCTGGCGATGAGCCCGGCCAAGATCGCCGAGATCCGCGAGTACTCCATCAAGCAGAACTTGACCACGGTACGTAACCGCGTCAACGAGCTGGGTGTGGCCGAGCCGATCGTGCAGCGCCAGGGCGCCAACCGTATCGTGGTTGAGTTGCCGGGTGTACAGGACACTGCTGAAGCCAAGCGTATCCTTGGTAAAACCGCCAACCTGGAATTCCGCCTTGCAGCTGAGCCGGGTGCCACTCGTGCGACCTCCGAAGAGTTCGAGTTCCGCGAGGGCAATCGTCCTCCTGCGTTGATCGAGCGTGGCTTGATCATCACTGGTGACCAGGTGACCGACGCCAAGGCTGGTTTCGGCGAGCACGGCACCCCTGAAGTGAACATCCGCCTGGATGGTCACGGTGGCGAGCTGATGAGCCGCGCCACGCGCAGCAACGTCGGTCGCAGCATGGCGGTGATCTTCATCGAGCAGCGCCCCGTTACCACCTATACCAAGCAGATGGTCAACGGCGTCGAGAAAGACGTGCCGGTGCAGACCTTCAAGGAAGAGAAAAAGATCATCAGCCTGGCGACCATCCAGTCGCCGCTGGGTGCGCAGTTCCGCATCACTGGCCTGAACGGCCAGGGTGAGTCCTCCGAGCTGGCGCTGCTGCTGCGTGCTGGTGGCCTGGCGGCGCCGATGTACTTCGCTGAAGAACGTACCATCGGCCCGAGCCTGGGTGCCGACAACATCACCAAGGGTGTGGATGCGGCGCTGTGGGGCATGTTGTTCGTGTCGCTGTTCATCATCGCCATCTACCGCTTCTTCGGCGTTATCGCCACCGTCGCACTGGCGGGCAACATGGTGATGCTGCTGGCGCTGATGTCGCTGCTGGGCGCGACGCTGACCTTGCCGGGTATCGCCGGTATCGTGCTTACCATGGGTATGGCGGTTGACGCCAACGTGCTGATCTTCTCGCGTATCCGTGAAGAGATCGCCGCCGGCATGACCGTACAGCGTGCTATCAACGAAGGCTTCGGCCGGGCATTTACCGCGATTCTCGACTCCAACTTGACCACTTTGCTGGTCGGCGGGATTCTCTTTGCCATGGGCACCGGCCCTGTCAAAGGTTTTGCGGTGACCATGTCCCTGGGTATCTTTACCTCGATGTTCACGGCCATCATGGTGACCCGCGCAATGGTCAACCTGATCTTTGGCGGGCGTGACTTCAAGAAGTTGTGGATTTAAGGGGCTGCCATGTTACGTACAATCAACTTCATGGGCGTTCGCAACGTTGCGTTCGGCGTCACCGTGCTCCTTACCGTTCTGGCGTTGTTCAGCTGGTTCCATAAGGGCCTGAACTACGGGCTGGACTTCACCGGCGGTACGCTCATCGAGCTGACCTACGAGAAGCCGGCCGATGTCACCCTGGTGCGCAATGAGCTGGTCAAGGCCGGCTATCACGAGGCGGTGGTGCAGAGCTTCGGCGCCACTACTGACCTGCTGGTGCGTATGCCTGGCGAAGACCCGCAACTGGGTCACCAGGTAGCGGAGGCCTTGCAGAAGGTCGGCGGCGACAACCCGGCATCGGTCAAGCGCGTCGAGTTCGTCGGCCCGCAGGTCGGTGAAGAGCTGCGCGACCAGGGCGGCCTCGGCATGCTGATGGCGCTGGTCGGCATCATGATCTACCTGGCCTTCCGCTTTCAGTGGAAGTTCGGTGTCGGCGCCATTGTGTCGCTGATCCACGACGTGATCGTGACCGTGGGGATCCTGGCCTACTTCCAGATCACCTTCGACCTGACCGTATTGGCGGCCGTGCTGGCGATCATTGGTTACTCGCTCAACGACACCATCGTGGTATTCGACCGGGTTCGTGAGAACTTCCGGGTGCTGCGCAAGGCGACGTTGATCGAGAATATCAACATCTCCACCACCCAGACGCTGCTGCGGACCATGGCGACGTCGATCTCCACCTTGCTGGCGATCGCCGCGCTGATGATCTTCGGGGGCGACAACCTGTGGGGCTTCTCGCTGGCGCTGTTCATCGGTGTTCTGGCGGGTACCTACTCGTCGATCTACATTGCCAACGTGGTGCTGATCTGGCTCAACCTCAACAGCGAAGACTTGATCCCTCCTGCTGCTACTGGCAAGGAGGTCGACGACCGCCCTTGATGGGCGTTAGTTGATCGGCTGTTACAAGAAGGGCGCGAGTATTGAACTCGCGCCTTTTTTTTTGCTCCAAGGCTGGGTATAGCGCGGATCTTTCGATCCGTTTGTGATGGTCAGGAGGTTCAACGTGAACAAGTCGTTGCTGGTTGGTGCGGTATTGGGTGCTGTCGGTGTGACTGCCGGGGGTGCTGTTGCCACCTACAGCCTGGTAAAAAGCGGCCCTGAGTATGCGCAAGTACTGGCGGTACAGCCGGTTAAAACCCAGATCAAAACCCCGCGTGAGGTCTGCAAGGACGTCACTGTGACCCGGCAACGTCCGGTGCAGGATCAACATCAAATCGCCGGTACCGTGGTCGGCGCCCTTGCAGGTGGCCTGTTGGGCAACCAGATCGGTGGCGGTAATGGTAAGAAACTGGCCACCGTGGCCGGTGCGGTCGGTGGCGGTTACGCCGGTAACAAGGTTCAGGAAGGCATGCAGAACCGTGATACCTACACCACCACGCAAACCCGCTGTAACACTGTTAACGACATCAGCGACAAGGTTGTCGGTTATGACGTGCGTTACAACCTGGATGGCAAGGAAGGGACTGTGCGTATGGAGCGTGATCCAGGCGGCCAGATTCCAGTCGACAAAGAAGGTCGTCTGATCCTGGGTCAGAACCAGCAGTAATCCCCAGGCCTGGCTTCGATCCAAATGTGGGAGCTGGCTTGCCTGCGATAGCGGTGGGTCAGCAACTAATCACTTGGTTGGCAGCCCGTCATCGCAGGCAAGCCAGCTCCCACATTGGATTGTATTGAGCAGTTGGAATTGGTTTTTTGCTAAATCCCACGCATAAAAAAAGCACCCCTAGGGGTGCTTTTTTGTGCTCGCTCGCTTAACGCTTCAGCGAAGCCGGCAGGTGCGGCTGGATCGCCGTCAGTACGGCCTTGAAGCATTTGGTGTTGCCGGCAACCACGTGGCCTTTCTCCAGGAAGTCGTGACCGCCGGTGAAATCGCTCACCAGGCCGCCTGCTTCCTGAATCAGCAGGGCGCCTGCTGCCATGTCCCACTCGGACAGGCCTGATTCCCAGAATGCATCGAAACGACCGGCGGCGACATAGGCCAGGTCCAGGCTGGCTGCACCGGCGCGGCGGATACCGGCGGTCTGGCCAACCAGGGCACGGAACATGCCCAGGTAGTTTTCCAGGTTGTCCATCTGGTCGTCACGGAACGGGAAGCCGGTGCCCAGCAGGGCGCCTTCCAGGCTGGTGCGACCGCTGACGCGCAAGCGACGACCATTGAGCTGGGCGCCACGGCCACGGCTGGCGGTGAACTCTTCCTGGCGCACCGGATCCAGCACAACAGCGTGTTCCAGGCGGCCACGGTATTTGCAGGCGATGCTCACGGCAAAGTGCGGGATGCCGCGCAGGAAGTTGGTGGTGCCATCCAGTGGGTCGATGATCCACAGGTAGTCTTCGCCTTCGCCGCTACCTTTGTGCAGGCCGGTTTCTTCGCCGAGGATGCCGTGGGTAGGGTAGGCCTTGCGCAGGGCGTCGATGATCTTCTGTTCGGCGGCGCGATCCACCTCGGATACATAATCCTTGGCGTCTTTTTCGTCGACCTTGATGGTATCCAGGCGCTCGATGGAGCGGAAGATCAATTCACTGGCGCTGCGGGCGGCGCGCAGCGCGATATTCAGCATGGGCTGCATGGATGTGTCACCTAAGGTTGTTAAAGAAAGCCGGGCATTCTAGCAGAAACTTTCCTCAGGTGAAGGACGACGTTAGCTTTCATGGCATAACCTTAGGCTGTTCTGTAAGATTTGCTCCCCTTTCCCGTGTCCGAGAGCGCCTCCCTTGCTGCAAAACATTCGTGTCGTCTTGGTC
>NZ_JXSI01000010.1:0-108241 GCF_002916705.1 Pseudomonas sp. GZJR-8 | reverse complement strand
GCGGGGGGGTGGCGGGAGCCATGAAAAACATGGGGCTGACGCGCCTGGTGCTGGTCGAACCGCGGGTGTTCCCGCACCACGAGGCCGATGCCCGTGCATCCGGCGCCAATGACCTGCTGGCAAACGCCCAGATCGTCGCCACCCTGGAAGAGGCTCTGGTCGGCTGCAACCTGGTGCTCGGCACCAGCGCTCGCGATCGGCGTATCCCCTGGCCGCTGCTGGATCCGCGTGAGTGCGGCACCAAAGTGGTGGAAGAGGCCATCGGCGGTGCCGAAATTGCCTTGGTATTTGGCCGTGAAGATTCCGGCCTCACCAACGAAGAGCTGCAGCGATGTCATTATCACGTGCATATCCCCTCAGACCCTGAGTTCAGCTCGCTGAACCTCGGGGCGGCGGTGCAAGTGTTGACGTACGAAGTGCGCATGGCCTGGCTGGCTGCTGCCGGCCAGCCGAGCAAAGTGGAAAAGGACGAAGTGGCGTCGACCAAAAGTGGTGAGCTGGCCACCATGGACGAGCTGGAGCGGTTCTATGAGCACCTGGAGCAAACCCTGGTGGCCATCGAATTCCTCGATCCTGAAAAGCCACGGCACTTGATGGCGCGCCTGCGTCGTTTGTACGGTCGCAGCTCGGTGAGCCGGGCGGAGATGAATATATTGCGTGGCATCCTCACGGAAACCCAGAAAGCGGCCCGTGGTGAGCTTCTTAAGCGGAAGGATTAAAAATGTTCGAGCGTTTGCGAGAAGATATCCAGAGTGTTTTCCATCGTGACCCGGCGGCGCGCAACGCCTTTGAAGTGCTGACCTGCTATCCGGGCCTGCACGCGATCTGGATTCACCGTCTGTCCGGCGCCTTGTGGGGCATGGGCTGGAAATGGCTGGCCCGGCTGGTGTCGAACTTCGGTCGCTGGTTGACCGGCATCGAGATTCATCCGGGCGCCAAGGTGGGCCGTCGCTTCTTTATCGACCATGGCATGGGTATTGTCATAGGCGAGACCGCCGAGATCGGTGATGACGTGACGCTTTACCAAGGTGTGACCCTGGGCGGTACTACATGGAATAAAGGCAAGCGTCACCCGACCCTGGAAAATGGTGTGGTGGTGGGGGCGGGCGCCAAGGTGCTGGGGCCCTTTACCGTGGGTGCCGGTGCCAAGGTAGGTTCCAACGCCGTGGTGACCAAGGCTGTACCTGCTGGCGCCACCGTGGTGGGTATTCCGGGTCGCATCATCGTCAAACCAGAGGTCGGCGACGAGCAGGAGGCCAAGCGCAAGGCCATGGCCGAGAAGATCGGTTTTGACGCCTATGGCGTCAGCGAAGACATGCCCGATCCGGTGGCTCGCGCCATTGGTCAGCTGCTTGATCATCTGCAAGCAGTGGACGGCAAGCTGGACGGTATGTGTGGTGCGCTGAAGGATCTGGGCAGCCCATACTGTGCGAAGGATCTGCCTGAGTTGCGCGAAGAGGACTTCGCCGAGATCAAGGACGAGGCCGCCACCAAGGCAAGCTGAAGTCCCAAGGCCGCCAGAGATCCCTGTGGGAGGGGGCTTGCTCCCGATAACGGTGGGTCAGCTAACTGATAAGTGACTGACATTCAGTCATCGGGAGCAAGCCCCCCTCCCACATTTTGATCTCCATTGGTCTCGAGATCTCTGCCAGGCCCTGTTCCCGCTGGTCCATCCCACCCCATCCTGCTATGATTCGCGCGCCCTTTTTACGGGTATTCCTGACTAAAGTACTAGGTCTTATAGTTGACTTAAATACTCGGGAATCGCATACTTGCTCCCATTCTGAAACACCTTGGTACTTGTCCATGAGACTGACTACAAAAGGCCGATACGCGGTGACCGCCATGCTTGACCTGGCCCTGCACGCGCAAACTGGGCCGGTGTCCCTGGCCGATATCTCCGAGCGCCAAGGCATTTCCCTGTCCTACCTCGAGCAGCTGTTCGCCAAATTGCGCCGCAGCAATCTGGTTTCCAGCGTTCGTGGTCCAGGTGGTGGCTATCAATTGTCCCGCGACATGCAGGGCATTCAGGTGGCCCAGGTGATCGACGCGGTCAACGAATCCGTCGATGCCACCAAATGCCAGGGTTTGGGTGATTGCCACGCCGGCGACACCTGCCTGACACACCACTTGTGGTGTGACTTGAGCCTGCAGATCCATGAGTTTTTGAGTGGTATCAGCTTGGCTGATCTTGTGACTCGCCGTGAGGTGCAAGAAGTAGCCCAGCGTCAGGACCAGCGCCGTTGCAATACCAAGGCGCCGCGTCTGGACAAGATCGAAGCGTCCGCCGTCGAGTGACAGCCGAAGAGCTAACGGCGTGCCAGCCAGCCTGATTTAGGAGAAAGTCCATGAAATTGCCGATTTACCTTGATTACTCAGCGACCACCCCGGTTGATCCGCGTGTTGCGCAAAAAATGAGCGAATGCCTGCTGGTTGACGGAAACTTCGGCAACCCGGCCTCCCGTTCCCACGTATTCGGCTGGAAGGCCGAGGAAGCGGTCGAGAACGCGCGTCGCCAGGTCGCTGATCTGGTCAACGCCGACCCGCGTGAAATCGTCTGGACGTCCGGTGCTACCGAGTCCGACAACCTGGCTATCAAGGGTGCGGCGCATTTCTACGCAACCAAGGGCAAGCACCTGATCACCACCAAGATTGAGCACAAGGCTGTCCTCGACACCATGCGCCAACTGGAGCGTGAAGGTTTCGAGGTGACTTACCTTGAGCCCACCACCGACGGTATCGTCACCCCTGCGATGATCGAAGCCGCGATGCGTGAAGACACCATCCTGGTTTCCGTGATCCACGTGAACAACGAAATCGGTACCATCAACGACATCGCCGCCATCGGCGAGCTGACGCGCTCCAAGGGTGTGTTGCTACACGTCGACGCTGCTCAGTCTACCGGCAAGGTCGATATCGACCTGTCCAAGCTGAAAGTCGACCTGATGTCGTTCTCGGCCCACAAGACTTACGGCCCTAAAGGCATCGGCGCTCTCTACGTCAGCCGCAAGCCACGCGTGCGCATCGAAGCGACCATGCACGGTGGCGGCCACGAACGCGGCATGCGTTCGGGCACCCTGGCGACCCACCAGATCGTCGGCATGGGTGAAGCCTTCCGCGTAGCCAAGGAAGACATGGCTGCCGAAAACGTACGTATCAAGGCCCTGAGTGATCGCTTCTACAAGCAGGTCGAGAACCTTGAAGAGCTGTACATCAACGGCAGCATGACTGCCCGTGTACCGCACAACCTGAATTTGAGCTTCAACTATGTCGAAGGCGAGTCGCTGATCATGGCGCTCAAGGACCTGGCGGTCTCGTCCGGTTCGGCCTGTACCTCGGCATCCCTTGAGCCTTCGTATGTATTGCGCGCCCTGGGCCGCAACGACGAACTGGCACACAGCTCGATCCGCTTTACGTTCGGCCGCTTCACCACTGAAGAGCAAGTCGACTATGCCGCGCAGAAGGTCTGCGAAGCCGTCAACAAGCTGCGCGTTCTGTCGCCGCTGTGGGACATGTACAAAGACGGTGTCGATATTTCCAAGATCGAGTGGGCGGCACACTAAATATAGAAGCCGCCACCCAAGCTCTGTAGGAACGTGGCGGTAAACGCAGGCGTTTCTACAGGGTTCCAGAGCGGCCCTGATGAGTGAGGATTCAGTACCATGGCTTACAGCGAAAAGGTCATCGACCACTACGAAAACCCGCGCAACGTCGGCAAGATGAACGCGGAAGATCCTGATGTCGGCACCGGCATGGTCGGCGCTCCGGCGTGCGGCGATGTGATGCGCCTGCAGATCAAGGTCAACGAACAGGGCATTATCGAAGATGCCAAGTTCAAGACCTATGGCTGCGGTTCGGCCATCGCCTCCAGTTCCCTTGCGACCGAGTGGATGAAAGGCAAGTCCCTGGATGAGGCTGTCACAATCAGCAACACCCAGCTGGCCGAAGAACTGGCCCTGCCGCCAGTGAAAATCCACTGCTCCGTACTCGCTGAAGACGCCATCAAGGCGGCGGTTCGCGACTACAAGCAGAAGAAAGGCTTGATCTAAGCATTTGGCGACGAGTAAGGAGTCAACGATGGCTATCAGCATGACAGAAGCGGCTGCGCAGCACATTCGCCGCTCCCTGAATGGGCGCGGTAAAGGTGAGGGGATTCGTCTGGGTGTACGCACCACGGGCTGTTCCGGCCTTGCCTACGTGCTGGAGTTTGTCGACGAGGTGGTTGAAGAGGACCAGGTGTTCGAAAGTCACGGCGAGAAAGTGATCATCGACCCCAAGAGCCTGACCTACCTGGACGGCACCGAGCTCGATTTCGTCAAGGAAGGGTTGAACGAAGGCTTCAAGTTCAACAACCCCAACGTGCGCGGTGAATGTGGCTGCGGCGAAAGCTTCAACATCTGAGGCTACTCGTGGGTACTCCTTGTCATTTCGCTTTATTCGAGCTGCAGCCGAGCTTTCGGCTGGACCTCGAGCAGCTTGCCACGCGCTATCGAGAACTGGCGCGTGGGGTGCATCCGGACCGCTTTGCCGACGCTTCCGAGCGTGAGCAACGCCTGGCCCTGGAGCAATCGGCCAGCCTCAACGAAGCCTATCAGACGCTCAAAAGCCCCCCCAAACGCGCGCGCTATTTGCTGGCGATGAAGGGCGGTGAGTTGCCGATGGAAGTCACCGTGCATGACCCGGACTTCCTGATGCAGCAGATGCAATGGCGTGAAGAGCTCGAAGATCTGCAGGACGAAGCCGATGTGGCGGGTGTCGCGGTCTTCAAACGTCGTCTGAAAACTGCCCAGGACGAGCTCAACGAAAGCTTTGCGGCCTGTTGGGATGATGCTGCGCAACGTGAACAGGCCGAGCGCCTGATGCGGCGTATGCAGTTCCTCGACAAGCTCACCTACGAAGTGCGCCAGCTAGAAGAGCGCCTCGACGATTAACCCAGTGCTGCCCGTGATGCACGCCTGATAGACAGATAAGACCTGATTACCATGGCCCTACTGCAAATCGCCGAACCCGGCCAAAGCCCTCAACCGCACCAGCGTCGCCTGGCGGTCGGGATTGACCTGGGCACCACCAATTCCCTGGTTGCTGCCTTGCGCAGCGGCCTGTCCGAGCCTCTGCCCGATGCCGATGGGCAGGTGATCCTGCCGTCCGCCGTGCGTTACCACCCTGATCGTACCGAAGTGGGTGAGTCGGCCAAGTTGGCCGCGTCCTCGGACCCCCTGAACACTGTGCTGTCGGTCAAGCGCTTGATGGGTCGTGGGCTGTCCGACGTCAAGCAGTTGGGCGACCAGTTGCCGTACCGCTTTGTCGGCGGTGAGTCCCATATGCCGTTTATCGACACCGTCCAGGGCCCGAAAAGCCCGGTCGAAGTGTCGGCTGATATCCTCAAGGTGCTGCGTCAGCGTGCGGAAAAAACCTTGGGCGGCGAGCTGGTCGGGGCGGTGATCACCGTTCCGGCGTATTTCGATGACGCCCAGCGCCAAGCCACCAAGGACGCGGCGAAACTGGCGGGCCTGAATGTACTGCGCCTGCTCAACGAGCCGACCGCTGCGGCTGTGGCCTACGGCCTCGATCAGCACGCTGAAGGCCTGGTCGCCATTTATGATCTGGGCGGCGGCACCTTCGATATTTCGATCCTGCGCCTGACCGGCGGCGTTTTCGAAGTGCTGGCCACCGGTGGCGACAGCGCCCTGGGCGGCGATGACTTCGACCACGCCATCGCCGGCTGGATCATCACCAGCGCCGGTTTGTCTGCCGACCTGGACCCGGGCGCGCAGCGTAACTTGCTGCAAACTGCCTGTGCGGCCAAAGAAGCACTGACGGACGCCAACTCTGTAGAGGTTTGCTACGGCTCATGGTCGGCTCAACTGACCCGTGAGGCCTTCGATGCGCTGATCGAGCCGATGGTCGCTCGCAGCCTCAGAGCTTGCCGCCGTGCCGTACGTGACTCCGGTGTTGAACTGGAAGATGTGGCGGCCGTGGTCATGGTTGGCGGTTCGACCCGTGTGCCGCGCGTGCGCGAAGCCGTCGCCGAAGCCTTTGGTCGCCAGCCGCTGACTGAAATCGACCCGGATCAAGTGGTCGCCATCGGTGCTGCGATCCAGGCCGACACCCTGGCCGGCAACAAGCGCGACGGTGGCGAATTGCTGCTGCTCGACGTGATCCCGCTGTCCCTGGGGCTGGAAACCATGGGCGGCCTGATGGAGAAGGTGATTCCACGCAACACCACCATCCCCGTCGCCCGTGCCCAGGATTTCACCACCTACAAAGACGGCCAGACGGCCATGATGATTCACGTGCTGCAAGGCGAGCGCGAGCTGATCAGCGACTGCCGCTCCCTGGCGCGCTTTGAACTGCGCGGCATCCCGGCGATGGTGGCCGGTGCAGCGAAGATTCGCGTCACCTATCAGGTCGACGCCGATGGCCTGCTCAGCGTGGCTGCGCGTGAACTGGCCTCGGGCGTTGAGGCCAGCATCCAGGTCAAACCGTCCTACGGCCTGACCGACGGCGAAATCGCCAAGATGCTCAAGGACTCGTTCCAGTATGCCGGTGACGACAAGGTTGCCCGCGTACTGCGTGAGCAGCAAGTGGATGCCCAGCGCCTGCTCGAAGCGGTGCAGGGCGCCCTTGAAGCCGACGGCGAGCGCCTGCTGGATGCCGAAGAGCGCATGGTCATCGACCTGCAGATGCAGGAATTGGCCGAACTGATGAAAGGCAACGATGGTTACGCCATCGAGCAACAGACCAAGCGCCTGTCGCAAGTGACTGATGCCTTTGCCGCCCGTCGTATGGATCAGACGGTGAAAGCCGCACTGGCGGGCCGCAACCTGAATGAAATCGAGGAATAACTGATGCCGCAGGTCACTTTTCTACCGCACGCCGAACACTGCCCGGATGGCATGGTCGTGGAGGCAGAGACCGGCAAGTCCCTGCTTGACGTCGCGCACGACAACCATATCGAGATTGAAAGTGCGTGTGGTGGCGTCAATGCCTGCACCACTTGCCACTGCATCATTCGTAAAGGTTTCGACAGCCTTAATGAGGCTGACGACCTGGAAGAAGACTATCTTGATAGGGCGTGGGGGCTGGAGCCGACGTCGCGTCTGAGTTGCCAGGCGAAAGTGGGGACTGAAGACCTCACCGTTGAAATTCCGAAATATTCGCTCAACCATGCCGCCGAAGCGCCGCATTGATTCAAGGAACTGTCATGAGCCTGAAATGGGTTGATGTACAAGAAATCGCTATACAACTTGCCGAAGCTCACCCTGAGGTCAATCCTCTTACCGTGAACTTCGTCAAGCTGCGCAACCTCGTAATGGCGCTGCCGGATTTTGACGACATCCCTGACCGGGGTGGCGAAAAGGTCCTGGAGGCGATTCAAGGCCTGTGGATCGAAGAAGCAGACTGAGCCGCCTTTTTACGCAGTTAGGCAATACCCAATAACCCGCGTATAATTCGCGGGTTTAATTTTTCGTAAATTACCGTTTCTGGAGTTACACCATGGCTGTTCAACGTACTTTCTCCATCATCAAGCCTGACGCTGTTGCAAAAAACGTCATCGGCGAGATCACCACTCGTTTCGAAAAAGCCGGCCTGAAGGTTGTAGCTTCGAAACTCAAGCAACTGTCCAAGGCTGAAGCTGAAGGCTTCTACGCTGAGCACAGCGCTCGTGGCTTCTTCGGCGACCTGGTTGCCTTCATGATCTCCGGTCCTGTTGTTGTTCAGGTTCTGGAAGGCGAAAACGCTATCGCTCTGAACCGTGAGCTGATGGGCGCTACCAACCCTAAAGAAGCGGCTGCCGGCACCATTCGTGCTGACTTCGCTGAGTCCATCGATGCCAACGCTGTTCACGGTTCGGACTCCGAAGCCGCTGCTGCTCGCGAAATCTCGTACTTTTTCGCTGCTACTGAAGTAACCGCTCGCTAAGCATCGGCTTAAAGAGTGAGGGTGAATCCATGACTACATCGACTGTTAAAACCAACCTGCTGGGTCTGACTCAGCCGGAAATGGAGAAATTCTTCGACTCAATCGGGGAGAAGCGTTTCCGTGCCGGTCAGGTAATGAAGTGGATTCACCACTTTGGCGTCGACGATTTCGACGCCATGACGAACGTCAGCAAGGCCCTGCGCGACAAGCTCAAGGCCATTGCCGAGGTGCGTGGTCCCGAGGTTGTCAGCGAGGACATCTCCAGCGACGGCACCCGTAAATGGGTGGTGCGCGTGGCGTCCGGCAGCTGCGTCGAGACCGTGTACATTCCCCAGGGCAAACGCGGCACCTTGTGCGTTTCGTCCCAGGCAGGCTGTGCCCTGGATTGCAGTTTCTGCTCCACCGGCAAGCAAGGCTTCAATAGCAACCTCACCGCCGCCGAAGTCATCGGCCAGGTGTGGATTGCCAACAAATCCTTTGGCAGCGTCCCGGCGACCGTCGACCGTGCCATCACCAACGTGGTGATGATGGGCATGGGTGAGCCGCTGCTGAACTTCGACAACGTGATTGCGGCCATGCACCTGATGATGGACGACCTGGGCTACGGCATCTCCAAGCGCCGTGTGACCCTGTCGACCTCCGGCGTGGTGCCGATGATCGATGAGCTGGCCAAGCACATCGACGTCTCCCTGGCGTTGTCGTTGCACGCACCGAATGACGCATTGCGTAACCAATTGGTGCCGATCAACAAGAAGTATCCGCTTAAGATGCTGCTCGAATCTTGCCAGCGTTACATGGCGACCTTGGGTGAGAAGCGTGTGCTGACCATTGAGTACACCATGCTCAAGGACATCAACGACAAGGTCGAGCACGCGGTCGAGATGATCGAGTTGCTCAAGAACACGCCGTGCAAGATCAACCTGATCCCGTTCAACCCGTTTCCACATTCTGGCTACGAGCGGCCGAGCAACAACGCCATCCGCCGTTTCCAGGATCAACTGCACCAGGCCGGCTACAACGTCACCGTACGCACCACCCGTGGTGAAGACATCGACGCCGCCTGTGGCCAATTGGTAGGGCAGGTGATGGACCGCACCCGCCGCAGCGAACGTTATATCGCCGTGCGCGAACTTAACGCCGCCGAAGATTTGCCGCAAATTGCTGTGAATCGAATCTGAGAGAGGATCTCTATGCCCTTGCGCCTTGCGCTGCTTTTACTGCTTACCGGCCTCGTTGCCGGTTGTGTTTCATCGGGCCATGACAGCCCTTTGCACACCACTAAAGGCCGTGATGAGGCGCGGGTTGCCTATGTGCAATTGGGCTTGGGGTATTTGCGTCAAGGTATGAGCGAGCAAGCCAAGGTGCCGCTGAAAAAGGCCCTTGAACTGGACAGCGCGGATGCCGATGCCAACGCCGCACTGGCTCTGGTGTTTCAGGCCCAGGCAGAGCCTGAGCTGGCCGACCGCTATTTCAGCAAGGCCCTGGCTTCCCGTCCTGCCGATCCCAGCTTGCTGAACAACTATGGCAGTTTCCTGTTCGAGCAGAAACGGTATGACCAAGCCGCCGCTTATTTCCAGCAAGCCAGCGCCGATACTCTTTATCCTGAGCGTTCGCGGGTGTTCGAGAACCTCGGGGTGACCTCGATGCGCCTGGGTCAGCGCGACAGCGCGCGTCAGCAGCTGGAAAAAGCCCTGCATCTGAACAGTCGCCAGCCACGGGCTTTGCTCGAAATGGCTGAGTTGTCTTACGAAGACAGGCATTATGTGCCGGCACGAGACTATTACGAGCGTTTTAGCCTGCTCAGCGGGCAAAATGCACGTAGTCTATTGCTCGGTGTGCGCCTGGCGACGGTTCATGAAGAACACGACACGGCCGCACGTTTTGGCCAGCAACTCGAACGACTCTATCCCGGTACGCCGGAATATCAGCAATACCTGTCGGAGCAATGATGAAAGCCGCGCACCCGGAAGATGTAGCAGCTAATCGCGTAAACCCAGGCGAAACCTTGCGTCAGGCCCGCGAAAGCAATGGTTGGTCGCTGGCGGAAGTGGCCCTCAAGCTCAATTTGACCAGCACGTCCCTGGCCAATCTGGAAGCCGGCGCGTTCGACAAGCTGCCTGGGCACACCTTTGCCCGTGGCTATATTCGCGCCTACGCCAAATTGCTGGGTATTGACCAGGCCGTGTTGGTGCAGGAATTCGACCAGTTCACCGGTACCGATGCCCAGGGCAGCAATGTCCATGGCCTTGGGCGCATCGAAGAGCCAACGCGAGTTTCCCACACGATTTTGCGGATTGTCAGCCTGTTGCTGCTGGTTGCCGTGGTCGGCGGCGGTTTCGTCTGGTGGCAAGACCAGGCCTCCCAGCGCAACAAAGACCTGACCAGCAACGCCATGGAGCACGTCGAAGTCGAAAGCGCCGATGGCACCACCCAGATTCATCCGCTGGACGAGCCGGAAGACCAGGCGGTTGCCGAAGGGCAGGCCGCACCGCAAGTGCCGGCTACGGCTGAGCAGCCGGCGCCGCAAGTGGGCACCACGCCTGCTGACACTGCGGCGGTACAGGCGCCGGTGACCCCGGCAGCACCCGTGGTTCAAGCTCCTGCGGCACCCGCACCCGCACCCGCACCCGCGACGCCTGCGCCAGCCGCACCGGCAGCGCCAGCAATGTCGCCTCCGACCACCCCTGCGTTGATCGCCGGTGACGGGCGCGTACAGATCACCTTCATCGCTGACTGCTGGACGCAGGTCACCGATGGCAACGGCAAAGTGCTGTTCAGCGGTTTGAAGCGTAAGGGAGATACGCTTGACCAGGGCGGCAAGCCTCCTTTGACGCTGCGTCTGGGCTTTGCCCGTGGCGCGCAAGTGGCCTACAACGGCCAGCCTGTAGACGTGGCGCCGTTCACCAGTGGCGAGACCGCTCGCCTCAAGTTGGGACAATAGTCATGCACGGCGAATCTCCAATCAAACGTCGCGTATCGCGCAAGATCTGGGTCGGCTCGGTGCCCGTGGGGGGCGATGCCCCCATTGCAGTGCAAAGCATGACCAACAGCGACACTAACGATGTGGCCGCCACCGTCGCCCAGATCAATCGCCTGGAAGCGGCCGGCGTAGACATCGTGCGGGTTTCCGTACCGGACATGGATGCCGCCGAGGCTTTCGGCCGCATCAAGCAGTTGGTCAAGGTGCCGCTGGTTGCCGACATTCACTTCGACTACAAGATTGCACTGCGCGTGGCCGAGCTGGGTGTGGACTGCCTGCGTATCAACCCGGGCAACATCGGTCGCGAAGACCGCGTGCGCGCCGTGGTGGACGCTGCCCGTGATCGTGGGATTCCGATCCGCATTGGCGTGAACGCCGGCTCCCTGGAAAAAGACCTGCAAAAAAAATACGGCGAGCCTACCCCGGCGGCGCTGGTCGAGTCGGCACTGCGCCACGTTGAGCACCTGGAGCGCCTGAATTTCCAGGACTTCAAGGTCAGCGTAAAGGCCTCCGATGTGTTCATGGCGGTAGAAGCCTACCGCCTGCTGGCCAAGGAAATCGTGCAACCACTGCACTTGGGTATCACTGAAGCTGGCGGTTTGCGCTCAGGCACAGTGAAATCTGCGGTGGGTCTCGGTATGCTGCTCGCCGAAGGGATTGGCGATACTATCCGCATCTCCCTGGCGGCAGACCCCGTAGAGGAAGTGAAGGTCGGCTACGACATTCTCAAATCCCTGCGTTTGCGTTCCCGTGGTATCAACTTCATTGCCTGCCCGAGCTGCTCGCGGCAGAACTTCGACGTGGTGAAAACCATGAACGACCTGGAGCTTCGCCTCGAAGACCTGCTGGTGCCGCTGGATGTCGCAGTCATCGGTTGTGTGGTCAACGGGCCGGGTGAGGCCAAAGAGGCTCATGTGGGCCTGACCGGTGGTACGCCGAATTTGATTTACATCGACGGCAAGCCGTCGCAGAAGCTAACGAATGACAATCTGGTGGATGAGCTGGAAAAGCTGATCCGCGAGAAAGCGGCCGAGAAGGTCGCCGCTGACGCAGCGCTGATCGCTCGCGGCTGATTGAACGAATTTAAGGATTTGATGTGAGCAAGTCTCTGCAAGCCATTCGTGGCATGAACGACATCCTGCCGGAGCAGACGCCACTGTGGCGCTACTTCGAAAGCACTGTCGCGCGCCTGCTGGATAACTACGGTTACAAGCAGATCCGCATGCCGATCGTCGAGTTCACCGAGCTGTTCAAACGCTCCATCGGTGAAGTGACCGACATCGTCGAAAAAGAGATGTACACCTTCGAAGACCGCAACGGCGACTCCCTGACCCTGCGTCCGGAAGGCACTGCCGCGTGCGTGCGCGCCGTACTGGAACATGGCATCACCGGTGGTGGCCAAACCCAGAAGCTCTGGTACATCGGCCCGATGTTCCGCCACGAGCGCCCGCAGAAAGGCCGCTATCGCCAGTTCCACCAGATCGGTTGCGAAGTCTTCAACCTTGACGGCCCGGACATCGACGCCGAGCTGATCGTGCTGACCTGGCGTCTGTGGGGCCAACTGGGCATCCGCGATGCGGTCAAGCTCGAACTCAACAGCCTGGGTACCAGCGAGTCCCGGGGCCGCTATCGCGAAGCCCTGGTCGAATACCTGTCGGCTCACCTGGATAAATTGGACGAAGACAGCCAGCGCCGTCTGAAAACCAACCCGTTGCGCGTTCTGGATACCAAGAACGCCGACACCCAGGCCGTATTGGTCAATGCACCGAAAATGGCCGATTACCTGGACGACGAATCCCGCGTGCACTTCGAGGGCCTCAAGGCTCGCCTGGATGCCGCGGGGATTCCCTACGTGATCAACCCCAAGCTGGTGCGTGGCCTCGACTACTACAGCAAGACTGTATTCGAGTGGGTCACCGACAAGCTCGGCGCCCAAGGCACCGTGTGTGCCGGTGGTCGCTACGACGGCCTGGTCGAGCAAATGGGCGGCAAGCCGACTACGGGCGTGGGCTTTGCCATGGGTATCGAGCGACTGATCCTGTTGCTGGAAACCCTTGAACAGGTTCCCGAAGAAATTTCCCGTCAGGTGGACGTGTACCTGTGCGCTTTTGGCGAGGCTGCCGAACTCGCCGCCCTGGCCTTGAGCGAGAAGGTGCGCGACCAACTGCCGAACCTGCGCCTGCAGATCAATGCCGGCGCCGGCAGCTTCAAGAGCCAGTTCAAGAAGGCCGACAAGAGTGGTGCGCTGTACGCACTGATCCTTGGCGATGACGAATTGGCCCAGCAAGTGATAGGTTTCAAACCCCTGCGTGGCCAGGGTGAACAACAGAACGTTGCCTTTGATGCGCTCGCTGCGCACTTGGCCACCTGCGTCGTGCAGGGTTGAAGCTGTCGAACAGCCGAATTTAGCGATTAAGGAGTATTGGGGTGTCGAGTACTGATGATGAGCAACTGGCCGAGTTCAAGGACTGGTGGCAGCGTAACGGCAAGCCCCTGGTCACTGGCGGCCTGCTGGCTTTAGTGGTGGTGTTCGGCTGGCAAGCCTGGACCAAGTATCAGGCCAACCAATCCCAGGGCGCCTCGATCGTTTACCAGCAATTGCTGGAAACTACCCTGACGCCGGACGGCAAGCCTGACCCTGCACAGGTGGCAGACCTGGCTGGCAAGCTGAAAAACGAATTCGGCGGTAGCACCTACGCCCAGTACGGCAGCCTGTTCGTCGCGAAGGTCGCGGTCGATACCGGCAAGCTGGATGACGCAGCCACCGAGCTGAAGGCCATTGCCGACAAGCCGACCAACCCGACCCTGGGTGAAATCGCACGTCAGCGCCTGGCACAGGTATTGGCGGCACAGAACAAGGCTGACGAAGCACTCAAACTGCTCGACGGCGATGCTGACAAGGCATTCGTGGCCACTCGCGAAGAGCTCAAGGGCGACCTGTTGGTCCAATTGGGTCGTACCGACGAAGCCCATGCTGCGTACCAAAAAGCCAAGGCGGCGCTGTCTGATGAAGCGGCGGTCGGTGGCTTACAAATCAAGCTCGACGACTTGGCCAAAGGGGATGCGTGACGTGATCCGTTGGAAACATGCAGCATTGCTGGCTCTGGCCGTTTTGGCCGCGGGTTGCAGCAGCAACAGCAAAAAAGAACTGCCGCCTGCCGAGCTGACCAGCTTCAAGGAAGAAGTGGTCCTGCAAAAACAATGGAGCCAATCCATTGGTGACGGGCAGGGCGACCTCTACAACCTGTTGCAGCCGGCGATCGACGGCGACAACATCGTGGCCACTGATTCCACTGGCGTCGTGGTTGCCATGGATCGCATGAACGGCGACGTCAAGTGGAAGAAAGACCTCGAGCTGCCGGTTTCCGGTGGTGTGGGTGTCGGCTACGGCATGGTGCTGATCGGTACGCTCAAAGGTGATGTGGTCGCACTCGACTCCAGCACCGGCGAAGAGAAATGGCGCGCTCGCGTGACCAGTGAAGTGCTCTCGGCGCCAGCGACCAACGGCGATATCGTCGTGGTGCAGACCCAGGATGACCGCGTAATCGGTCTGGATGCCTCCACTGGCGACCAACGCTGGTTGTACGACAGCACCCCGGCGGTGTTGACCCTGCGTGGTACCAGTGGTCCGATTGTGACCAACAATCTCGCTGTGGCTGGCCTGTCGACCGGTAAAGTAGTCGCCCTGGATATCCAGAACGGCGTGCCGGCGTGGGAAACCCGTGTGGCTATCCCGCAAGGCCGTTCCGAGCTGGACCGCGTCGTGGACATCGACGGTGGCCTGCTGCTGTCGGGTGAAACTCTCTACGTGGCCACCTATCAGGGCCGTGTTGCCGCGCTGGACCTGCAAAGCGGCCGCATCAACTGGCAGCGTGATGCTTCCAGCTATGCGGGTGTCGCCCAAGGGTTTGGCAGCGTCTACGTGAGCCTGGCCTCCGGCACCGTTGAAAGTGTCGATGAGCGTTCCACCACTGCACTGTGGAGCAACGACTCGCTGGCTCGCCGCCAACTGTCGGCACCGGAAGTCTTCTCCAGCTACGTAGCAGTCGGTGACTTTGAAGGTTACCTGCACCTGCTGAGCCAGGTGGATGGTCGCTTTGTCGGTCGCCAACGTATCGACAGCGACGGCTTGCGTGCGCGTCCGCTGGTGGTAGGTAACATGCTTTATGTGTATGGCAACGGCGGCAAGCTGGAAGCCCTGACCATCAAGTAAGAACCATGCTTGGGGTAACACCCAGGCGGCCCTGCTTTTGCGGGGCATGCGGCATCTGACGATGCTGCCCCGAGCACCAGCCGCTGCCCTGCAGCGGCTTTTGTATTTTCTGAAATAACGAAGTGGAGAGCCGCATGGTTCCCGTAATCGCCCTGGTGGGCCGACCTAACGTCGGCAAGTCCACCTTGTTCAACCGCCTGACCAGGACTCGCGACGCCATTGTCGGCGACTTGTCCGGTCTGACCCGTGATCGCCAATACGGTGAGGCAAAGTGGCAAGGGCGCTCCTACATTATTGTCGACACCGGTGGTATCTCCGGTGACGAGCATGGCATGGACGAAAAAATGGCCGAGCAGTCGCTGCTGGCCATTGAAGAAGCCGATGTCGTGTTGTTCCTGGTGGACGCCCGCGCGGGCTATACCGCCGCTGACCAGATGATTGGCGAGCACCTGCGCAAGCGCAACAAGCGTTCCTATCTGGTCGCCAACAAGATCGACAACATCGATCCTGAGGCGGCCCGTGCCGAATTCAGCCCGATGGGCCTCGGTGATGCGATCCCGGTCGCGGGTGCCCACGGCCGTGGCATCACCCAGATGCTGGAAATCGCCCTGCGCGACTTCCCCAAGGATGATGTCGAGGAAGAAGAGGGCGAGGAAGAGATCGTCGCTGAAGGCGAGGAAGCCAAGCGCATTCCTGGCCCGAGCGAAAAAGACGGTATCAAGATCGCTATCATCGGCCGCCCGAACGTCGGCAAGTCGACCCTGGTCAACCGTATGCTCGGTGAAGACCGCGTTATCGTCTACGACCAGCCCGGCACCACTCGCGACAGTATCTACATCCCGTTCGAGCGTAACGACGAGAAGTACACGCTGATCGACACCGCTGGTGTGCGCAAGCGCGGCAAGATCCACGAAGAAGTTGAAAAGTTCTCCGTGGTCAAAACCCTGCAAGCGATCAAAGACGCCAACGTGGTGATCTTCGTGATGGACGCCCGCGAAGGCGTGGTGGACCACGACCTCAACTTGCTGGGCTTTGCCCTGGAAGCCGGTCGGGCCCTGGTGATCGCGATCAACAAGTGGGACGGCATGACGCCGAGCGAGCGCGATTTCGTCAAGATCGAACTGCAGCGTCGGTTGTTCTTCGTCGAGTTCGCCGATATCCACTTTATCTCGGCACTGCACGGTACTGGCGTGGGTAACCTCTACGCCTCGGTACAGAACTCGTTCAAGTCCGCGGTCACCCGCTGGCCGACCAACCGTCTGACCCAGATCCTCGAAGACGCCGTGGGCGAGCACGCACCGCCGATGGTCAACAACCGTCGGATCAAACTGCGTTACGCCCACTTGGGTGGTGCCAACCCGCCGATTATCGTGATCCACGGTAACCAGATCGAGAAGGTGCCCAAGTCCTACGTGCGTTACCTGGAAAACACTTACCGCCGAGTCTTGAAACTGGTCGGTACGCCGATCCGTATCGAGTTCAAGGGTGGCGAGAACCCATACGAAGGCAACAAGAACACACTGACCGACCGTCAGGTGAACAAGAAGCGTCGTTTGATGACTCACCACAAGAAGGCCGACAAGAAGCGCCGTGACAAGAAATAACGGCAGCTTTGCGTTGTAAGCGACACGCTGCAAGAGAGGGCTCCTTTGGAGCCCTTTTTTGTGCGCGACCGTTTGTGCCTTGACCCGATGCAATTGGCAGCTTAAAACTTGGGGCTCACCTGCAGGGGCCTCCGATGATCACCAGCAAGCTGCCGAATGTCGGCACGACCATTTTCACCACTATGTCGCAACTCGCCGCTGAAACCGGCGCGCTCAACCTGTCCCAGGGTTTCCCGGATTTCAATGGCCCGCAAGGTTTACTCGATGCAGTGGGCAAGCATATCGCTCTGGGTCACAACCAGTACGCGCCCATGACCGGCTTGCCCGTGTTGCGTCAGCAGGTGGCCGCCAAGATTGCTCGCAGTTATGGCGCCACAGTCAATGCCGACAGCGAGGTGACCATCACCCCTGGCGCCACCGAGGCGATCTTCTGCGCGATCCAGGCGGTGATTCGCAGTGGCGATGAAGTCATCGTGTTCGACCCCAGCTACGACAGCTATGAGCCCTCGGTGGAGCTGGCCGGTGGTCGTTGCGTTCATGTGCAACTGAGTCTGGACGGTTTTGCCCTCGACTTCGAGCAGATCAAGGCGGCGCTGTCGCCGCGCACCCGCATGATCATCATCAACTCGCCACATAACCCCACTGGTGCGCTGATCAGCCGCGCCGAGCTGGACCAGTTGGCCGAACTGATCCGCGACCGCGATATCTACCTGGTCAGCGATGAGGTCTACGAACACCTGGTGTTCGACGGTGTGCCTCACGTCAGCATATTGGCCCATCAGGAGCTGTATCAGCGCGCCTTCGTGGTCAGCTCCTTCGGCAAGACCTATCACGTGACCGGCTGGAAAACCGGTTACGTGGTCGCGCCGCCGGCTCTGACTGCCGAACTGCGCAAGGTGCATCAATATGTCAACTTTTGCGGCGTGACCCCTTTGCAGTACGCTTTGGCTGACTTCATGGCTGATCACCCGGAGCATGTCGAAGAACTGCCGGCCTTTTACCAGGCCAAGCGCGACATGTTTTGCGACCTGCTGGGGCCATCCCGCTTCAGTTTTACCCGGGTGAGCGGCACTTATTTCCAACTGGTGGATTACTCACAGATTCGCCCAGACCTGGATGACATTGCCATGTCCTTGTGGATGACCCGCGAACACGGCGTGGCGACCATACCGGTCTCGGTGTTCTACCAGAACCCACCCCAAGGCCAGCGCCTGGTGCGTCTGTGCTTTGCCAAACGCGAGGAGACGCTGCAACAAGCAGCCGAAAAGCTATGCGTGATCTGAGTGCACTGCCCAATCTGAACATCGCCCTGATTCAGACCAGCCTGGTGTGGCATGACCGTCAGGCTAACCTTGAGCATTTTGAGCTGCTGCTGGAGCAGGCCAATGGTGCGGACCTGATCATACTGCCGGAGATGTTCACCACCGGTTTCTCCATGGAGTCAGCCACCCTCGCCGAGCCGGAAAAGGGGCCGACCCATCACTGGCTCCAGGCGCAGGCAACCAAATACAACGCGGTGATCACTGGCAGCGTGATTATCCAGGCCGCCGACGGTAGCCACCGCAACCGCCTGTTGTGGGCAAGGCCGGATGGCGAGGTGCTGCATTACGACAAGCGTCACCTGTTCCGCATGGCCGGTGAGCACGATCACTACACCCCCGGCGAACGCCAGGTGCAGTTTGAGTTAAAGGGCTGGCGCATTCGCCCACTGATTTGCTACGACCTGCGCTTCCCGGTATGGAGTCGCGATGCCCAGGACACCGACTTGCTGCTGTACACCGCTAATTGGCCCGGTGCACGTCGTCAGCATTGGAACCGCTTGTTGCCGGCGCGGGCGATTGAAAACCTGTGCTATGTGGCTGCCGTGAATCGGGTAGGCACGGATGGCAAAGGATTTGCCTATACAGGCGACAGCCAGGTGCTGGATTTCCAGGGTGAAACCTTGCTGAGTGCAGGGGAGGCGGACGGGGTGTTCCAGGTGATTCTGGATGCAGCGGAGCTGGCTGCTTATCGCACCAGGTTTCCAGCGAACCTGGATGCCGATAGCTTTCAGTTTGTCTGATAAACCGCTATCGGGAGCAAGCCCCCTCCCACTTTGATTTGCGAATACATTCAAATGTGGGAGGGGGCTTGCTCCCGATAGGGCCATCAGCGCCACCATAACCCCAAAGCAAAAAGGCCCCTGGATTCACACCCAGGGGCCTTTCACATTTCAGCAGCCGATTACGCCGCTTTGGCTTCCAACTGGCTCAGCGAGCGGTTCAGCGCACTGAACAGCGCCTTGAAGCTGGCGGTGGTGATGTTTTCATCAATGCCCACACCATGCACCGGACGTTCGCCGTTCACGCGCAGTTCAATGTAGGCGGCCGCCTTGGCATTGGTGCCCGCACCGATGGCATGTTCGTTGTAGTCCATGATCTCCACGCCAATCGGCAGGCCGGCCACCAAGGCTTCCAGCGCGCCGTTGCCTTTGCCTTTCCAGTGCAGGTTGGTTTCGCCCTGGCCCTTGCCGGAAACTTCCACCTCGACAAAGCTGTTGCCGTTCTCTTCCTGCAGGCGATGGCTGACCAGCGCGTACGGGGTGTTGGCTTGCAGGTATTCACGCTGCAGCAAGGCGTAGATCTGCGGCGCAGTCATCTCAAGGCCCACGCGGTCGGTTTCGGCCTGCACAACCTGGCTGAACTCGATCTGCATACGACGCGGCAAGCTGATGTCGTATTCCTGTTCCAGCAGGTAGGCGATGCCACCTTTGCCCGACTGGCTGTTTACACGAATCACCGCTTCGTAGCTGCGGCCAATGTCCGCCGGGTCGATCGGCAAGTACGGCACTTCCCACAGCGCATCGTCTTTCTGCTGGGAGAAGCCTTTGCGGATCGCGTCCTGGTGGGAGCCGGAAAACGCGGTGTGTACCAGGTCGCCCACATAAGGATGACGCGGGTGCACCTGGATCTGGTTGCACTCTTCAACGACTTTGCGCACACCGTCGATATCGGAGAAGTCCAGTTGCGGGTCCAGGCCCTGGGTGTACATGTTCAGGGCCACGGTCACCAGGTCGACGTTGCCGGTACGCTCGCCGTTGCCGAACAGGCAGCCTTCGACGCGGTCGGCGCCGGCCATCAGGCCCAGTTCGGTGGCGGCGACGCCGGTGCCGCGATCGTTATGGGTGTGCAGGCTGATGATCACACTGTCACGACGGTTGATATGGCGACCGAACCACTCGATCTGGTCGGCATAGATGTTCGGTGTGGCGCATTCAACGGTGGCCGGCAGGTTGAGGATCATCTTGTGCTCGGGCGTCGGGTTCCACACCTCGATCACTGCGTCGCAGACTTCCTTGGCGAACTCCAACTCAGTGGCGCTGAACGTTTCCGGGGAGTATTCGAAGGTCCACTGGGTTTCAGGCTGTTGGGCGGCGTATTTGACGAACAGTTTGGCCGCGTTGACGGCGATAGCCTTGATGCCATCCTTGTCCTGGTTGAACACGATGCGGCGGAACGACGGCGACGTGGCGTTGTACAAGTGCACGATGGCCTTCTTGGCGCCGCGCAGGGATTCGAAGGTGCGTGCGATCAAGTCTTCACGGCCCTGGGTCAGCACCTGGATGGTGGTGTCCTCGGGGATGTGGTTGTCTTCGATCAGGGTGCGCACGAAGTCGAAGTCGGTTTGCGAGGCGGCCGGGAACGAGGCTTCGATTTCCTTCACGCCTACAGATACCAGGGTCTTCCAGAAACGCAGCTTTTTCGCGGCGTCCATCGGCTCGATCAGCGACTGGTTGCCATCACGCAGGTCAGAGCTGCACCAGATCGGCGCGGTGGTGATGGTCTTCGATGGCCAGGTGCGGTCCTGAATATCAATGGTCGGGAACGCGCGGTACTTCGACGACGGGTCTTTGAGCATGCTCATCGGGAAATCCTTTGTTGTAGGGGCCGAGAAAAGGCGGCCTGCCGTGAAACTGTTTTTGGGGAGAAAGCTTGGGACGAGGCAGATCGATTCAGCCTGGCAGTCGTGCGCTGACGAGGCACAGGCTGCGGTGCTGGCGAAGCTGAATGAGGGTGTGAGAGGTTTTCATAAGCTCAACCCTAACCGCAGGGGTGAAAGATGGCAAGCAGTCGATAAAAATTGAGATAAGTTCTGCTCTGCGCAGAATAAACGAGATTTTATGCTGGTTTTTAAGTTGATATCTGGTTTTAGTTGCGCGCCGGTGATGGGGCGCGCAATCGCGTGTTTCAGGGTTGGAATGCGCCGATAAAGATAGCCGGGTCAACCCGTGCATCGTTCAGGCTGACGTTCCAGTGCATGTGCGGCCCCGTCGCCCGTCCGGTCGAACCCACCTTGCCCACGACCGCACCGCGCACCAGTTGCTGGCCCACCTTCACGTCGATCTTCGACATATGGCAGAACATGCTGATAAAGCCCTGGCCATGGTCGACGAATACCGTGTTGCCATTGAAGAAGTAATTGCCAACCAGAATCACCTTGCCGTTCGCGGGCGTCTTGATCGGCGTACCGGCCGGCACGGCGAAGTCGAGGCCCGAATGCGGGTTGCGCTCTTCACCGTTGAAGAAGCGCCGCACCCCGAACTTGCTCGACAACGGGCCGTTCACCGGTTTGTCCAGCACCAGGTTGCTCGGCAGGGTGGGGCTGAAACTGCGGTAAGCCTTGAGCTGTACCGCCAACTCGCCTTCGATGCGCTTGAGCTGGGCTGGGTCAGGGTTGACCTGGCTTTTATTCTTCAGCGTGATGCGCTGTTCCGGGTACTTCTTGTAACCGACGATAAACGGCAAATTGCGCCCGCCGCTGCTGATGCGCTCGTTACCAGGCTTGACCGTCAACGGGATACCGACGATGGCTAGCCAGTTGTCCTGTTCTTTTACCACCAGCACCGGTTTGCCTTGGTATGTGGCTTTGGGCGCCGTGGCGGCCGGTCCCAGTTCGACCACGGCCACACCACCGGGCACCGGTTTGTTCAAGGTGCGGGTGATGTAGCTGTCCGCGTAGGTATTCATGGACAGGCACAGCAGCAACAAACTCAGTAGACGTGGCATCAATCAATCCAGTAGCGAAAGGGTGACGGGTGTCAGGTGATTGTCTTCCACCCGCACTTGCAGTTGACCTTCACCCAGGCGCGCGGTCAGGCGCTGGCCGGTGTGGGTTTGTGCGGCATTGCGAATCGCCTGGCCGCGTTCATCCAGCAGGATGCTGTAGCCACGGCCCAGGGTCGCCAGCGGGCTGACCACCTGCAACGTCTGCACCTGGCTTTGCAGTTGCAGGCGTCGGGCCTTGAGACCTTCGCGCATGGCTCGGGGCAGGCGTTCGGCGAGGCTGTCCAGGCGCTGGCGCAACAGCGCCAATTGGCGGCCCGGATGCTGGCCGGCGAGGCGGGTCTCCAGGCGAATCAAGCGCTCGCGACGGGTATTGAGGCTGCGCTCGAAGGCGCGGCGCATACGCATGTCCAGGTCATCCAGACGTTGTGCCTGCTGGCGCAAGCGCTCGCCCGGGTGACGCAGGCGCCGGGCCATGCCTTCCAGGCGCAGGCGGCTGTGGCTCAGGCGGTTGCGCATCAGCATCACCAGGCGCCGATGCAGGTTGTCTACCTGGCGCACCAGATGGCTGGCGTCCGGTGCCAGCAGCTCGGCGGCGGCGGAGGGCGTCGGAGCGCGCACGTCCGCCACAAAGTCGCTGATTGACACATCGGTTTCATGGCCGACGGCGCTGACGATGGGCGTGACGCAGGCGTCCACCGCTCGGGCCACGGCTTCTTCGTTGAAGCACCAGAGATCTTCCAGTGAGCCGCCGCCACGGGCCAGGATCAGCGCGTCGAAGCCGCGGGCATCGGCGAGTTTGAGCGCCCGCACGATCTGCGGGATCGCCTCGCGGCCCTGCACAGCGGTCGGGATCAGTGTCAGTTCAATGTTCGGCGCCCGGCGGCGGAACACACTGATGATGTCGCGAATCACCGCGCCGGTCGGCGAACTGATGATGCCGATACGCCGCGGGTGCGCGGGCAGCGGCACCTTGCGCTCGGCGCTGAACAGGCCTTCGGCGCTGAGCTTTTCCTTCAAGGCATCGAAGGCCAGGCGCAGCGCGCCATCGCCGGCAGGTTCCACGGTGTCGAGGATCAGTTGATAGTCGCCACGCCCCTCGAACAACGAGACCTTGCCACGCACTTTGACCGCCAGGCCGTCCTTCAACGCCTGGCGCACGCGTGCAGCGTTGTTGCGAAACAGCGCGCAACGCACCTGGGCCCCGCTGTCCTTGAGGGTGAAATACACATGGCCGGAAGCCGGGCGGGCGAGGTTGGAGATTTCGCCTTCGACCCAGATATTGGTGAACACGTCTTCCAGCAACACCCGCGCGCGGCCGTTGAGCTGGCTGACAGTCAGGACTTCGCGGTCCAGGCCCAGACGGGCAAAAGGATCTTTAATCATGGGCGGCAGTTTATAGGCATTCGTGCAGGGTTTGACAGAACTGCTCTACCAGCGCGTTCGGCGCCTGCGCGCAGGCGAGGGCCACGGTGCTATGGCAGTCCGGGTCGGCCAGGGGTAAAAAGTGCAGGTTGGCGGGGGCGATGTCCTGCATGGATTTTGGTAACAAGGCAATGCCGAAACCGGCCTGGATCAATTGCAACTGCGTGGTCTTGCGCGACATCACCCGTGCGGCCCTGGGGAAAAATCCTGCACGCATGCACAGTTCGGCCGACAGATAACTCAGCCCGCCGCGTTGGGGATGGGGGACCGAGATAAACGCTTGGTCCTTTAGCTGCGCCAACTCCACCGGCGCGTCGCTGCGTGCCAACGGATGATTCGGCGGCACCGCCAGCACCAACGGCTCCGTGTACAACGGCAGCACACGCACGCCGTCGCGCTGGCGCAGTACGGGCAAGCGCAGCAGGCCGACGTCCAGGCGACCCTCGGCGATGTCCTCCAACTGGGCTTCGGAGGAGAGCTTGGCGATATCCACCGATACTCCAGGGCAGCGCTCTAGCCAGGTGCTGATGCCGTGCAATAACGCGCCGCTCATCGGCACTGTGCTCGAGTGACTCAGGCGCAGCGTGCCAAGCTGGCCATTGCCTACTAGGGTCGCCACTTCGCTGGCCTTGAGCAACTCACTCAGCAAATTGCGCGCCCGTGGGTAGAACGCTTCACCGGCCGCTGTGAGCCGCGGTTGGCGTGCGGTGCGTTCGAACAATGGGGTTTGCAGTTGATTTTCCAGTTCCTTAATCTGCCGGCTCAAGGCCGACTGCGCCACAAACAGGCGTTCGGCCGCGGCACTGAAGCTGCCGCTCTCGGCGATTTCGACGAAGTAACGCAGTTGCCGCGTGGAGATCACGAGTCATGCCTTTTTGAGATGAGTGGCTAGCTTTGAAGATATTAGTCGCAACAGTCGCCAATGGCTAAAGTGAAGGCCATGTCCAACAAGGAATAACCCATGAGCCTGGTTGAGTTGATGAGTCAGTGGTCGTTCGGGGCTGTGGATTGGCTGGTGATCGGCCTGGGTGTGGTGCTGGCCTATGTGGTGTTTGGCATTGCCGGGTTCGGGACGGCCTTGGTCGCCGGGCCGATCCTGATTGTGTTTATGCCGCTGTCGAAGATCATCCCGTTGCTGGTGCTTCTCGACTTTGTCGCGGCGTTTGGCGGCTTGCTGCAAACGCGGCGCGATGTGAACAAACCAGAACTGTTGCGGTTGCTGCCCTGCATGGCCGTCGGCTGCAGCCTGGGCGTGTTGTTTTTGCTCAACCTGCATTCGGACCTGTTGCTGCTGTTGATGGGCCTGTTTATCAGCGCCTACGCGATTTACAGCCTGGCGGTGAAGGCGCGGCCGACTGAGCTGGCAGCGGGCTGGTCGATTCCCATGGGCACTGTTGGGGGGCTGTTTGGTGCGCTATTCGGCAGTGGCGGCTTTTTATATGCGATTTACCTGAACAGCCGTTTGCCCAAGGACGCGGCGCGGGCCACGCAAAGCGCGCTGATCAGTTGCAGCACGGTCGTGCGTTTGAGTCTGTTCCTGATTGCCGGCGTGTATGCAGATTTGCCGTTATTGATGTTGGCGGTTTGCCTGTTGCCGGCGATGGCCCTGGGGCTGTGGTGTGGACGCAGGCTGACGATGCGGCTGTCCCGTGAGGCGTTCGTGCGGTTGGTGACATGGTTGGTATTGGCCAGTGGTATTGCGCTGATCGGGCGGTATGTGAGTACTTGACCTGATTTTTTCAGGGATTAAGCTGCCGTCCTCCCGGGCGTCATCGCGGGCAAGCCAATAGCCACACCGCAGGACTCCCATGAACTCCCAAAGCATCCTTGTCCCGAAAATCTCCACCTTGCCCGTCCACGAACCCCGCGCCCGGGCGATTGTGCGCTGGCTGGTGCGCAAGAACATCATCAAGGAAGAGCTCACCACTTGCGGGCGTACCGGCAACCGCATGGGCTACGCCCTGGCCGATGGCGCCCGCGCCGTGGTGCTGCACCCTGAAGCGCTGCCGTTCAACGAGCCGGTCAATGGCCTGGAGATCATCTACAAGCGTTGCATCTACACGCCGGCCAAGGGGTTCCTTGAAGAAGCCGGCTGCCCGGAATGCCTGAAGGAAGTTGGCGAGGCGCTGTTCGAAAGCCTGGAAGACTGGATGCCTGGTCACACCGACAACTTCACCTGCCCGCTGTGTGGGCATGAAGATGACATCAACGGCTTTCTGTTCCTGCAGGAATGCGGGTTTTCCAACCTGGGGTTCATCTTCAACAACTGGGCGGAGGCGGGGTTCAAGCAGAGCTTTATCGACGAATTTGCCGATTGGTTGGACCAGAAAATGAGCTGGGTCAAAGTCGAGCTTTAATCCTTCTATCAGTATTACCAAGTTTGTCAGAGTTTTACATTGAGCCGGGCAGGGTGCATGTATATAATGGCGCGCTTCCATTTTCCCGCTCGGGAGCCCCCGCGATGCTGCGTATCAGCCAAGAAGCTCTGACATTCGACGACATTCTCCTAGTGCCCGGTTATTCCGAGGTGCTTCCTAACGAAGTCAGTCTCAAGACCCGCCTAACCCGTGGCATCGAGCTGAATATTCCCCTGGTTTCCGCTGCCATGGACACCGTCACCGAAGCCCGTCTGGCCATTGCCATGGCTCAGGAAGGCGGCATCGGCATCATCCACAAGAACATGACTATCGAGCAGCAAGCTGCCGAAGTGCGCAAGGTCAAGCGTTACGAAGCCGGTGTGGTGAAAGATCCAATCACCATCGAAGCCGACGCCACCGTGCGTGACCTGTTCGAACTCACTCGCATGCACAACATCTCCGGCGTCCCGGTGCTGCACGATGGCGACCTGGTCGGCATCGTCACTTCCCGTGACGTGCGTTTCGAGAACCGCCTTGAAGTCACCGTCCGTGAAGTGATGACGCCTAAAGAGCGCCTCGTTACTGTCAAGGAAGGCGCCGACAAGAACGATGTGCGCGAACTGCTGCACAAGCACCGCATCGAGCGCGTGCTGATCGTCGATGACAAATTCGCCCTCAAGGGCATGATGACCGTCAACGACATCGAAAAAGCCAAGGCTTACCCGCTGGCCAGCAAGGATGACCAGGGTCGTCTGCGTGTTGGCGCGGCAGTCGGCACCGGTAAAGACACTGGCGACCGCGTTTCGGCGCTGGTTGCTGCCGGTGTTGACGTGGTGGTGGTCGACACCGCCCACGGTCACTCCAAAGGCGTGATCGACCGCGTGCGCTGGGTCAAGCAGAACTTCCCTGACGTGCAAGTGATCGGCGGCAACATCGCCACCGGCGCTGCCGCCAAGGCTCTGGCCGAAGCTGGCGCTGACGCTGTCAAGGTCGGTATCGGCCCTGGCTCGATCTGCACCACGCGTATCGTCGCCGGTGTGGGCGTGCCGCAGATCAGCGCCATCGCCAACGTCGCCGCTGCCCTTGAAGGCACTGGCGTACCGTTGATCGCCGACGGCGGCATCCGTTTCTCCGGTGACCTGTCCAAGGCCATCGTGGCCGGTGCTTCCTGCGTGATGATGGGCTCGATGTTCGCCGGTACCGAAGAAGCGCCGGGCGAGATCGAACTGTTCCAGGGCCGTTCGTACAAGGCTTACCGTGGCATGGGTTCGCTGGGCGCCATGTCCCAGGCGCAAGGTTCTTCCGATCGTTACTTCCAGGACTCCTCGGCAGGCGCCGAGAAGCTCGTACCGGAAGGTATCGAAGGCCGTGTGCCGTACAAAGGCACCCTGAGCGCGATCATCCATCAACTGATGGGCGGCCTGCGTTCCTCGATGGGCTACACCGGCAGCGCCGACATCGAAGAAATGCGCACCAAGCCTGAGTTCGTACGGATCACCGGCGCAGGCATGGCTGAATCCCATGTCCACGACGTGCAGATCACCAAGGAAGCGCCAAACTACCGTGTAGGTTGAGCCTTCCAGCAAAATGTTAAGTAACCGGGGCTGTTCTTTCAGCCCCGAGTTGTTTCTGATTCATTAGACGAGACTGACTTCATGGCCCTCGACATTCACGCCCATCGCATCCTGATCCTCGATTTCGGTTCCCAGTACACCCAGCTGATCGCCCGCCGCGTGCGTGAAATCGGCGTGTACTGCGAACTGCACCCGTTCGACATGGACGACGCAGCGATCCGCGAATTCGCCCCTAAAGGCGTCATCCTCGCCGGTGGCCCCGAGTCCGTGCACGAAGCCAACAGCCCGCGTTGCCCGCAAGCGGTATTCGACCTGGGCGTACCGGTGTTCGGTATCTGCTACGGCATGCAAACCATGGCCGAGCAACTGGGCGGCAAGGTGGAAGGCTCCGAGCTGCGTGAATTCGGTTATGCCCGTGTGGACGTGGTCGGCAAGAGCCGCCTGCTGGACGGCATCGAAGACCACATCGACGCCGACGGCCTGTTCGGCCTCGACGTCTGGATGAGCCACGGTGACAAGGTCACCAAGATGCCGGAAGACTTCCACATCCTGGCCAGCACCCCAAGCTGCCCGATCGCCGGTATGTTCAGCGACGAGCGTCGTTACTACGGCGTGCAGTTCCACCCGGAAGTGACCCACACCAAGCAAGGCGGGCGCATCCTGTCGCGCTTCATTCTCGACATCTGCGAGTGTGAAGCCCTGTGGACCCCGTCGAAAATCGCTGAAGACGCCATCGCCCAGGTGCGCGCCCAGGTCGGCACCGACAACGTGTTGCTCGGCCTGTCCGGCGGCGTGGACTCCTCGGTAGTTGCTGCCTTGCTGCACAAGGCCATCGGCGACCAGCTGACCTGCGTATTCGTCGACAACGGCCTGCTGCGCCTGCACGAAGGCGAGCAAGTGATGGCCATGTTCGCCGAGAACATGGGCGTCAAGGTGATCCGCGCCAACGCCGAGGAACAGTTCCTCAACAACCTGGCCGGCGAGTCCGACCCGGAGAAGAAGCGCAAGATCATAGGTCGTACCTTCATCGACGTCTTCGATGCCCAGTCCAACAAACTGGACAACATCAAGTACCTCGCCCAGGGCACCATCTACCCAGACGTGATCGAGTCGGCCGGCGCCAAGAGCGGCAAGGCCCACGTGATCAAGTCCCACCACAACGTGGGTGGCCTGCCTGAGGAAATGAACCTCAAGCTGGTAGAACCGCTGCGCGAACTGTTCAAGGACGAAGTCCGTCGTCTGGGCCTGGAACTGGGCCTGCCGTACGACATGGTCTACCGCCACCCATTCCCAGGCCCGGGCCTGGGCGTGCGTATCCTCGGTGAAGTGAAAAAGGAATACGCCGACCTGCTGCGCCGCGCCGACCACATCTTCATTGAAGAACTGCGCAAGGCCGACTGGTACCACAAGGTCAGCCAGGCGTTCGTGGTGTTCCAGCCGGTGAAATCGGTTGGCGTTGTAGGCGATGGTCGTCGTTACGCCTGGGTTGTTGCGCTGCGTGCCGTAGAGACGATCGACTTCATGACAGCGCGTTGGGCACACCTGCCTTACGAACTGCTGGAGACGGTCAGCGGCCGTATCATCAATGAAATCGAAGGCATTTCGCGCGTGACGTATGACGTGTCGAGCAAGCCGCCGGCGACGATTGAGTGGGAATGATCCTGCAATAGCAGGTGAGTGCTGAATAACAGAACCCCGGCCTGGTGCCGGGGTTTTGTGTTTTTGGGGATGTCAGTGCCTGATCAAGCAGCCTATGGTTGGCCAGGATGCACGCGAGGCATGACTCGCGCGATGTCGGAGCTTTCCGAATACCGAGGCACTCACCCAGAGTTCGAGGCGGTAGGGGAGAAGATGATCTTCCCGGATTACGCTCAGCGCCGCGCAATATCCGAAAAGTAAAACTTATCCAACGTATGCCGCGACTCGGTGTACTCGAACTGCCTCCCGTCCTGCAAAAACGTCTGGTTACTCACCACGATCACATGGCTTTGCCCATCGAGATCCAGATGCGCCTGGTCGTCCTTGCTGCGCGGCAGGGCTTCGATGGTGCGCTGTGCATAGCTGATCTGCAGCCCCAGCGTTTGCTCGATAAACGCGTAGATCGACTGCTCGGCAATCGAGTGGTCCAGGCCGGGGATCAGGTCGGCAACGAAGTGGTTGATGTCCAGGATCACGCGCTTGCCACCGATACGTCGTACGCGTTTGACGCGGGTGATCAGCGTGCCGGGCTCGGCTTCGATGTGTTGCAGCAAAGAACCTTCCAGCGGGATTTGGGTGAACTCGACGACGTCAGTGCGTACGTCATCGCCCAGGTCGGCGTGGGTCTCGTGAAAGCTGACGATGCCGCCCAACTGGAACTCGATCGGGTTGGGCGACAACACAAAGGTGCCCTTGCCATGGATTTTTTGCGCAAAGCCACGCTCCTGCAACTGCTCGATGGCGCGTCGCACGGTGCCACGGCTGGCCTGGTAGGCGTCCATCAGTTCGGTTTCGGAGGGAAGGCGCGTACCGCGTTGCAGGCGTTCGGTGGTGATGCTGGCAAGCAGATCCGTATAGATCTGGTTGTATTTGCTCATGAGATGGCTCTGTGCCTGGCTTGCATTCAAGGCAGGAACCTTAGTGGCAGAGGTGGGGTTTGTCCATTGGATAGCCGTGCAGGTGAGGGAAAAATCTGACAGTAAGCTCCTACATATAAACAAAAGTGTAACTCGTACAGACGAGTTGTTGATTTAACTCGTACAGACGAGTACTTTTCCCTCCTCGGCGTGCTGCCAATGACTGCCACCCATAAAAACAATCACAGTGGAAAACGAGCATGAGCCACGACTATTCGTCTACTGCCCGCGAGATTCTCGAGCACCTCGGGGGCCGCGATAACCTTGAGCAAGCTGCCCATTGCGTGACCCGCCTGCGCCTGGCGCTCAAGGACCCAAGCCTGGTCAACGGCAATGCGTTGAACCAGGTCGATCTGGTCAAGGGCTCGTTCTTTACCGGCGGCCTGTTCCAGGTGGTGATCGGCCCCGGCGAAGTGGAGAAGGTCTATGCCGCCCTGCGCGAACTGACCGGCCTGGCCGCCTCAACCATTGCCGACGTGAAGAAAGCCGGCGGCGACAAGACCAACCCCATGCAGCGTCTGGTGCGGGTGTTTTCCGATGTGTTCATGCCGATCCTGCCCGCGTTGATCATCGCCGGCCTGTTGATGGGCGTGAACAACCTGATGGGCGCCAAGGGCATGTTCATCGAAGGCAAGACGCTGCTGGAGGCCTACCCGAACCTGGATGGCCTGTGGAGCCTGATCAACCTGATGGCAAACACCTCGTTCGTGTTCCTGCCGGCGTTGGTGGGCTGGTCGGCAGCCAAGCGTTTTGGCGGCAGTGAAATCCTCGGCATTGTGCTGGGCCTGATGCTGGTGCACCCCGACCTGCTCAACGCCTGGAACTACGGCAAGGCGGTCGCCGGCCTCGACGGCCAGAGCCTGCCGTACTTCGATATCTTCGGCTGGTTCCAGATCGAGAAGGTGGGTTATCAAGGGCAGATCCTACCGATCCTGATGGCCGCCTTCGTCATGAGCGTGATCGAAAAGTGGCTAAGGGCGCGGGTACCGAATGCCATTCAATTGCTGGTCGTGCCGATCACCACCATCGTTGTCACCGGCGTGCTGGCCCTGGCGATCATCGGCCCGGTCACCCGCCACCTAGGCATCCTGATTACCGAAGGCCTGGTCACCCTGTTTGAGATTGCACCCATGATTGGCGGGGCGATTTTCGGCCTGCTGTATGCGCCATTGGTGATCACCGGTATGCACCACATGTTCCTGGCCGTCGACCTGCAGCTTATTTCGACCCAGGGCGGCACCTTTATCTGGCCAATGATCGTCATGTCCAACCTGGCCCAGGGCAGCGCCGCATTGGGCGTGTTCTACATGACCCGCAATGCGCGGGACAAAAGCATGGCGTCCACCTCGGCAATTTCGGCTTATTTCGGCATCACCGAGCCGGCGATGTTCGGGGTGAATCTGCGCTTCAAGTTCCCGTTCTACGCCGCTCTGCTGGGCTCGGCGCTGGGCAGCATTTTCCTGTCGCTGAACAAGGTAACGGCTTCGGCCATCGGCGTCGGTGGCTTGCCCGGGTTTATCTCGATTGTGCCGAGTGCGATTCCGATGTTTGTGATCGGCATGATCGTGGCGATGGTCGTGCCGTTTGCGCTGACTTGCCTGTTGAGCATGAAGATCATTCGGCCTGGTTACCGGGTCGCCTGATCAATCGCCACCGGGGGCAAGCCAGCTCCCACAGGTTGAACGCATTTCAACTGTGGGAGCTGGCTTGCCTGCGATGAGGCCAGAAGGGCCAGCACCCAACTCTACTGAAGGAACCCACCATGCAAACCTGGCAACACTCGGTGATCTACCAGATCTACCCCAAAAGCTTCCACAGCCACGCGGGTAACGCTACCGGTGACCTGCTGGGCATCGTCGACAAGCTCGACTACTTGCACTGGCTGGGCGTGGATTGCCTGTGGGTCACCCCGTTTTTGCGCTCACCCCAGCGCGACAACGGCTACGACATCAGCGATTACTACGCCATCGACCCCAGCTACGGGACCATGGCCGACTGCGACTTGCTGATCAGCGAAGCGGCCAAGCGCGGCATCAGGCTGATGCTCGACATCGTGGTCAACCACACCTCCGTCGAGCACGAGTGGTTCCAGCAGGCACGCAGCAGCCTCGACAACCCTTACCGCGACTTCTACATCTGGCGCGACCAGCCGAACAACTGGGAGTCCAAGTTCGGCGGCTCGGCCTGGGAATACGAAGCGCAGACTGGCCAGTACTACCTGCATCTGTTCGACCACACCCAGGCCGACCTCAATTGGGACAACCCCAAGGTGCGCGCCGAAGTGTTCAAGATGATGCGCTTCTGGCGTGACAAAGGCGTGGGTGGGTTCCGCCTGGACGTGATCAACCTGATCTCCAAGCCCGCCGATTTCCCCGAAGACACCAGCGACGGCCGCCGCTTCTACACCGACGGCCCGCATGTGCACGAGTACCTGCAGCAAATGCACCGCGAAGTCTTCGACGGCCATGACCTGATCAACGTGGGCGAGATGTCGTCCACCCGCCTGGAACACTGCATTCGCTACTCGAATCCGGCCTCGAAAGAGCTGTCGATGACCTTCAACTTCCATCACCTGAAAGTCGATTACCCCAACCTGCAAAAATGGGTAAAGGCCGATTTCGATTTCCTGCAACTCAAGCAGATTCTCTCTGATTGGCAGACAGGCATGCAGGCCGGTGGCGGTTGGAACGCGCTGTTCTGGTGTAACCACGACCAGCCACGGGTGGTTTCGCGATTTGGTGATGACGGCGAATATCGCGTGGTCTCGGCCAAGATGCTTGCCACCGCGCTGCACTTCCTCCAGGGCACACCCTATGTGTACCAGGGCGAAGAACTGGGGATGACCAACCCGGGCTTTGACAGGATCGAACAATACCGCGATGTAGAAACCCTGAATATCTTCCGACTCAAGCGCGATGCGGGAGAGTCCGAAGCATCGAGCATGGCGGCGATCATGCAGAAGTCCCGCGACAACGGGCGTACGCCGATGCAGTGGAACAGCCAGGCCAATGCCGGTTTCAGTCGTGGCGAGCCCTGGATTGGCATCCCGGACAACGCCGCGCGCATCAATGTCGAAAGTCAGCTGGATGACCCGGACTCGGTGCTGCATCACTACCGAGCATTGATCGCCCTGCGGCGCCGCGAACCTCTGATCCAGCAAGGCGTTTATCGCCCGCTGCTGCAAGACCATTCCAAGGTTTGGGCCTACCTGCGTGAAGGCCAGGGCGAGCGCCTGCTGGTGCTCAACAACTTCTACGGCACGCCGTGCGAAATCCAATTGCCCGATCAGGTGATCAACGCGGCGTGCGAACAACGTTTGCTGATCAGCAACTACCCCGACTGCCCGGTGCGCACGAGCACGGTGGTGTTGCGCCCTTACGAATCGTTTGTGCTGCACCTCAAGGGCTAAGCCGCCCTACGGGCGATCGCGTCACGCAAGACAGTAAGAAATAACAATAAAAATAAAAGGAGCGCTTCATGAAAACAAAAATAAAGCTGGGTCTTATCGCCTCTTGCCTCGCTGCGCCGTTTGGCGCCCAGGCTCTGGAATTCGCCGGTTACTTGCGCAGCGGCGCAGGCACATCGACGGGCAGTGGCAAGCAGCAATGCTTCCAACTACCGGGGGCGCAAACCAAGTACCGCTTGGGCAACGAATGCGAGCAATACGCTGAGCTGGAATTGCGCCAGGACCTGCTGACCCTCGATGACGGGTCGGTGTTCAGCGTCGATGCCATGGCTTCCCTCTACAACCAGTACGACCGTGCCCTGAAATTCCAGGGCGAAAACAACGGTTCGGCGCGTATGCCGCAGATGTACGCGCAATGGTCCAACCTGCCCAGCCTCAATGGCGGTTCGCTGTGGGCCGGGCGGCGTTACTACAAGCGTAACGACATCCATATCTCCGACTTCTACTACTGGAACCAGAGCGCCACCGGAGGGGGAATCGAGGACGTGCTGATCGGCGGCTTGAAATACAGCTACGCGCTGTCACGCAAGGACAACCTGTACCAGAAGGAATACGCCACCCGTCACGACTTCAACGTCGCAGGTTTCAATACCAACCCTGGCGGCGAGCTGGAGCTTGGCTTGAGCTACATCGCCAAGGCTGGCGGGCGTGACGCCAACAGCGGATGGGCGCTGACCGCGCAGCATGTACAAGCTGCATTCCTGGGGGGCAAGAACAAGTTTGCCCTCCAGTACGGCGAAGGCCCAGGCACCGGCCTGGGCTATACCGGCAATACCGCGTTGGACAGGAGCAGCAAAAGCTACCGGGTAGTGGAGTTCTTCGACTGGCAGGTGACCCCGCGTTTCGGCGGGCAAGTTGAAGCGGTGTACCAGAAAGACGTGCGCCCAGGGCGCCAGGACCAGAATTGGATCTCCCTCGGCGTGCGCCCGGCATATGCCATCAGCGAGCAATTCAAACTGGTCGCTGAGCTGGGTCACGATCAGGTTGACGCCACGGGGGGCACGCGCAAGTTGAGCAAATTCACGTTCGCTCCGACCTGGTCGCCCAAAGGTCCTGAATTCTGGGCTCGGCCGGAAGTGCGGTTGTATTACACCTATGCGTCCTGGAACCAGGCGGCCAAGCGTGCGGCCAATGAGCTGGCGGCGGGTTCGGCATTATCTGATACCGGTGCCTATGGCACTGCGCGGCATGGCTCGAACATGGGTGTACAAGTCGAGTACTGGTGGAAGTAATTCGGTAGCTCCCAATGATCTTTAAAAAACACAACAACAGGTGAAGTCATGACCCCATCTAAACCCCTGACACTGCTGGCGCCCCTGTCCGGGGTCCTGCTGGCGCTGGATCAGGTACCCGACCCGGTATTTTCCGGTCGCGTGATCGGCGACGGGCTGTGCATCGACCCGACCTCGCAGACGCTCTGCGCGCCGTTGGCCGGGGTGATCAGCAACATTCAGGACAGCGGTCATGCGGTCAGTGTCACCGACGACAACGGTGTGCAGGTGTTGCTGCATATCGGTCTGGACACCGTAAACCTGGCTGGCCAGGGCTTCACCCGTCTGGTCGAGGAAGGCCAGCGGGTGGAGGCTGGGCAGCCGCTGATAGAGTTCGATGCCGACTATGTGGCGCTCCATGCACGCAGTCTGCTGACCTTGATGCTGGTGGTGAGCGGCGAGCCGTTTGAGCTGTTGGTGGCAGACCGGGCGTTGGTCGAGGCCGGCCAGCCACTGTTGCGAGTATTGACCGGGCAGGTATCTGCCGAGTTGGATGAGGAGGAGGGTAACGCGCTGTTCTCCAAGCCACTGACTGTGCCCAACGCTCATGGCTTGCACGCCCGGCCTGCGGCGGTGCTTGCCCAGGCGGCGAAAGGGTTCAACTCGAGCATTTACCTGCACAAGCAAACCCAGAGTGCGAATGCCAAGTCCCTGGTGGCGATCATGGCGTTGCAGACCTGCCAGGGCGACAGCGTGCAGGTGAGCGCGGCGGGCGAAGATGCCGAGGCGGCGATCCAGGCCCTGGTGGCGTTATTGCTCGACGGCTGTGGCGAGACCTTGCCGGTAGCGGTCGAGAAGATCAACACGCCCGCCGCACCGGCGTCCTCGGCCACCGTGTTACGAGGTGTCTGCGCATCGCCGGGCTCGGCGTTCGGCCAGGTCGTCCAAGTGGCTGAGACGGCGCTCGATATTCCCGAAGCTGGCGTCGGAGAAACCTTTGAGCGGGCCGCATTGGCGCGCGGCCTACGGGCGGCAAGCGAGGCGCTGCAAGACTTGCAAGCCAAGGCGGCCGGCAGTGCCCAAGCCGAAATTTTCCGCGCTCATCAGGAATTGCTCGAAGATCCAACCCTGCTTGAACAAGCCTATAGCCTGCTGGCCGAGGGCAAGAGTGCCGCCTTTGCCTGGAACCGCGCCACAGTGGCGACCGCCCGACTCTTCGAGGGCTTGGGTAAGGCACTGCTCGCTGAACGTGCAGCGGACTTGGCCGACGTTGGTCGGCGCGTGCTCAAGTTGATCCTGGGCGTGCCCGAGCGATCCATGGAGCTGCCGGAGTGCGCCATCCTGGTCGCCGAGCAACTGACACCCTCACAAACCGCCGGCCTGGATACCGGTAAAGTCCTGGGCTTCGTCACGGTCGCCGGTGGCGCTACCAGTCATGTGGCAATCCTTGCCCGCGCGCTGGGCCTGCCCTCTGTTTGCGGGGTGCCGAGCCAGGTATTGGCCCTGGCCAACGGCAAACGGGTACTGCTCAATGCCGACAAAGGCGAGCTGCATCTGGAGCCGGACCTGGCTGAAATCGAACAATTGCAGGCGGTTCGCCAACAGCAAAAGCTGCGACTGCAACGTGAGGTGGCACAGGCCTCACGGGCGGCGGTCACCCGCGATGGGCATCACGTTGAAGTCACCGCCAATGTCGCCTCGTTGCAGGAAGTGGAGCAGTCCCTGACCCTGGGCGGGGAAGGCGTGGGCCTGCTGCGTTCGGAGTTCCTCTACCTGGACCGTAACCGCGCCCCGAGCGCCGAAGAACAGGCTGGCACTTACAGCGCCATCGCTCGCGCCCTGGGCACCGAGCGCAATCTGGTGGTGCGCACCCTGGATGTGGGCGGCGACAAACCCTTGGCCTATGTGCCGATGGAGAGCGAGACCAACCCGTTCCTTGGCCTGCGCGGTATTCGCCTGTGCCTGGAGCGCCCCGAACTGCTGCGTGAACAGCTGCGCTCGATCCTTGCCAGTGCAGGCTTGGCGCGACTGCATATCATGTTGCCGATGGTCAGCCTGCTGTCGGAGCTGCACCTGGCGCGCAAGATGCTCGAAGAAGAGGCATTGGCGCTTGGGCTGACCGAGTTACCGAAGCTGGGCATCATGATCGAAGTCCCCAGCGCAGCGCTGATGGCGGATGTGTTTGCGCCCCATGTGGATTTCTTCTCCATCGGCACCAACGACCTGACCCAATACACCCTCGCCATGGACCGCGACCACCCGCGTCTGGCCAGCCAGGCCGACAGTTTCCACCCGGCGGTACTGCGCCTGATCGACATCACGGTCAAAGCGGCCCATGCCCACGGCAAGTGGGTGGGGGTATGTGGTGCGCTGGCCTCCGAAACAGTGGCAGTGCCGGTATTGATCGGGCTCGGTGTGGATGAGCTGTCGGTGAGCGTGCCGCTGATCCCGACCATCAAGGCCACCGTGCGTGAGCTGGACCTGCACGACTGCCAGATCATCGCCCGCCAGGTGCTGGGCCTGGAAGAAGCCAATCAAGTGCGTGAGGCCCTGCGGCTGTACCACGCGGCTACCGTTGAAACCTCATCTGTCGTGGAGCACTGAGCATGTTCGAGAAATTGCAGCGGGCGTTCTGGAAAGCCCTGACGCCTGATTTGGTGGCGGAGACGGTTGCCGCACCGACACCGAGCCTGTTGTCGGCCGAGGTGCTGAGTGCATTGGGCGGGGAGGGGAACGTTACTTCACAGAAGCGCGTGGCGCTGACGCGTGTGAGGGTGCAATTGAAGGAGGTGGGTGGGTTGGATGAGTCGGCGTTGAAGGCTGCCGGTGTACCCGCAGTGATGGTACTGGCGGGCGGCGTGGTCCATCTGCTCACCGGCCTATAAAGGCTACGATGATCAAATGTGGGAGCCGGGCTTGCCCGCGATAGCAGTGTGTCAGGCGCCGAATACCTTGACTGTCAGGCCGCCATCGCGGGCAAGCCCGGCTCCCACAGGGATTTGCAGTGTGCGGGCTGTCGTGATCAGAGTTGAGGGCTGTCCTGCGACGGCTTGGTCTTGTCCACACCCGGCACATGCAGGTTGCCTTCCACCACCTGGTTGCCTTCCAGCTGCGGCTGGGTCACCCAGGTAAGAATGTCGTAGTAACGCCGGATGTTCGCCACAAAATGCACCGGCTCCCCGCCACGCGCATAACCATAGCGGGTCTTGCTGTACCACTGCTTCTGCGACAAGCGCGGCAGCATCTTCTTCACGTCCAGCCACTTGTTCGGGTTCAGGCCTTCTTTCTTGGCCAGGATACGTGCATCGTCCAGATGACCGGTGCCGACGTTATAGGCGGCGAGGGCAAACCAGGTGCGGTCGGGCTCGGCGATCTTGTCGTCCAGCTCATCCTTGATCCTGGCCAGGTACTTGGCGCCGCCCATGATGCTCTGCTTGGGGTCCAGGCGGTTGGGCACGCCCATGGCTTGGGCGGTGTTCTGGGTCAGCATCATCAGGCCGCGCACGCCGGTCTTGGAGGTGACCGTCGGTTGCCACAGCGATTCCTGGTAGCCGATGGCTGCCAGCAGCCGCCAATCGACTTTCTCTGCCTTGGCATAGGCACGAAAGTGCTTCTCGTACTTGGGCAGGCGTTGTTGCAGATGCTGGGCAAAGGTATAGGCGCCCACATAGCCGAGTACGTCGACATGTCCGTAATAGCGGTCTTTCAGACGCTGCAACGTGCCGTTCTTCTCGACCTTGTCCAGGTAGCTGTTGATTTCGTTGAGCAGGCTGTTGTCGTCGCCTGCCGCCACGGCCCAGCTTTGGTTGCTGGCATTGCCGAGGTCGAACGCCACGCGCACATTGGGAAAGTACACCTGGTTCATGGCGACTTCGTTGGAGTCCACCAGGGTCAGGTCGATCTGCCCCTCGTCGACCATGCGCAGCAGGTCGACTACTTCAACGGCGTCGGACTCTTCGTATTCGATTGCAGGATTCTGTTTCTTCAGCGCCGCAAGCTGTTCGGCGTGGGTGCTGCCCTTGAGCACCATGATCTTCTTGCCCGCCAGATCGGCTGCATTGGTGGGGCGTGATTGGCCGTTGCGATAGATGATCTGCGGGGTCACTTCCAGGTACGGGTGGGAAAAACGCACCTGCTGCTGGCGCTGCTCGCTGCTGACCAGGCCGGCGGCGGCCAGAACCGGGCCGTTGGGTTTGCCCAGCTGACCGAACAGGTCATCGAGGTTGTCGGCGGTCTCGATTTCCAGCTTCACGCCCAACTCGTCGGCAAAACGCTTGACCAGTTCATATTCGAACCCGGTCTCACCGTTACGGTCCTGGAAATACGTGGCCGGACTGTTCCGGGTGACCACCCGCAATACGCCATCCTCCTTGATTCGCTCAAGCGTGCTGGGCTTATCAACACAGGCACTGAGCGTCAGGAAGAGCAGGGTGGCGATGAGCCATTTGACCCATCGCGGGCGCAAAACAGTTGGGGAGAACATCTGCGCAGTATACGCAAACGGCCCGTGGCGCCATATCTCGACAGCGCTGCACTTGTCTGCTAGCGCGGTTAAAACTGTGCTGCAGCCCGCAGAAACGCGGCCTGGAGCGCCATTGTGACGGTTAAAATAACTGCCCTCGACACCGCGGATTTCCTGCCGATGCCGTGCAAACCCTGCCAACTGACGTTCGGCAGCGGCCACCGGTGCCGTTTCGGGTGCCGTTGGCGAAGGTTTACGCTAGAATGCACGGCCTCAAAGCACACCCCTTCCCGAGGCTGTCCCGAAGATGTTGATCCTGCGCGGCGCTCCTGCCCTTTCTGCCTTTCGCCACAGCAAACTCCTTGAGCAACTGAGCCAGAAGGTTCCAGCTGTTACAGGCCTGTACGCTGAATTTGCTCACTTCGCCGACGTTACCGGCGTCTTGACCGCCGACGAACAGCAAGTGCTGGCACGCCTTCTGAAGTACGGCCCAAGCGTTCCCGTTCAAGAGCCGACTGGCCGCTTGTTCCTGGTTCTGCCGCGGTTCGGCACCATCTCGCCCTGGTCGAGCAAGGCCAGTGACATCGCCCGCAACTGCGGCCTGGATAAAATCCAGCGCCTGGAGCGTGGGATCGCCTTTTACGTCGCTGGCCAGTTCAGCGATGCCGAAGCCGAGCTGATCGCCAGCAGCCTGCATGACCGCATGACCCAGATCATCGTCAGCCAGCTGGAGCAGGCTGCCGGCCTGTTCAGCCACGCTGAGCCCAAGCCGCTGACCGCGATTGACGTGCTCGGCGGCGGCCGCGCCGCCCTCGAGAAGGCCAACACCGAGCTGGGCCTGGCCCTGGCCGAAGACGAGATCGACTACCTGGTCAACGCCTTCACCGGCTTGAAGCGCAACCCCCACGACATCGAACTGATGATGTTCGCCCAGGCCAACTCCGAGCACTGCCGTCACAAGATCTTCAACGCCAGTTGGGATATCGACGGCCAAAGCCAGGAAAAAAGCCTCTTCGGCATGATCAAGAACACCTACGTGATGCACAGCGAAGGCGTTCTGTCGGCTTACAAGGACAACGCCTCGGTCATCGTCGGCTCCGTCGCCGGTCGCTTCTTCCCGGACCCGGAAACCCGCCAGTACGGCGCGGTGCAGGAGCCGGTGCACATCCTGATGAAGGTTGAAACCCACAACCACCCGACCGCGATTGCCCCGTTCCCGGGCGCAGCCACCGGTTCCGGCGGCGAAATCCGTGACGAAGGCGCCACCGGCCGTGGCGCCAAGCCCAAGGCGGGCCTCACCGGTTTTACCGTGTCCAACCTGCAGATTCCGGGCTTCGAACAGCCGTGGGAAGTGCCGTACGGCAAGCCTGAGCGCATCGTCACCGCGCTGGACATCATGATCGAAGGCCCCCTGGGCGGCGCCGCGTTCAACAACGAATTCGGGCGTCCGGCGCTGACCGGTTACTTCCGTACCTTCGAACAATCCATCACCACCCCGCGTGGCGATGAAGTGCGCGGTTACCACAAGCCGATCATGTTGGCCGGCGGCATGGGCAACATCCGTGAAGAACACGTCAAGAAAGGCGAGATCCTGGTCGGCTCCAAGCTGATCGTGCTCGGCGGCCCGGCGATGTTGATCGGCCTGGGCGGCGGCGCGGCTTCCTCCATGGCCACCGGCACCAGCTCGGCAGACCTGGACTTTGCTTCCGTACAGCGCGAAAACCCTGAGATGGAACGCCGCTGCCAGGAAGTCATCGACCGTTGCTGGCAATTGGGCGACAAGAACCCGATCAGCTTCATTCACGACGTCGGCGCCGGCGGTTTGTCCAACGCCTTCCCGGAACTGGTCAACGATGGCGACCGCGGTGGCCGTTTCGAACTGCGCAACATTCCAAACGACGAGCCGGGCATGGCCCCGCACGAAATCTGGAGCAACGAATCCCAGGAACGCTACGTGTTGGCGGTCGGTCCTGAAGACTTCGCACGCTTCCAGGCCATCTGCGAACGTGAGCGTTGCCCGTTTGCCGTGGTCGGCGAAGCCACTGCCGAGCCGCAGCTGACGGTTACCGATAGCCACTTCGGCAACAGCCCGGTAGACATGCCGCTGGAAGTGCTGCTGGGCAAAGCCCCGCGCATGCACCGTTCGGCGGTACGTGAAAACGAACTGGGCGATGATTTCGACCCAAGCACGCTGGAGCTGGCCGACAGCATTGAGCGCGTGCTGCACCACCCGGCCGTGGCGAGCAAAAGCTTTTTGATCACCATCGGCGACCGCACCATCACTGGCCTGGTTGCCCGTGACCAAATGGTTGGCCCATGGCAGGTGCCGGTGGCCGACGTTGCCGTCACCGCCACCAGCTTCGACGTGTATACCGGTGAAGCCATGGCCATGGGCGAGCGCACGCCGCTGGCCCTGCTGGACGCACCGGCGTCGGGCCGCATGGCCATTGGTGAAACCCTCACCAACATCGCCGCCTCGCGTATCGGCAAGCTGCCCGACATCAAACTGTCGGCCAACTGGATGTCCGCTGCCGGCCACCCCGGTGAAGATGCGCGCCTGTACGACACCGTCAAGGCTGTCGGCATGGAGCTGTGCCCGGAACTGGGGATCACCATTCCGGTGGGCAAGGACTCCATGTCCATGGCCACGCGTTGGAACGAAGATGGCACCGATAAGAGCGTGACCTCGCCGCTGTCGCTGATCGTTACCGGCTTTGCGCCGGTCACCGACATCCGCCAGACCCTGACCCCGCAACTGCGCATGGACAAGGGCACCACCGACCTGATCCTGATCGACCTGGGCCGTGGCCAGAACCGCATGGGCGCCTCGATCCTGGCGCAGACCCATGGCAAGTTGGGCAAACAGGCACCGGACGTCGATGACGCCGAAGACCTGAAAGCCTTCTTCGCCGTGATCCAGGGCCTCAACGCCGACGGCCACCTGCTGGCTTACCACGACCGTTCCGACGGTGGTTTGCTGACCAGCGTTGTCGAAATGGCCTTCGCCGGTCACTGCGGCCTGAATATCGTGCTCGACAGCGTTGCCGAGGATGCTGCCGAAATCAACGGCATCCTGTTCAACGAAGAGTTGGGCGCCGTGATCCAGGTTCGCCAGGACGCGACTCCGGACGTACTTGCACAATTCAGCGCTGCCGGCCTTGCCGAATGCGTGGCGGTGATTGGCCAGCCGATCAACAACGGCGAAGTCAATATCTCGTTCAACGGCGACACGGTCTTTACCGGTCAGCGCCGCTTGCTGCAACGCCAGTGGGCCGAGACCAGCTACCAGATCCAGCGCCTGCGCGACAACGCCGACTGCGCCGAGCAGGAATTCGACGTGATCCTGGAAGAAGACAACCCGGGCCTGAGCACCATGCTCAGCTTCGACGTCAACCAGGACATCGTCGCGCCTTACATCAAGAAGGGCATTCGCCCACAGGTTGCCGTACTGCGTGAGCAGGGCGTCAACGGTCAGGTGGAAATGGCCGCGGCGTTCGATCGCGCCGGTTTCAATGCGATTGACGTGCACATGAGCGATATCCTCGCCGGTCGCGTTGATCTCAACGAGTTCAAAGGCCTGGTGGCCTGCGGTGGTTTCTCCTACGGCGACGTGCTGGGTGCCGGTGAAGGCTGGGCCAAGTCGGCCCTGTTCAACAGCCGTGCTCGCGACGCGTTCCAGGGCTTCTTCGAACGCAACGACAGCTTCACCCTGGGTGTGTGCAACGGTTGCCAGATGATGTCCAACCTCAGCGAACTGATCCCGGGCAGCGAGTTCTGGCCGCACTTTGTGCGCAACCGTTCCGAGCAGTTCGAAGCCCGTGTCGCCATGGTGCAGGTGCAGGAGTCCAACTCGATCTTCCTGCAAGGCATGGCCGGTTCGCGTATGCCAATCGCCATCGCCCACGGTGAAGGCCATGCCGAGTTCGCCAGCGAAGAAGCGCTGCTTGAAGCCGACCTGTCCGGCACCGTGGCCCTGCGTTTCGTCGACAACCACGGCAAGGTCACCGAAAGCTACCCGGCCAACCCGAACGGCTCGCCACGCGGCATTACCGGCCTCACCAGCCGCGACGGCCGCGTGACCATCATGATGCCGCACCCGGAGCGCGTATTCCGCGCCGTGCAGAACTCGTGGCGCCCGGAAGAGTGGAACGAAGACGGCGCCTGGATGCGCATGTTCCGCAACGCTCGCGTGTGGGTGAACTAAGGCCGTGTACAAGCTCGCCTTCTTCGTGCCCGACAGCCATGTGGAGACGGTGAAAACCGCCGTCTTCGCAGCCGGCGGCGGGCGCATCGGCGACTACGACAGCTGCGCCTGGCAAGTGCTGGGCCAGGGCCAATTCCGCGCGTTGGACGGCAGTCAGCCGTTTATCGGGCAGGTCGGCCAGGTTGAAGTGGTTGAGGAGTGGAAGGTTGAGCTGGTGGTGGCGGATGAGTTGATTGTGGCTGTTGTGGCTGCTCTCAAACTTAGCCACCCGTATGAGACTCCAGCGTATGAGGTGTGGCAGTTGGCGGATTTTTGATCGGCTGGCTGCATAAACAAGAAACCCGCTGGGCCAGTTTGGTCAGCGGGTTTTTTGTTGGCTGTAAGTGCCAATCGCAGGCAAGCCAGCTCCCACATTTGACCCCGTTGTCAGACCGTACATCAATCCCATGTGGGAGCTGGCTTGCCTGCGATGGCGTCGGTGCAAGCGCCTCAGAACTTTCCGACAAGCCTTTCAGGTTGTCCGTCGGAACTCGCACAACTAACCTTCTCGAGTCGCTGCCAATTCAGTGACCGGGACTGCAAGCCTGAAAAATCACTAGGAGCCTATTCCATATGGAGTTTAATGATGATCAGCGACAACTTGCTAACTGGTTCAATCTCATCTCAAGCCGAGTCCCGCCAAGCTGGTGATTTACCGTCCGACCAGATCTTCACCGTAATACCCAGTCTGAACAGCGAAACCCTGCTCGCCAATGCTTCCCAAGACCTGGCATCCGTGCAGGCACTGGCGGGTCATCTGGCTTTTGATGTCGACGGTCCGCAGCGTGATGCCGTGCTGGGGATTCATCGAATGGTTGAGGGCATCCAGTTGATGGTGGATCGGGTGCTGGATTTAGTTGAGGTGCCTGAGCAGAAGTAATCAGGCGCCTGTAAGGGCCAATCGGGAGCAAGTCGAATCGTCGCACCGCCCCTCCCACATTTTGAATGGCGAATACATTTCAAATGTGGGAGGGGGCTTGCTCCCGATGAGGCCAGAACAGTCACTACCTCTCTAAACCCTGGCGCCGACCTCACGGCCACTGACCAACCGCTCCAACGCCTCACCCAAGCCAGAGGCCTTGTCACCAACCAACAAGTGCCAAACACCGCTCTCAAGCTGACTCACACCTTGGCAACCGAGCGCAGTGAGCTGAGCTTCAGACAACCCCGAATCATCCCCCAACTCCACCCGCAACCGGGTCATCGCCACAGCTTCCAGCTGGCGCAAATTCCCTCGGCCACCCAGCGCATTCAGCCATTGCTCGGCCTCTTGCACATTCACCGTCAGGGGCTTATCCACAGGTGCAACTGCTACAGGTGCCGTGGCAACAAACCCCGGCATGGCCAAACGAATTTCATCAGCAATGCTATCGGCCATCGGCCCAACCACCACCTGCAAACTCCCGCCGTTACCCGGGCGCACTACAGCCATGGCGCCCAGTGCTTTCAGTTCTGCATCCACCGCCTTGTTGCGATCAACCATGTCCAACCGCAGCCGCGTGGTGCATGCACCCACACTCAGCAAGTTCTCTGCACCACCCAGCGCCTGGATATATGCCGTGGCACGCTGGTTATCACTCATCGCTTCAGCCTGCACCACCTGGATATCTTCACGCCCCGGTGTCTTGAGGTTAAAGCGGCGGATGCAGTAGCTGAACACCGTGTAGTAGATCACCGAGTAGGCCAGGCCCACCGGTACCACCAGCCAGCCATTGGTGGACTTGCCCCAACCCAGCACCATGTCGATAAACCCACCGGAGAAGGTAAACCCGAGGTGGATATTCAACATATTGGTGACTGCCATCGACAGGCCCGTCAGCACGGCATGGATCAGGTACAGGAACGGTGCCAGGAACATGAAGGCAAATTCAATTGGTTCAGTCACCCCGGTCAAAAACGAAGTCAGCGCCATCGACAGAAAGATCCCGCCCATGACTTTACGGCGCTCTGGCAACGCATTGCGGTACATCGCCAGGCACGCAGCCGGCAGGCCGAACAGCATCACCGGGAACATGCCGGTCATGAACTGGCCGCCTTTCGGGTCGCCGGCAAAGTAGCGGGTCAGGTCGCCGGTCACCACCGCGCCGGTTGCCGGGTCGGTAAACGTGCCGAACACGAACCACGCCATATTGTTGAGGATATGGTGCAAGCCAGTGACGATCAGCAGGCGGTTGAACACGCCAAACACGAACGCACCCAGGCTGCCGCTTTCCATCAACAACACGCCAAAGCTGTTGATGCCGTGCTGGATCGGCGGCCAGATCAGACCGAAGATCACGCCCAGGCCCACCGCCGAAAAACCGGTGACAATCGGCACAAAGCGTCGCCCACCAAAGAACGCCAGGTACTCCGGCAGCTTGATGTCCTTGAAGCGGTTATACAGCCCGCCCGCCATCAGGCCACTGGCGATACCGGCGAGCATGCCCATGTTGATGGTGGTATCCATCACCTTGAGGGTCGAGATCATCACCAGGTAGCCAATCGCCCCGGCCAGGCCGGCGGTGCCGTTGTTGTCGCGGGCAAAGCCCACGGCGATGCCGATGGCGAAGATCAGCGCCAGGTTGGCGAAGATCGCCTGCCCGGCATCGTGCATCACCGCGATGTTGAGCAAGTCGGTGTCGCCCAGGCGCAGCAAGAGGCCGGCGATTGGCAGGATCGCAATCGGCAGCATCAGGGCGCGGCCCAGGCGTTGCAGGCCTTCGATAAAGTGTTGGTACATGGCGTGTCTCCCTATTCTTGTTGTTTTCAGCTCAGCGGCCAGTGGTGTTGACAGGCTTGGCGAACGGCCTTGGCACTGCTCAGGTCGAGCAGCTCAAGGCTCAGTTGCCGGCATTGCGCCGCGTCCAGGTGGCGGACGCGGTCCTTGATTTCGCCGATCTGCGGCGGGCTTACCGACAGCTCACTGACCCCCAGGCCGACCAGTACTGGCGTGGCCAGTGGGTCAGACGCCAAGGCACCGCACACGCCGACCCAACGCCCGTGTTTCGCCGCACCGGTGCAGGTTTGGGCGATCAGCCGCAGCAAGGCAGGATGCAGCGCATCAACGCGGGCGGCCAAGCCTGCGTGGTCGCGGTCCATCGCCAGGGTGTACTGGGACAGGTCATTGGTGCCGATGGATAAAAAGTCCGCGTGTTCGGCCAACTGCTCGGCCATCAGCGCGGCGGCGGGCACTTCGATCATCACGCCCAGCTCGGGGCGCTGCGTCAGCTCCAGCTCCACGCACAGTTCATCCAGGCGCTGGCGAATCTGTAGCAGTTCATCCACCTCGCTGACCATCGGCAACAGAATGCGGCAGCGCGCCAACGGCGAGACTTGCAGCAGGGCGCGCAGTTGCTGGTCGAGCAGTTCAGGGCGCACCTGGGCCATGCGAATACCGCGCAGGCCCAGCACCGGGTTCGCCTCGACGGGCAGCGGCAGGTAATCGAGCTGCTTGTCGCCACCCACATCGATGGTGCGGATGATCACCGACTTGTCACCCATGGCATCCAGCACGGCCTGATAAGCTTGGCGTTGCTCCTGCTCATCCGGCGCGGTACGGCGGTCGACGAACAGAAATTCAGTGCGCAGCAGGCCGACGCCATCGGCGCCGTTGTCAAACGCCACCTGGGCTTCGGCGCTGGAGGCGACATTCGCCGCCACTTCAACCGTCACGCCGTCGGTGGTGAGTGCCGGTTGCCGGGCTTGGGCCTGTTGTTGCTGGCGTCGTAATTTCTGTGTTTCGCGAATCTGGTGAACTTCGGCGTGGCGCGCTTCACTGGGGGCCAGTTCCAGGCGGCCGTTGGCGGCATCGAGCACTACCCGTTGGCCTTGGGGCACATCAAGCACTTCATTGCCCAGGGCGACGAGACACGGCAGGCCTTTGCCCCGGGCCAAAATCGCCACATGGGAGGTCGCACCGCCTTCGGCCATGCAGATGCCAGCGGCGTGTTGCGCGCTCAGTTGCAGCAAGTCCGAAGGTGTCAGCTCATGGGCACTGACAATCGCCCCCGCCGGCAATTCGAAATGCCAGGCTTCACCCAGCAACGCACGCAGCACCCGTTGTTGAAGGTCTCGCAGGTCATTGGCGCGCTCGGCAAACAGTGGTTTGCCCAACGCCAGCAGCACGGCGCATTGGGCCTGGATCGCATCACGCCAGGCGTGGGTGGCGGCGCTGCCTTGTTCGATGGCAGCGGTGGCTGCGTCGAGTAATGCCGGGTCTTCCAGCAGGGCGAGGTGGGCGGCAAAGATCTCTTCTTCTTCGACGTTTTTGCGTTGGCGCGCTTGGTCCAGCGTATTGCGGATTTCGCCGCGCACTTGCTCAAGGGCGGCATCCAGGCGTTGCAGTTGTTCGTCGACGCTATGATTGCCGCTGTCTTGCGGCAGTTCGATGCCCGTCAGGCGGAACAATGGCCCACATACCAGACCGGGTGCCGCGCATACGCCTTGCAGCACATTGGCTTCGGTATTCGCCCGGCGTGGCGTGGCGGCGACTGGTGCGTGGTGTTCCTCGTGAACCGCCACCGACAACGCGGCGACCAGGGCCTGCAACGCCGCCTCGCAATCTTTGCCGCGAGAGGTCACCCGTACCTCGTCACCTTCGCCAATACCCAGCCCCATCAGGCCGATCAGGCTGTCGCAAGCCGCGGTCTTATCACCGAAGTGCAGCTGCGATTGGCTGCTGAAGCCCTGGGCAGTCTTGCGGATCAGCGCGGCAGGGCGCGCATGCAAGCCGCCACGGTGGGTGATGCGCACCGTGGCGCTCACTTGCGCGACCGAGTTATCCACAGCGGTTTGAACCGGCGCGGATGTGCGCAGGGCGATGCGCACCAGCGCTTCACCGACCTTCACTGTCTTGCTCGCAATCGGTTGCAGCTCGAAGCGCTCACTGTTGGTCAGGATGATCAGGCTCACCAGGCTTTTGCACTGGCGCGCTATGCGGTCCAGGTCAAACTGCACCAACGGCTGGCCCTCGCTCACCCGTGCGCCATCCTTCACCAGCAAGGCAAAGCCTTCGCCATTGAGCTCCACGGTGTCGATGCCCACGTGCATCAGCACTTCGGCACCGTTGTCGGCGCGGATGGTCAATGCATGACCGGTGCGGGCGACATGGATGATCACGCCGTCACAGGGCGCATGCAGGCAATCGTTCAACGGGTCGATGGCAATCCCGTCGCCCATGGCGCCGCTGGCGAACACTTCGTCGGGGACGCGGTTCAGGGCCAGCACCGGCCCACTCAAGGGGGCGCTTAAGGTCAATGGATTATTGTTGTTGGGCATGGGCACGGTACTCATCAGGAAAACGCCGCTTTAGTGCGTACGGGTGACTTTGCTCAGGTGGCGCGGCTGGTCCGGGTCCATGCCCCGTGCCTCAGCCAGGCCGGCGGCCATCACGTAGAAGCTCTGGATCGCCAGGATCGGGTCCAGGCTCGGGTGTTCGGCGCGACTAAGGGTCAGGTCGCGTTCGGCGATATCGTCCGGTGCGGCCAGCAGCACGCGGGCGCCGCGTTGGCGCATATCGGCGGCCAGGCTCAACAGGCCGGGCTGCTCGGCGCCGCGTGGGGCGAACACCAGTAGCGGGTAGTTTTCGTCGATCAAGGCCATCGGCCCGTGGCGTACCTCGGCGCTGCTGAAGGCTTCGGCCTGGATCGCCGAGGTTTCCTTGAGCTTGAGCGCTGCTTCCTGGGCGATGGCAAACCCGGCGCCGCGGCCGATTACCATCAATTGCTGGCAGTCGCGCAGGGCCTCGATGGCTTGGGTCCAATCTTGCCGGGCGGCTTCACGCAAACCGTCGGGCAGCGCCTGGCAGGCTTGGAGCAACTCGGTTTCCTGGTTCCAGTAGCCGATCAATTGCGCGCTGGCGCTGAGGGTGGCGATAAAGCTCTTGGTCGCGGCCACGCTTTGTTCCGGGCCGGCGCACAACGGCACATGGAATTCACAGGCGGCTTCCAGCGGCGAGTCTTCGGCGTTCACCAGCGAGATGCTCAGGGCGCCGCGCTTGCGCAGCAGTCGCAGGCTGTTGACCAGGTCCGGGCTCTGCCCCGACTGGGAGAACCCAAACGCCACCTGGCCGCTGACTTTCATCGGCGCCTGCAACAGGGTCACCACCGACATCGGCAACGACGCCACCGGGATGCCCACATGCTGCATGGCCAGGTAGGCGAAGTAGCTGGCGGCGTGGTCGGAGCTGCCGCGGGCAATGGTCATCGCCACTTGCGGCGGCTGGCGACGCAGGCGACCGGCCACTTCTTCCAGCAGCGGATTCAGGCGTTGCAGTTGTGCCGCAACGGCGTCGCAGGAGGCCAGGGCCTCTTCAAGCATTTTTGAAGTCAATGGTTTCTCCTTCGACCATTACGTCGGTGAGTGTCAGGGAGCGGTCCAGGCGCACGCAGTCGGCATAGCTGCCGGGTTGCAGGCGGCCGCGTTCTTCCAGGCCCAGGTAGTCCGCAGGAAATTGCGACAGGCGTTGTGAGGCTTCGCTGATGGGCAGGCCGATTTTCACCAGGTTGCGCAGCGCCTGGTCCATGGTCAGCGTGCTGCCGGCCAGGGTGCCGTCGGCCAGGCGTACGCCACCCAGGCATTTGGTCACGGTGTGGCTGCCCAGCTTGTATTCGCCATCGGGCATACCGGCGGCGGCGGTGGAGTCGGTCACGCAGTACAGGCATGGGATCGAGCGCAGGGCCACGCGCATGGCACCGGGATGCACATGGAGCAGATCCGGAATCAGCTCGGCGTATTGGGCGTGGGCCAGCGCGGCGCCGACGATGCCGGGCTCACGGTGATGCAGCGGGCTCATGGCGTTGTACAAATGGGTAAAGCTGGTGGCGCCGGCGGCGAGGGCGGCGACGCCTTCTTCATAACTGCCCAGGGTGTGGCCGATCTGCATGCGCACGCCGCGTTGGCTGAGGGCGCGGATCAGGCCGTCATGGCCGGCAATTTCCGGGGCGATGGTGATTACCCGAATTGGCGCCAGGCGCAAATAGGCTTCGACTTCGGCCATCAACGCGGTGTGGGCGAAGTTGGGTTGGGCGCCGAGTTTGCCCGGGTTGATGTAGGGGCCTTCCAGGTGCACGCCCAGTACCCGGGCGCTGCCTGTCGGGCGTTGCTCGCAGAACCTGCCGAGTTCACCGAGGACGCTGGTGATTTCTTCCACCGGCGCCGTCATGGTGGTGGCCAATAGCGAGGTGGTCCCAAAACGCACGTGGGTGCGGGTAATGGTCTCGAAGGCCTGCGCCCCTTCCATGATGTCGGCACCGCCACCGCCGTGTACATGCAGGTCGATAAAGCCTGGCAGCAGGTAGGGCAGGTCGTTGTCAGCCGGGTCGCAAGGCGTGCCTTCGATGGCAACCACCTTGCCGTGTTCGTGCACCAGGCGGCCGCGCATCCAGCCGTTGGGCGTGAGGATATTGTCTTCTGACATGGGCAGTTCTCTAAATTCGCAATTCGGCGGAGTAGTCATGACGGCGCAGCTCTGCGACAAAGTCGTAGTAGTCGTTGCGGCAGTAGGTGTCGGTGATTTCAATCGGCGTGTTGTCGGCGGTGTAGCCCACGCGGGTCATCAGCAGCATGGCGGTGCCGGGGGCGATGCCCACCAGCTTGGCGAACTCGTCCGAGGCGTTGATCGCCTGGATATGTTGCAGGGCGCGCACGATGGGCTTGCCGATGCCTTCCAGGTATTCGTACAGCGAATTGCCGATGGCTTGCGGCTGGGGCAGCACGGAGGCGGGCATGGTGGTCATTTCAATTGCCATGACCGTGTCATCGGCTTTGCGCAGACGCTTGAGGCGCGCCACTTTGTCGGTGGGTGACAGGCACAGGCGGATCAGCTCTTCGTGGGTCGGCGGGGTGATGTCGCGCTCCAGCCACTGGGAGGTGGGCACAAAGCCCTTGAGCCGCAGCATTTCGCTGAACCCCGACAAGCGCGACAAGGGTTGTTCCAGGCGCGGCGTGATAAAGGTGCCGGAGCCCTGGCTGCGGCGGATCAGGCCCTGGGCAAGCAACACTTCCAGCGCTTTACGGGCAGTGACCCGCGAGATGCTCAACTGCTCGCTGAGCGCACGCTCCGAGGGCAGGGCCTGCTCGGATTTCCACTGGCCGGCATGGATCGCGGCTTCAAGGCTGCGAGCCAGTTGCAGGTACAGCGGCGTGGATTGCTTGTCGTCGGGGCGCAGGGCCAGGATGGGATTCATCTGTCAGGTTTCCGATGCGTTATTGGAGTGTTGTCGCCCGGTAATGGCCGGAAATTAATACCACTTAAATACCATGTCAATGCTACCAAAAGTGCGCAGGTACCGGTTTTAGCGCATCTCAACGGTGCGCGGTATCAAGTGGTATTAGAGAGGTCTTTGTTGCGTGCACAAATGCGCAGCTCGCTCGGTGAACTGGTATTCACTGGCGCGGGCTGCCTGGGGCAGGAATTATTTTCGAATTATTTTACGAACGGTCCTGGATCAGGGCCGAATCTCGATCATGGTGCCGTCTTTGACCAGGCTCCAGACTTCGCGCATGTCCACGTTGCGCATGCCGATGCAGCCGTCGGTCCAGTCCAGGGTGTGAAACCACTGTTCCGGGTAGTCTTCGGTGTCGGGCGTGCCGTGGATCATGATCATGCTGCCCGGTTTTACCCCTTCGCGGCGGGCGCGGGCAGCGTCGCTGATGTTCGGGTAGGAGATGTGCATGGCCAGGTTGAAGCGGTCGCTGGTCTTGCGCCAGTCGATCCAGTAGAAACCCTCGGGGGTACGGCGGTCGCCTTCGATCAGCTTGTGGCCCTTGGGGTTCTTGCCCAGGGAAATGCGATAGGTCTTGAGGGGCTTGCCGTCGTTGATCAGTTGCAGTTGGTGCGCGGACTTGAGTACCAGGACTTTTTCGACGGTTTTACCGCCGAGAGTTTCCACCGTAGAGGCTGGGGACAGCGTGGCAAACGACAGGCAGATAAGAGCAAGCAACCAACGCATTGAAACGGTATCCCTGATAAAGGTGCTGCCTGGAAGGTTATTTGGTTGGGCGTGTCATCGGCGGGACCGACTCGCTGCGCACCGGGTACACCTGTTGGCGACGGTCAGCGAAAAAGCATTCTAAGGTACGCCCGACCGTGCGGAAAGCCAGCTCGGACCAAGGGATATCAGCTTGATCGAACAGCTTCACTTCAAGGCTTTCCGGGCCTGCGGCAAAGTCCAGGTCGATCAGCTCGGCGCGGTAGAAAATGTGCACCTGGCTGATGTGCGGCACATCGATCAGGGTATAGATGCTCAGGTTACGCACGCGGGCGCAGGCTTCTTCCAGGGTTTCACGCATGGCCGCCTGTTCGACGGTTTCACCGTTTTCCATAAAACCTGCGGGCAGGGTCCAGTAACCCAGGCGCGGTTCGATGGCACGGCGGCACAGCAGCACTTGATCGCCCCACACCGGTACGGTGCCGGCGACGATATTGGGGTTTTGATAGTGAATGGTCGAACAGTGATCACACACAAAACGCAGGCGTGCGTCGCCTTCGGGAATACGTTGGGTAACCGGTTTACCGCACTGGCTGCAGAAATTCATGCTGGGGTTCCTGGAGAATGGGCACATCTTGGCTTGGTGCCGGGCGTTCCTGCAAGTTGTCGTTTCGCGACATGCACCGGGTTTTGGGCTTGGGCGCCCGCACGCTTTGGTGCATGATGCAAGGTAGCCAACAGACCGAGATGACTCATGCTGGACGAGCTACTTCGCCGGGTAAGCAATCACACTCCCCACCTGCTTGAGACTGACGGGCGTTTCCCCGAGGCCGCAGTGCTGGTGCCGATTACCCGCACTGACGAACCTGAGCTGATCCTGACTCTGCGCGCCAGCGGCCTGTCGACCCATGGTGGCGAAGTGGCCTTTCCTGGTGGGCGGCGTGACCCTGAAGACCCGGACCTGATCTTTACCGCCTTGCGCGAAGCCGAAGAAGAAATCGGCCTGCCGCCGGGGCTGGTTGAGGTCATAGGCCCGTTGAGCCCGCTGATTTCCCTGCACGGCATCCGTGTAACGCCCTATGTAGGCGTGATCCCTGACTACGTCGAATACCTGGCCAACGACGCCGAAATCGCCGCAGTCTTCAGTGTGCCCCTGGAGTTTTTCCGACAGGACCCACGCGAACATACCCACCGGATCGATTACCAGGGCCGAAGTTGGTATGTGCCCAGCTACCGCTTCGGTGAATACAAGATCTGGGGGCTGACGGCGATCATGATCGTCGAGCTGATCAATCTGCTCTATGACGACGCCAAGATCAGCCTGCACCAGCCGCCCAAGAGTTTTATCAATATCTAAGCCATCGCATGAATGGCAAGCCGTGAGGGAAAACCATGAAATACCGCCTGGGCGATGCCCGCGTCGAGACCCATCCCAACAGTTGGGTCGCACCCAATGCCACGCTGGTGGGCAAGGTCAAGCTGGAGGAGGGCGCCAACGTCTGGTTCAACGCGGTGTTGCGCGGCGATAACGAACTGATCCTGATCGGCAAGAACAGCAACGTGCAGGACGGCAGCGTGATGCACACCGACATGGGCTACCCGCTGACCCTCGGCACCGGCGTGACCATCGGCCATAACGCCATGCTGCACGGCTGCAGCGTCGACGACTACAGCCTGATCGGCATTAACGCGGTGATCCTCAATGGCGCCAAGATCGGCAAGCACTGCATCATCGGCGCCAATTCGCTGATCGGTGAAGGCAAGGAAATCCCCGATGGCTCGCTGGTCATGGGCTCGCCGGGCAAGGTGGTACGTGAGCTGACTGAGGCGCAGAAACGTATGCTCGAAGCCAGCGCCGCGCACTATGTTCATAATTCGCAGCGCTATGCCCGAGACTTGGTTGAGCAGGAAGAATGAGTGCAGTTGAACGGCCTGTAGCCTCGCCCTGTGTGAATATTTGCGCGCTGGACGAGGACGATATCTGTACCGGCTGCCAGCGCAACGTGGACGAGATTACGCGTTGGGGCCGCATGGATAATGCCGAACGCCGGGTGGTGTTGGGGTTGTGTCATGAGCGGGCGGTGGCGGGTGGGTTGGTATGGATGACGCCCAAAAGCTCGGGTGCCTGATCGATTGCTATCGGGAGCAAGCCCCCTCCCACACTTGAATGTGTTCACAGATCAAAATGTGGGAGGGGGCTTGCCCCCGATGAGGCCCTCCCAGACGACATATGTCTAATTGTGAAGTACCCTGTGTCCCTTGTTCACAGGTCATTCATCCATGTTTTTCCTGATCGCCTACATCAGCAGCGTCGTGCTGATCAACTTCGCCTTCTCCACCGCCCCGCACCTGGATGTCATCTGGTCCGCCTGGGGTGGCCTGGTATTTATCCTTCGCGACATGGTGCAAACCCGCTTCGGCCACGGCGCGATCATCGCCATGCTGGCGGCGCTGGTGCTGTCGTATATCACTTCCGACCCGTCCATCGCCCTGGCCAGTGCTACGGCGTTCGCGGTGTCCGAGTGCATCGACTGGCTGGTGTTCAGCATCACCAAACGCCCGCTGCATGATCGCCTGTGGATAAGTTCGGCACTGAGTATTCCCCTCGACACCTTTATTTTCTTCGGCTTGATCGGCGCGCTGACGCCGGCGGTGGCGGGCACGGCGCTGGTGTCGAAGTTCGCCGGGGTCACGGTGGTGTGGTTGATCATGGCTTGGCGCCTGCGCAAGCGTGCCGTCGCCAACTGAGGCCAATTCTTGCAGTTCATGTAAAATGCCGGCCTTTCTCCCCATGATCCGCTCCCCTGAGGACCTGAGATGACCCGAATCGGAACTCCATTGTCGCCAACCGCGACCCGCGTTTTGCTGTGTGGCTGCGGTGAGCTGGGCAAGGAAGTGGTGATCGAACTGCAACGCCTGGGTGTTGAAGTGATCGCCGTGGATCGCTACGCCAACGCGCCGGCGATGCAGGTGGCGCACCGTAGCCACGTGATCAACATGCTCGACGGTGCGGCGCTGCGTGCAGTCATCGAGGCGGAGAAGCCGCACTTCATCGTGCCGGAAATCGAAGCCATCGCCACCGCCACTCTGGTGGAACTGGAAGCTGAAGGCTTCACGGTTATCCCGACCGCCCGCGCCACGTCGTTGACCATGAACCGTGAGGGCATCCGTCGCCTGGCCGCCGAAGAACTGGACCTGCCGACCTCGCCGTACCACTTTGCCGACACCTTCGAAGACTACAGCAAGGCCGTCCAGGACCTGGGCTTCCCCTGCGTGGTCAAGCCGGTGATGAGTTCGTCGGGCAAGGGCCAGAGCCTGTTGCGCAGCACCGATGATGTGCAGAAAGCCTGGGATTACGCGCAGGAAGGCGGGCGTGCCGGTAAGGGTCGAGTCATCATCGAAGGCTTTATCGATTTCGACTACGAAATCACCCTGCTGACCGTGCGCCACATTGGCGGCACCACCTTCTGCGCGCCGGTTGGCCATCGTCAGGAGAAGGGCGACTATCAGGAGTCCTGGCAGCCACAGGCCATGAGCCCGATCGCCCTGGCCGAATCCGAGCGCGTTGCCAAGGCGGTAACCGAAGCCCTGGGTGGCCGTGGCCTGTTTGGTGTGGAGTTGTTCATCAAGGGCGATCAGGTGTGGTTCAGCGAAGTGTCGCCGCGCCCACATGACACCGGTTTGGTCACACTGATTTCTCAGGACCTGTCGCAGTTCGCGCTGCACGCTCGCGCCATCCTGGGCTTGCCGATCCCATTGATCCGTCAGTTCGGGCCTTCGGCGTCGGCGGTGATCCTGGTGGAAGGGCAATCGACCCAGACGGCGTTTGCCAACCTCGGCGCGGCATTGAGCGAGCCGGACACGGCGTTGCGCCTGTTTGGCAAGCCAGAAGTGAATGGCCAGCGCCGTATGGGTGTGGCGTTGGCGCGGGATGAGTCGATTGAAGCGGCTCGCGCCAAGGCGACCCGGGCCTCCCAAGCGGTTGTTGTAGAGCTCTAAAAGCATCGGGAGCAAGCCCCCTCCCACATTTAACCGCGTATAACCTTTGGAATGCGGTCGAATGTGGGAGGGGGCTTGCTCCCGATAGCGGTTTATCAGGCGACCTTGTTCAAATCATTATCCCGCGTCTCTTTCAGGCACAGCACCGCAATCAAACTCAGCAACGCTGCCGCCGACACATACCCACCGACATAACTGAGCCCACCCATCGCCACCAGCTTGGTCGCGAAGAACGGTGCTGCAGACGCCCCGACAATCCCACCCAGGTTATACGCCGCCGAAGCACCGGTATAACGCACACGCGTCGGGAACAACTCCGGCAGCAGGGCACCCATCGGTGCGAAGGTCACACCCATCAGAAACAGCTCCAACGCCAGGAACAGCGCCACAGCCCAGGTCGAGCCGTGGGTCAGCAGTGGCTCCATGGTAAAGCCCGAGAGAATCGCCAGGATCGCCCCAACGATCAGCACCGGCTTACGTCCATAACGATCACTGGCCAGCGCTGCCAGCGGCGTCGCCAAGCCCATGAACAGCACGGCAAAGCACAGTAAGCCGAGGAACGTCTCGCGGCTGTAGCCCAGCGTGGAAACGCCGTAGCTCAGGGAAAACGCCGTGGTGATGTAGAACAGCGCGTAGCACACCACCATCGACGCAGCGCCCAGCAGCACCGGCAGCCAATGTTGGCTGAACAGTTCCACCAGTGGCACCTTCACCGGTGCTTCTTTGGCTACGGAGTTGGCGAATACTGGGGTTTCATGCAGCTTCAGGCGTGCATACAGGCCCACCATCACCAGTGCGGCGCTGAGAATGAACGGAATACGCCAGCCCCAGCTACGGAACTGCTCGTCATTCAGGCTCATGGCCAGGATCAGGAATAAACCGTTGGCCGCCAGAAAGCCAATCGACGGGCCCAGTTGCGGGAACATGCCGAACCAGGCGCGCTTGCCTTTGGGTGCGTTCTCGGTCGCCAGCAATGCCGCGCCGCCCCATTCCCCGCCAAGGCCCAGGCCCTGGCCGAAGCGCAATACGCACAACAGAATCGGTGCCCAGGCGCCGATGCTGTCATAGCCGGGCAGCAAGCCGATCAAGGTGGTGCACACACCCATCAACAGCAGCGAGGCCACCAGAGTGGATTTACGCCCGATACGGTCGCCGAAATGGCCGAACAGCGCCGACCCCAGCGGGCGTGCGATAAAGGCGATGCCAAAGGTCAGGAACGACGCCAGCATCTGCGCCGTACCGGAGCTCTGGGGAAAGAACACCGGGCCGATGACCAGCGCAGCAGCTGTGGCGTAGATATAGAAATCGTAGAACTCAATGGCGGTGCCGACGATGCTCGCCGTGGCGACGCGGGCGGTCGAATTGGTCGGGGCGGCGGTCGCAGCCTCTTGGTAGGTGGTGCTCATGGCAGTATCCCTGACGGTCATTGCGCGTTTGGACGCGGATTATTATTGGTCGAACACCCATGGATCAGGGTTGTGCGCGGGGCGGCTCGGGATGGGAGCAAACACCGGTCGGACATGATAAAGCGGTGCCTGGACACGCTGAGTGCGGGTAGCACGCGGTCGGGCGGGGCTTGGGTAAGCCGGATGGATTATAGGAAGGGGGCTAAGGATCCAACAAGGGGCTGGTGAGGATCTATGGCCTGGAACTGGATCAATGTGGGAGCTTGCTTGCCTGCGATAGCATCACCTCGGTTCAACTGAAGGACCGAGTCGCCTGCATCGCAGGCAAGCCAGCTCCCACATTGACCGGGTTGAGCCTGCTGAGGTCAGGCGGCCACGGGCACATGGCTGGTATGCCAGATCAACACCTTGCTCACCCGGTTGTCCTCGGTTTCGAGGATTTCCAGGCGATAGCGGCCGATCTTCAGGCACACCGCGCAATCGGGGATGGTTTCCAGCGCTTCGGTCACCAGGCCGTTGAGGGTCTTGGGGCCGTCGCTGGGCAGGTGCCAGCCCAGGCTTTTGTTCAGTTCGCGGATCGAAGCGGCGCCGTCAATGATGTAGCGGCCATCGGGCTGGGCCTCGATGTGGGGGTTATCCACAGCCTGATCGCTTTCGAACTCGCCGACGATTTCTTCCAGGATATCTTCCAGGGTAACGATGCCCAGCACTTCGCCGTATTCGTCCACCACCATGCCCAGGCGCCGTTGCTGCTTGTGAAAATTCAGCAGTTGCAGCTGCAACGGAGTGCTTTCCGGAACGAAATAGGGTTCGTGACAGGCAGCGAGCAGCGCCTCTTTGGTCAGGCTGGCGTCGGGGAGCAGGTGCTGGACCTGGCGCGTGTTGAGCACCGCTTCGACCTGGTTGATATCACTGTGGAACACCGGCAGGCGCGTGCGTTGGGAACTGCGCAGCTGCTCGATGATCTCGTCGATCGAGTCATCCAGGTTGATGCCGTCCACTTCACTGCGGGGCACCAGGATGTCGTTGACGGTGATGTTATCCAGCGCGTGGATGCCGGGCATACCGGGCGCGCGGTCCTCGTCGGCCTCAGGCGGGGCTTGGTCGTCATGGTCCGGCAGCGGCTCATCGCTGTTTTTCACCACACCGGACTTGCGCGCGAACGGGCGCAGCAGCAACAGGCTGATGCCGTTGAGCAGCCAGGCCAGCGGGTAGAGCATTTTCAGCGGCACGCCCAGCAGGGCGTTACCGAAACCCAACACCGCTTGCGGATGGCGGGTGGCCAGGATGCGAGGCAGGTAGTCGGCGAGAATCAGCAGCAGTGCACAAGAGATCAGCCAACCCAGCCATGGGCCGTTCTGCGCCCAGGCATAGATTGCCAGCAGCGTGCAAAGGATCACCACGGCGGCGCGGCACAGGCTGTTGCACAGAATCAGGCTATGGCGCGGGAAGCTCAGGCGTGCGGCAGCCTTATCGCCCTGGCGGGTGCCGGGGCGCAGGGCCAACAGATGCTGTTGTGCTGCTTCGATGGCGGTAAACAGCGCCGCCCATAAAATCAGCAAGGCAATGACGGCGAGCATCGGCTCCAAAGGCAAGTTATCCATGATCGCTGCCCGTCAGATATGCAGGATGTATTCGCGAACCAGCTTGCTGCCGAAATAGGCCAGCATCAGCAGGCAGAACCCGGCCAGGGTCCAGCGTATTGCCTTGTGCCCACGCCAGCCGAGGCGGTTGCGGCCCCACAGCAGCACGCTGAACACCACCCAGGCCAGGCACGCCAGCAGGGTCTTGTGCACCAGGTGCTGGGCGAACAGGTTCTCGACGAACAGCCAGCCGGAAATCAGCGACAGCGACAGCAGGGTCCAGCCGGCCCACAGGAACCCGAACAGCAGGCTTTCCATGGTTTGCAGCGGCGGGAAGTTCTTGATCAGCCCTGAGGGGTGCTTGTGCTTGAGCTGGTGATCCTGCAGCAACAGGAGCAGGGCCTGGAACACCGCAATGGTGAACATGCCGTAGGCGAGGATCGACAACAGGATATGGGCAAGGATACCCGGCTCTTCGTCAATCACCTGTACGGTACCGGTGGGCGTGAACTGCGCCAGCAATACCGTCAGCACACCCAAGGGGTATAGCAGCACCAGCAGGTTCTCGACCGGAATGCGGTAGCAGGCCAGCAACGTCAGTGCGATGACGGCCGCGGCGATCAGGCTGGCGGCGCTGAAAAAGTCCAGGCCCAGGCCCACCGGCGTCATCAGGTGAGTGAACAGGCTGGCGGCATGGGCCAGCAGGGCCAGCACGCCAAGGCCGACGAGCAGACGTTTGTCCGCTTTGGCGCCTTGGGCCAGACGAGTGCCCTGATAGAGAGTCGCAGCGGCATACAGAATGGCGGCGGCGAGGCTGGGTAGCAAACTGGGTGACAAGGGGAGCATAAATCCTGGTAGGCAAGCCCGAAAGGCGTTGAGTTTGGCACACACCTGCGCTGCAAGAAAGACTCCCGGGCCAGACAGCGGGTGTGCATGGGCGCAGTCTTCGCTATAATCCGCGACCTGCCCACGCCGCAGGCTCGGCGAGCGCTGTTTTTAATAGCGATTGACCACAGCCTGGGCCGCCATTACCTCGGTCTACCTGCATTTCGATGAGTAGGGCCTGAAAGGATCGCGCATGTTTGAAAACTTGACTGACCGTCTCTCGCAGACGCTGCGCCACGTTACCGGCAAGGCCAAGCTGACCGAGGACAATATTAAAGACACCCTGCGTGAAGTGCGCATGGCGTTGCTGGAAGCCGACGTGGCCTTGCCGGTGGTGAAGGATTTCGTCAACTCGGTCAAAGAGCGCGCGGTCGGCACCGAAGTGTCCCGCAGCCTGACCCCGGGCCAGGCCTTCGTGAAGGTCGTCCAGGCCGAACTCGAAAGCCTGATGGGCGCGGCCAACGAAGACTTGAACCTGAGCGCCGTGCCGCCAGCCGTCGTATTGATGGCCGGCCTGCAAGGCGCGGGTAAGACCACCACCGCCGGCAAGCTGGCGCGCTTCCTTAAAGAGCGCAAGAAGAAATCCGTGATGGTGGTGTCGGCCGACGTGTACCGTCCGGCGGCCATCAAGCAGTTGGAAATGCTCGCTGGCGAAGTAGGCGTGACCTTCTTCCCGTCCGACCTGAGCCAGAAGCCGGTCGACATCGCCAACGCGGCTATTAAAGAAGCCAAGCTCAAGTTCATCGACGTGGTCATCGTCGATACCGCCGGTCGCCTGCACATCGACGAAGAGATGATGGGCGAGATCAAGGCGCTGCATGCCGCGATCAACCCGGTCGAAACCTTGTTCGTGGTCGATGCCATGACCGGCCAGGATGCGGCCAACACCGCCAAGGCCTTTGGTGATGCGCTGCCGCTGACCGGCGTGATCCTTACCAAGGTCGACGGCGACGCACGCGGCGGTGCCGCGCTGTCGGTACGTGCCATTACTGGCAAGCCGATCAAGTTCATCGGTATGGGCGAGAAGAGCGACGCGCTCGAACCGTTCCACCCCGAGCGTATCGCCTCGCGTATCCTCGGCATGGGTGACGTGCTCAGCCTGATCGAACAGGCCGAAGCCACGCTCGACAAGGACAAGGCCGACAAGCTGGCCAAGAAGCTGAAGAAGGGCAAGGGCTTCGACCTCGAAGACTTCCGTGACCAGTTGCAACAGATGAAGAACATGGGCGGCCTCGGCGGCCTGATGGACAAGCTCCCCAACATCGGCGGTGTGAACCTGGCGCAAATGGGCAATGCCCAAGGCGCGGCAGAGAAGCAGTTCAAGCAGATGGAAGCCATCATCAACTCCATGACCCCGGCCGAGCGCCGCGACCCTGAGCTGATCAGCGGTTCGCGCAAACGCCGGATCGCCATGGGTTCCGGCACCCAGGTGCAGGACATCGGTCGCTTGATCAAGCAGCACAAGCAGATGCAGAAGATGATGAAGAAATTCTCCGCCAAAGGCGGGATGGCCAAGATGATGCGCGGCATGGGCGGTATGTTGCCCGGCGGCGGCATGCCGAAAATGTAAAGTATTCGAGCGGGAGCCCAGCTCCTGCTCCGACCCACAGGGATGTGGGATCTCCAGCAAACCCGCCGTTGGCGGGGGCTGACTCGCCGTTTTAACCGACGGCTCTATAGCAGATCTGAATGGCACGCTGATAGGCGCCAGAAAAAGACATTTGCAAAAGTCCGGATATTCCTTAGAATATGCGGCCTTTCGGGCACCTATGCCCGCTGTGCATTTAGATTTGCAGCACCGACTACAGGAACGATGTTCACATGCTAACAATCCGTCTTGCCCTTGGCGGCTCCAAAAAGCGCCCGTTTTACCACTTGACCGTAACCGACAGCCGCAACCCGCGTGACGGTTCGCACAAGGAACAGGTTGGTTTCTTCAACCCTGTTGCTCGTGGTCAAGAAGTTCGTCTGTCCGTGAACCAAGAGCGCGTAGCCTACTGGCTGAGCGTTGGCGCACAGCCATCCGAGCGCGTTGCAAAACTGTTGAAGGACTCGGCTAAGGCCGCAGCCTGAGCAATATGAACGCGACGCCAGCTGTTGCTGATGATTTGATCGTTATCGGCAAGATTTATTCTGTTCATGGCGTTCGCGGCGAAGTGAAGGTGTATTCCTTTACTGATCCGACTGAAAACCTGTTGCAGTACAAGACCTGGACGCTCAAGCGCGAAGGGAGTGTGAAACAGGTCGAGCTGGTCAGTGGACGCGGGAGCGACAAGTTCCTGGTCGCAAAGCTCAAGGGTCTTGATGATCGTGAAGAAGCTCGTCTTCTGGCCGGTTATGAGATCTGCGTGCCGCGCAACCTGTTCCCTGAATTGACCGACGGCGAGTACTACTGGTACCAGCTGGAAGGTCTGAAGGTTATTGATCAACTCGGGCAATTGCTGGGGAAAATCGATCATCTTCTGGAAACCGGCGCCAATGATGTAATGGTGGTCAAGCCTTGCGCTGGCAGCCTGGATGATCGCGAACGCCTGTTGCCCTATACCGAGCAATGCGTGTTGGCCGTCGACCTGGCAGCGGGCGAGATGAAGGTGGAATGGGACGCGGACTTCTAAGCGTGGCTAATTTGCGCATTGAAGTGATCAGTTTGTTTCCCGAGATGTTTTCCGCCATCAGCGAGTACGGCATCACCAGTCGGGCGGTGAAACAGGGGCTGTTGCAGCTCACCTGTTGGAACCCGCGAGACTACACGACGGATCGACATCACACTGTGGACGATCGCCCATTTGGCGGTGGCCCGGGCATGGTGATGAAGATCAAGCCCCTGGAAGATGCATTGGTTCAGGCCAAGGCAGCCGCCGGGGAGAAGGCGAAGGTAATTTACCTGTCCCCTCAAGGCCGTCAGCTGAAACAGGCGGCGGTACGCGAACTGGCGAATGAGGAAAGTTTGATCCTGATTGCCGGTCGCTATGAAGGCATTGACGAGCGTTTTATTGAAGCTCATGTCGATGAAGAGTGGTCGATTGGGGACTATGTATTGTCTGGCGGCGAGCTGCCGGCAATGGTCCTGATAGATGCGGTTACACGACTGCTGCCTGGAGCTTTAGGGCATGTGGACTCTGCGGAGGAGGATTCCTTCACGGATGGTTTGCTGGATTGCCCGCACTACACCCGACCGGAGGTGTATGCGGATCAGCGTGTTCCCGACGTATTGCTAAGTGGCAATCACGCACACATCCGGCGTTGGCGTTTACAGCAGTCCCTTGGTCGGACCTATGAACGACGCGCCGATCTTCTGGAAAGCCGCTCGCTTTCTGGAGAAGAGAAGAAGCTGCTCGAGGAATACATCCTCGCGCGGGACGATAGTTAACAACGTATCGATGGTAGGTCCATTGACTTACCTTAGGAGCACAGCATGACTAACAAAATCATCCTTGCACTCGAAGCAGAGCAGATGACCAAAGAGATCCCTACCTTTGCCCCGGGCGACACCATTGTCGTTCAGGTGAAAGTGAAGGAAGGCGACCGTTCGCGTCTGCAAGCGTTCGAAGGCGTGGTAATCGCCAAGCGTAACCGTGGTGTGAACAGTGCTTTCACTGTTCGTAAAATCTCCAACGGTGTTGGCGTAGAGCGTACTTTCCAGACCTACAGCCCGCAAATCGACAGCATGGCCGTCAAGCGTCGCGGTGACGTACGTAAAGCCAAGCTGTACTACCTGCGTGACCTGTCCGGTAAAGCAGCTCGCATCAAGGAAAAACTGGCTTAAGTCCAGCTTCCCGATGCAGAAAAAAGCAGCCTACGGGCTGCTTTTTTGTGTCTGAAATTTGTCCATTTGCCGGTATTGACCATGACCACCCGTCTCGAAGAAATTCAGCGCCGCACCGACCTGTCCGTCACCCGCGTGACCAAGGCCGTGTTCCCGCCTACCACCAACCACCACAACACCCTGTTCGGCGGCACCGCCTTGGCATGGATGGACGAAGTGTCGTTCATCGCCGCCACGCGCTTCTGTCGCTTGCCTTTGGTGACGGTCTCCACCGACCGTATCGACTTCAATCACGCAATCCCGGCCGGCTCCATCGTTGAGCTGATCGGCCGAGTGATCAAAGTCGGCAACACCAGCCTCAAGGTTGAAGTGGAAGTGTTTGTCGAGAGCATGAGCGCTGATGGCCGTGAAAAGGCGATCCAGGGCGTGTTCAGCTTTGTCGCGATTGACGCGGACAAACGCCCTGTACCGGTACTGCCTGGGTTTGCCGACTGATTACGTGGCGCTGCCGTTCTCCGGCTGAATCACCGCCAGCAGGGTCCAGCCGGCCGCCGGCTTCAAGCTGCTCTCGGGCGTGACCACATGCACCCAGCCGCTGGTGTCCCGGGCAAACAGCAAGGTGGCGCGCTCCCCGTGCAACGCCTGGTACTGCTCCCAGCCAAAGCCGTCGGTGAGGTTGGTGCTATACAGTTCGGCGCCCTGGCCCAACAGGCTGGCCAGTTTGGTATAGCTCAGGGGTTGGCTGCCCAGCAGGTGGCCGCGGTGTTCGTGGCTGGCCTTGTGTTTGTCGGTGCGGCGGCTTTCCTGGCTGCTGGCCAGGGCGAACAGGCGATGGCCGAAATCATGGCGAAAACGCATGGTCGCCAAGGCGTTCAGCTCGCCGGACGGGGAGAGCGCGAGCAAATGCCCCAGGCCGACCAGATCCAGATGGGACTCGGCATGTTGGGAGGCGGGGTTGCCGAAGTAGGTCGGCAGGCCTTCCATGCGACTGGCGCGGATATTTTCCCAGCTGGAATCCGTCAGCAACACGCGGCTGCCCAATTGTTGCAACGCCTTGCCGAGTGCCCGCGCCGGGCCGTTCGCGCCGACGATCAGGAAACCGCTGGGCGCAGGCTCGGCGACTTTCAGCAGGCGCGCCAAGGGGCGTGCCGTGGCGCTTTGCAGCACCACGGTGCCGATGATCACCGCGAAGGTCAGCGGCACCAGCAATAACGCGCCTTCATGCCCTGCCTCGTCCAGGCGAATCGCAAAGATCGCCGATACCGCCGCCGCCACAATGCCCCGTGGCGCGATCCAGGCCAGCAGCGCGCGCTCGCGCCAGTTCAGTCCGGAGCCAAAGGTTGAGAGCGCTACGTTCAGTGGGCGTGCAATAAACTGGATGATCACCAGCAGAATCAGCACGAATGGCCCCAGGGCGATCAAGGCATTCAGGTCCAGGCGCGCCGCCAGCAGGATGAACAGCCCGGAAATCAGCAGCACACTGAGGTTTTCCTTGAAGTGCAGGATGTGTCTTACATCCACACCCTTCATGTTCGCCATCCACATGCCCATCAGTGTTACCGCCAGCAGGCCGGACTCATGCATCACCTGGTTGGCAGCGATAAAGATGCCCAGCACACCGGCCAGCGTCGCGAGGTTATGCAGGTATTCCGGCAACCACTGCCGACGCATGATCTGCCCCAGTACCCAGCCGCCGGCGATCCCGAACAGGCTACCGCAGAGGATGACGCCGCCAAAGGTCAGCAGGCTATGGCTCAAGCCGTCGCCCGAAGCCCGGGCAATAATGAAGCTGTAGACCACTACCGCCAGCAGCGCGCCGATCGGGTCGATGACAATGCCTTCCCAGCGCAGGATATTGGCGATGGAGGCTTTGGGGCGTACCACGCGCAGCATCGGCACGATCACGGTCGGCCCGGTCACCAGGGTCAGGGTGCCGAACAGCAGGGCGAGCATCCAGTCAAAGCCCAGCAGCCAGTGCGTGGCCAGGGTGATCACCGCCCAAGTCGACAGGGCACCGACCGTGACCAGGCGATGCACCACGCTGCCGATTTCCTTCCATTCCGACAGGTGCAGGGTCAGGCTGCCTTCGAACAGGATCAACGCCACGGCCAGGGACACCAACGGCATTAACAGAGGGCCGAACATCTCCTGCGGGTCGAGCCAGCCCAGTACAGGCCCCGCCAAAATACCCGTCAATAACAGAAACAGGATCGCCGGCAACTTGAGCCGCCAGGCCAGCCATTGGCAGCCCAGCGCCGCTACTCCAATACCACCAAAGGCCAGCAAAATCTGTTGTTCATTCATTGAAGCTTCCTGTTCCTTGAAGTAGCGGGCTATGAAAGACTAGCGGCCCTTGTCACAGTTCACTAAATAATTCGCACAGCCCCCATGCTGCGCCGCTTTGAGTACCCATGCCCGCCATCGACCACCCTTTGATCGACCGTTTCCTCGACGCCCTCTGGCTGGAAAAAGGCCTCTCGGATAACACGCGCCAGGCCTACCGCAGTGATCTGGCCCTGTTCAATGGCTGGTTGCAGGAAAAAAACCTTGAGCTGATCAACGCCGGGCGCGAGCTGATCCTCGATCACCTGGCCTGGCGCCTGGAGCAGAACTACAAGCCGCGCTCCACCGCACGGTTTCTCTCCGGCGTGCGTGGCTTTTATCGCTACCTGTTGAGGGAAAAGCTCATCGCGACCGATCCAACTCTACAAGTCGATATGCCGCAATTAGGCAGGCCTCTTCCTAAGTCTTTGTCGGAAGCTGACGTGGAGGCTTTGCTGGCTGCGCCGGATCTCAGCGAAGCCATCGGCCAACGTGATCGCGCCATGCTGGAAGTGCTCTACGCCTGCGGCCTACGGGTGACCGAACTGATCAGCCTGACGCTGGAGCAGGTCAACCTGCGCCAGGGCGTATTGCGTGTGATGGGCAAGGGCAGCAAGGAGCGGCTGGTGCCCATGGGCGAGGAGGCGATTGTGTGGGTCGAGCGCTACATGCGCGATGCGCGCCACGAATTGCTCGGTGGGCGCCCCAGTGATGTGCTGTTTCCCAGCCTGCGCGGCGAGCAGATGACCCGCCAGACCTTCTGGCACCGCATCAAGCACCAGGCCAAAGTGGCTGGAATCGGCAAGGCCCTGTCGCCCCACACCTTGCGCCATGCATTCGCTACCCATTTGCTCAACCATGGTGCCGATTTGCGTGTGGTACAGATGCTGCTCGGGCACAGCGACTTATCCACAACCCAGATCTACACCCATGTGGCACGCGCACGTTTGCAGGATATGCACGCCAAGCATCACCCGCGCGGATAAAAACGTCAGAAATGGCCCATTTTACTTGTCGCGGTCTGCCCTCCCGCCCAACTGTGGTAGGCTTTGCCGGTTCGCAAAGGGGACGGCACCCGTTGTGTCCCAGATCAGTATTCTGCTCCCGTCCCTGCCTCTGCCTTCAGGAGTTCCCATGCGCTTGACCCAGATTATTGCCGCCGCAGCCATTGCGTTGGTTTCCACCTTTGCTGTCGCCGATGATGCGGCCGAGCAGACCATTCGCAAGAGCCTGGCCAACCTGGCGCTCGACACCCCGATCGAAAGCATCAGCGCCAGCCCCATGGCCGGCCTGTATGAAGTCAAGCTCAAGGGCAGCCGTGTGCTGTACGCCAGTGCCGATGGGCAGTACATCGTGCAGGGCTACCTGTTCCAGCTCAAGGACGGCAAGCCGGTCAACCTGACCGAGAAGGCCGAGCGCCTGGGCGTGTCAAAGCTGATCAACGGCATCCCGGTGGCTGAAACCGTGGTTTACCCCGCCATCGGCGAAACCAAGACCCACATCACCGTGTTCACCGACACCACCTGCCCGTACTGCCACAAGCTGCACGCCGAGATACCGGCACTGAACAAGCTGGGTGTGGAAGTGCGCTATGTAGCGTTCCCGCGCCAGGGCCTGGGTTCGCCGGGTGACGAGCAGTTGCAAGCCGTATGGTGCTCGGCCGACAAGAAGGCCGCCATGGACAAGATGGTCGACGGCAAGGAAATCAAATCGGCCAAATGCGCCAACCCGGTTTCCAAGCAGTTCGCCCTGGGCCAGTCCATTGGTGTGAACGGTACACCGGCCATCGTTTTGGCCGACGGCCAGGTGATTCCGGGCTACCAGCCGGCGCCGCAAGTTGCCAAACTGGCACTGGGTGCCAAGTAAGCATTAATCGTCGAGCCTTTGACGATCATGACCCGCCGAACTGTCGACGGGTCATTAATTGAGAGCCGCAGTTGTGCGGCTGTTTTCACGGCCGACCTAGCGTCGGCCGTTTCATGGGGAGTTCTTCAGTGAAACCGGTCAAAGTAGGCATCTGTGGGTTAGGGACCGTCGGTGGCGGTACCTTCAACGTACTTCAGCGTAACGCTGAAGAAATTTCCCGCCGCGCAGGTCGCGGGATTGAAGTGGCGCAAATTGCCACGCGTTCGCCAAAGCCTCAGTTCGAAACGACCGGTATTGCGATTACCAACGATGTATTCGCCGTGGCCACCAACCCTGAGATCGATATCGTCATCGAGCTGGTAGGCGGCTACACCGTGGCCCGCGAGTTGGTGCTCAAGGCCATCGAGCACGGCAAGCACGTGGTCACCGCCAACAAGGCGCTGATCGCCGTGCACGGCAACGAGATCTTCGCCAAGGCTCGCGAGAAGGGCGTGATCGTGGCGTTCGAAGCCGCGGTGGCCGGCGGTATCCCGGTGATCAAGGCGATCCGTGAGGGCCTGTCTGCCAACCGCATCAACTGGGTGGCCGGCATCATCAACGGCACCGGTAACTTCATCCTCACTGAAATGCGCGAGAAGGGCCGTACCTTCGAAGACGTACTGGCCGAAGCCCAGGCCCTGGGCTACGCCGAAGCCGACCCGACCTTCGACGTGGAAGGCATCGACGCGGCACACAAGCTGACCATCCTGGCCTCCATCGCCTTTGGTATCCCGCTGCAATTCGACAAAGCCTACACCGAAGGCATCACCAAGCTGACCACCGCCGACGTGAATTACGCCGAAGCCCTGGGCTACCGCATCAAGCACCTGGGCGTGGCGCGCAGCACCCCGGCCGGTATCGAGTTGCGTGTGCACCCGACGCTGATTCCAGCCGACCGCCTGATCGCCAACGTCAACGGCGTGATGAACGCGGTGATGGTCAACGGTGACGCCGCCGGTTCCACCCTGTTCTACGGCGCCGGTGCCGGCATGGAGCCGACCGCTTCGTCGGTGATCGCCGACCTGGTGGATGTGGTTCGCGCCATGACCAGCGACCCGGAAAACCGCGTGCCGCACCTGGCCTTCCAGCCGGACTCGCTGTCGGCCCACCCGATCCTGCCGATCGAAGCCTGCGAAAGCGCCTACTACCTGCGCATCCAGGCCCAGGACCATCCGGGCGTGCTGGCCCAGGTCGCCAGCATTCTGTCGGAGCGCGGTATCAACATCGAATCGATCATGCAGAAGGAAGTCGAGGAGCAAAACGGCCAGGTGCCGATGATCCTGCTGACCCATCGCGTGCTCGAGCAGCATATCAACGATGCCATCCACGCCCTCGAAGCCCTGCAAGGTGTGGTCGGCCCTGTGGTGCGCATTCGCGTCGAGCACTTGAACTAACCGATTTGTTCCAGGGGCCCCGCACCTTCGGCGGCCTCTGTTCGAGAATGTTTTAGAGGAGCCAGTCATGCGTTACATCAGCACCCGCGGCCAGGCACCGGCCCTGAATTTCGAAGACGTCCTGCTGGCAGGCCTTGCCACCGACGGCGGCCTGTACGTGCCGGAAAACCTGCCACGCTTCACCCAGGAGGAAATCGCTTCCTGGGCCGGCCTGCCGTACTACGAGCTGGCGTTCCGGGTAATGCGCCCGTTCGTCACCGGCAGCATTCCGGATGCGGACTTCAAGAAGATCCTGGAAGAGACGTACGGCGTGTTTGCCCACAGCGCCATCGCGCCTTTGCGCCAGCTGAACGGCAACGAGTGGGTGCTGGAGCTGTTCCACGGCCCGACCCTGGCGTTCAAGGACTTCGCCCTGCAACTGCTGGGGCGCCTGCTGGACTACGTGCTGGAAAAGCGCGGCGAGCGCGTGGTGATCATCGGCGCCACCTCCGGTGACACCGGTTCGGCGGCCATCGAAGGGTGCAAGCACTGCGAAAACGTCGACATCTTCATCCTGCACCCGCACAAGCGCGTGTCGGAGGTGCAACGTCGCCAGATGACCACCATCTTCGGTGAGAACATCCACAACATCGCCATCGAAGGCAACTTCGATGACTGCCAGGAAATGGTCAAGAACAGCTTCGCTGACCAGAGCTTCCTCAAGGGCACACGCCTGGTGGCGGTGAACTCGATCAACTGGGCGCGGATCATGGCCCAGATCGTCTACTACTTCCACGCCTCCCTGCAGCTGGGCGGCCCGGCGCGTTCGGTGTCGTTCTCGGTGCCGACCGGCAACTTCGGCGACATCTTCGCCGGTTATCTGGCACGCAACATGGGCCTGCCGATCAATCAGTTGATCGTTGCTACCAACCGCAATGACATCCTGCACCGCTTCATGAGCGGCAACCAGTACGTCAAGGAAACCCTGCACGCCACACTGTCGCCATCCATGGACATCATGGTGTCGTCTAACTTCGAACGCTTGCTGTTCGACATGCACGGTCGCAATGGCGCGGCGCTGGCCGAGTTGATGAGCAGCTTCAAGCAGGGTGGCGGTTTCAGCGTCGAGCAAGAGCGCTGGACCGAAACCCGCAAGCTGTTCGACTCCCTGGCCGTGGATGATGCGCAGACGTGCGAAACCATTGCCGAGGTCTATGCCCAGACCGGCGAAGTGCTCGACCCCCACACAGCTATCGGCGTGAAGGCTGCGCGCGAATGCCGCCGTAGCCTGGATATTCCAATGGTGATCCTGGGTACCGCGCACCCGGTCAAATTCCCCGAAGCGGTGGAGAAGGCCGGTGTTGGCAAGGCACTGGAATTGCCGGAGCACCTGGCCGACCTGTTCGAGCGTGAAGAGCGCTGCACCGTGCTGGCTAACGACCTGAAGGCGGTGCAGGCGTTTGTCAGCCAGCATGGCAATCGTGGCAAGCCGCTCTGATGCCCGCAGTTGATCAGATTACATCCGGCAGTTAGCTTTTTTGCAGTCGGCCAAGCCCGTCCTCGTGACGGGCTTTTTTATTTTGGCGAGCCATACTTGTTCCTTCGCCCAATCAAGGAAGCCAAATCGGTGCAGGTTTTGATTCAATGGACAGTGCGGCTGATGTGCATGCTGTGGCTCACCCAACTACCGGTAAGCCTGGCGGCCGTCAGCCTGCCCTTCAAGCTGGTGCCGGCGTTTATCCCGCTTGAGCCTTTGCCCCTGGCGCCCGCAGAGCAGCAGTGGCTGGCGACGCATCGGACGTTGAAGGTGGGTATTTCCATTGATGACTATCAGCCGATCGATATCACCCGCGACCGCAACCGCTACCAGGGTATCAGTGCCGATTACCTGAGCCTGGTCGGCGCGCGCTTGCAGGTGCCGATGCAGGTGCTGGGCTTTGCCGAGCGGGCCCAGGCGGTCGAGGCGCTGCGCAGTGGATCCATCGATATCCTGACCAGCGCCAACGGCTATGAGCGCGATGTGCCCGGCTTGCAGTTCACCCAGGACTACATGCCCGATCGGTCAGTGGTGGTGCTGCGTCGCGATGAGCTTCAAGAGGACGACCTGGCGGGCAAGAAAGTCGTATTGCTCGATGGCTACGCCAATGTGCACAACGTGCAGGCGGCTTACCCCGATAGCCACATCATGCTCGCGCCCAACCTCTACAGCGGCCTGGAGGCGCTCAAGCAAGGTGATGCCGATGCGTTTATCGGCAATGAAGTGATTGTGCGGGCCTACAAATCGCTGCGGCCTTACCTGGGGTTGCAGATCAAGGAACAAAGTCGGCTGGCGCCCATCGGCTTTGCTTTCGCCACCCGCCAGGCCGACCCATTGCTGGGGGCGATGATGAACCGCGCCTTGGCGAGCATTGACGAGTCGGTGCAGCGGGAGATCCTGGGCCGCTGGACCACAGGGCTCGGCGTCGGCTTCAGGGGTGAGCGCGTTGAATTGTCGGCCTCGGAGCGCACCTGGCTGTTGCAGCATCCCCATGTCGTGGTGGTGGCGCAGCAGATGTCACCTTACATATTCAAGGACAAGGACGGTCACTGGGTGGGTTTGAATGTCGACCTGCTGCACCGCATTTCGCGCATGACCGGTTTGCAGTTTGTCTTCGAAGAGGTGCACTCCACCGCGCAAACCCTGGAATGGCTGGAAACCGGCAGGGCGCAGATGAACACCACCCTGGCGTCGAATCAGGAGCGCAGGGCGCTGCTCGACTTCAGTCATGGCTTTGGCGGCTCCGGCTGGGTGTTCGTCGAACGCGCCGATGCCACGCCGCTGACTGGGTTGAAGCAGTTGGAAGGCAAGGTCCTGGCGCTGCCGGCGCGCCATGTGCTGGAGAGTTACATCCGCCAGATGCACCCGCAGATCAAGCTGCGCCTGGTGGACAATTACGCCCAGGCCCGCGAACTGGTGCAACGGGGCGAGGCCGCTGCCACGTTGCAGACTGAGGTGGAGGTCCAGAGTTACTCCCAGGAAGGCTTGCGTATTGGCCGCAGTGTCGACGGCAAGTGGTCATCCAATTGCTTGTCGGTACGCAAGGACCAGCCTGAGCTGCTGAGTATCCTGAACAAGGCCCTGGAAGCCTTGCCGGTGGCCGAGTTGAGCGCACTGCGCCTGCGCTGGATCGGCGCTGTGGCGATCCCCCTACCGGCCTGGCAACGGGTGCCGCCCTGGGCGTATTGGATGGTGGCCACGGCGCTGCTGTTTGTGCTGGTATCGCTGGTGTGGAACAGCCGGCTCAAGCGTCAGATTCGCCAGCGGCTGGAGGCCGAGCAGCGGCTCAATGACCAATTGGCGTTCAAACGTGCGTTACTCGACGGCATGCCCAACCCGCTGTTTGTGCGCGACCTGGCCGGGCGGCTGGTGACCTGCAACAAAAGCTATGAACAGCAACTGGCGACCCGGCTTGAGCTGATTCAGGGGCTGACGCTGCTGGAAAGTGGGGTAATGCCCGAGGCCACGGCGGCGCGCCTGCACGCCGGCCATATGGAACAACTGGCCACGCAACAGTCGTTGTTTGTCGATCGCGAGCTGGAGTTCAACGGCGGCAGCTTTCACGTTTACCAGTGGACGGTTCCGTTCTTCGATGCCCAGGGCCGCTTGCAGGGGCTGCTGGGCGGCTGGATCGATATCAATGAACGCAAAGACCTGGAGCACCAACTGATGGATGCCCGCCAGGCTGCCGACGAAGCGAACTACGCCAAAAGTGCATTTCTTTCTGCGCTAAGTCATGAAATTCGCACACCCATGACCGCCATCATCGGTTTGCTCGAGCTGGAGCAGGAACGCTGCCTGGCAAGCGGCCAGCCCGTCTCTGAAGCATTACAGGTGGCCCATCGTTCGGCGCGCGAGCTGATCGCGCTGATGGGCGACAGCCTGGACCTGGCCAAGATCGAGGCCGGTCACCTGCAACTGGTTCCGCAAACCACCGAGTTGAAGGGTTTTTTCGAAGGCATCCAGCGTCTGTTCGAAGCCACGGCGCAAAAAAAGGGCCTGCATTTGACCCTGGCGTTTGATCCTGCGGCCAAGGGCTATTACTGGTTCGATCCGCTGCGTTTACGCCAAGTGATGCACAACCTGCTGGGTAATGCGCTGAAGTTTACCGAGCAGGGCGGGGTGCGGCTCAGCGTCACCTGCCAGCGGGATGAGTCTGATACCGAATACCTGCACCTGTGCGTCGAAGACAGCGGCCCGGGGATCAGCGCCGAACAGCAGCCAAGGTTGTTCAAGCCGTTTACCCAAGTGAGCGCATTGACCGCGGCGGAACATGGCGGCACCGGGCTGGGCCTGAGTATCTGCAAGCAATTGGTGGAGTTGATGGGCGGTCGCATTCACTTGGCAAGCGTGGTGGGTGAGGGCACCGAGGTGTGCATCGACCTGCGCCTTGATCGGGTCAGCACCGACGATGTGCCGGCCACGCCAGCGCCAGCGTTGCCCCCAGCGGGGCGTAGCCTGTCGGTGCTGGTGGTGGATGATTTGGCGGCCAACCGCTTGGTGCTGGCGCAGCAGTTGCAGTTCCTGGGGCATCAGGTGATTGCTCTGGATTCGGCCGAGGCCGCGTTGCAGCGTTGGCGTGAGCAGCGTTTCGACGTGCTGGTGACCGATTGCCAGATGCCGGGTATGTCCGGCTATGCCTTGAGCGAGGCGGTCCGGCGTATCGAAACCGAAGAACAACGGCCCCGTTGTGCGTTGATCGGTTGCACGGCGAACGCGATGAAAGATGAACAAAGACGCTGCGAGGACGCGGGTATGGATGAGCTGCTGGTCAAACCGGTGACTCTGGAGGATTGGACGCGCGTGCTGGCGCGGGTGGCGCCGCAGCGTTCGTTTGATATCCAGGCCCTGCGTACCATGACCCAGGCTGACGGGCCTGTGCTGCATAGCATGTTGCAAGAACTGGCAAAAAGCCTGGATCACGAGCATGAGGTATTGGCCGGCGCATTGGCCGAGCGTGATGTTGCGCGCTTGAATGCGGCGCTGCATCGGCTCAAGGGTATTTGTTCGCTGGTGGATGCGTTGCCGTTGGCCAAGGCTTGTGTGGTGCTTGAGCAATGCGCGCGGGAGCAGCGTGGGGCTGAGCTTGAGGAGCCGTGGTTGAGGTTGTCTGAGGTGTTGAAGGTGTTTCGTCGCGATCTGCAGCCTTATCTGGACTGATAGCTGACGCGATGCAATGTGGGAGGAGATTTGCTCCCGTGACGGCTTGGCAGCAGATGAGTATCTAACTGATGGTATTGGTCCCAAATGTGGGAGGGGGCTTGCCCGGCTCGGTGTGCCCGTAATCCGCCATGGATTTGGGGGGCCGCCGCCACGCGCCATCCATGGCGCGGGGCGGCTAAACCGGCATCCCTGCCGGTTTACCCCCCAAATCCCTGTCGAATTCCGGCCAGCGTGGTTTGACGGGGCGCCTGAGATCAAAAGCAGGTCAAGATCAAGATCGGCTTGCTTCGCATCGTGGTTAGCGGTGGCGTCAACCAAGTTGTGCGCTCCGCTCGACAGTATTTCGGACACGTCCTATGGGACGCTTCGCGTCTTATGGCTACTGTGAAGGACTTTTCCCAGTACCGACTCCATGACCCATGCGCTCTCTCAATGTCCTGATCCTCGAAGACAACCCGTTTCAGCTGATGGCACTGCACCAGATGCTCAATGCCAATGGCGTGTTCAATGTACTGACTGCTGAAGATGTCGAAACGGCTCGCCAGTCCCTGGACAGCAAAGGCCCGGTGGATGTCGCCATCTGCGATCTGTATCTGGAGCAGGGCGATGGGCTGGAGTTGATCCGCGAACTCGCCGAGCGCCGTTTGGCTCAAGTGCTGGTTCTGCTCAGCAATGCTGAGCCCGATGTGCTCGAAGGCGTGGCGAACATGGCCCGGCAATTGGGCCTCAACGTGCTGGCGTGCTTGCCCAAGCCGGCCTCGGCAACGCTGATCGGGCAGGTGTTGGCCGATTGTCAGCGGCACTTGCGCCCAGGGCCAGCGGTGCTGTCCTGGGAGCGTGTGCGCCAGTTGCTGGGGTTGAGCGCGCGGGAACAACTGCCACCGTCGGCGGATGTCAGCCAGGCCACCATCGCGGCCTGCGGCAGGGTCTGGTACCAACCCATCGTCAGCCAGGCCGGGGTGTTGCAAGGGGTGGAGGCGCTGGCGCGTTGGCAGTTGCCGCACGCTCAATTGCTGCTGCCCGAAGAGTTCCTGCCGGTGTTGGAGTTTGCCGGCATGGAAGAGGCCTTTACCTGGCATGTGCTGGAACAGGCACTTGGCCTGGCCAACCAGGTCATGGGCGAGACCGGCCAGGTGCTGCCGGTGGCGGTGAACATTCCCGGACGTATGCTTGAGCGCACACACTTCCCACAAATATTGCAGGGGCTGCTGCAACTTCACGGCATACCCGCCCATAGCCTCACCCTGGAGCTGGTGGAAACCTCAACGCTGAAAACCGACAGTGCCCACCTCACTGGCTTGCTGCGCCTGCGGATGCTGGGTTGCCAGTTGTCCATCGGGGATTTCGGCATAGGTGGCACCAGCTTGCAACATTTGCTGGAGTTGCCTTTCACCGAACTGAAAATCCCCCCGGCGTTTGCCTGCGGAATGGCCGATGACGATCGCAAGGCGGCGGTGGTGGCGGGGGCCATGAGCATGGCCGCGCGCCTGGATATCGCCGTGGTCGTCACCGGGGTTGAAAGTGCTGCCGACTACCACGCTGTGGGTGAGCTGGGGGCGGCGTGGCTGCAAGGCTGCTTCATTGCCCGGCCGATGGAGGCCGAGGCGCTCAAGCAGTGGATTGCGTTCCAGGCTAGGCCAGCCCGTGTTCCTGCACATAAATAAACAGGGCGGCATCATTGGTCAGCCCCAGTTTGCGCATGGCGCTGACTTTTTGCGCACTGACGGTCTGCTTGCTGCGATGCAGATGCGCGGCGATCTGGCCCACCGTCATGCCAGTGGCCAACAGGCGAATCACCTCCAGCTCCCGGGGTGACAACTGTTCCTGGGAGTGCAGGCGATCGGCACCGACTTCTCCGGCCAGGCTCAGCGCCTGGCGAATGGTCTGGGCCACGTAGGTGCGTTGCTGGCGGACCTGACGAATCGCCTGCGGCAGTTCATCGGCCAGGCTGGCCTTGCTCAAAAGGCCCATCACGCCCAATGTCAGAATCGAGTGAAACAAACCGGCATTGTTGAGCATGGTGACCACCACAATCGGCAGGTCCGGGTAGTGTCGGCGCAGTTGGTCGATCAGGCGCAACCCGTCGGCATGGGGCTCGGCAGGCATCATAAAGTCGGTCACCAGCACATCGCAGGCACAGTCTTGCAGCAACGCATTGAGGGCCTGCGGCGAGTTGGCCTCCCCGACGATGCTGATGTGCGGGTCACGCTCAAGCACGGCGCGCAGGCCAATCAGGAAAATCGGATGATCGTCGGCAATGACGACGCGCAAAGGTGTTTCAGACGCAGCTCTCAAGGCAGGCTCCCAGGTAATCCAGGGATTCTAGCGTGTGAGCCTGTGTTTTTTCTCTGTCATCTTTTCCGTGCATGCTCGTTTTCCTCAAGCAGTGGATTACACAAAAGGTAGAACTTTCTGCTTTGAGCACGGGTCACTTGAATGTCAGCCTCTTCGTGACATTTTTGTTTTTCGAACCTTTTTCGAATGATTGAGTGGTGATCGAGATGGAAAGTATCCACCTATTGCTCAGTGAAGCACTGAGCCCTTATCAGGTTACGCTGACCACTTCTGGTGTGCGGGAAGACTGCCTGGTAACCGTAAAGAATCCCGGCGGCGCGATTGTGGTCGAGCGCGACGTCGATCGCGCGCAATTGTCCGACAAGCGTGCGCTGGTGGATGTCGCGGATTGCCTGCTTCGCGACGTGAAAATCGCCGAAGGGCGCCTGGAACCCTCGGTCATTGCTGCCTTGCGCAATGCTGCCCAAACCCGTGGCGGCGCACTCGCATGAAACATTATTTTTCTTCGGAACCTTCCTACGCGGCGGTCAGTCAGAGTCCGTAACAGCAAGAGCAATCATTGTGCTCCGGTGTTTGTCGCTTGCTGTGCGTGCCTTTTTAAGGCCACGTTTAACCCCGAGTTGTCTCCCCACTGCTCGGGGTTTCTTTTTGCCCGCGATTCTCAGATCGCGCCATTCTCACGCAGACTCGCAATAGCCGCCGCGTCGTAGCCCAGGGCATTGAGCAGCACATTGTTGTGTTCACCCAGTTGCGGCCCCACCCATTCACAACTGCCCGGTGTATCCGAAAGCTTGGGCACGATGCCTGGCATCTTGAAGTGCTTGCCGTCCGGGAGCTGAGCCTTGAGGAACATCTCTCGGGCCAGAAATTGCGGGTCGCCCAGCATGTCTTCGGCGCTGTAGATACGGCTGGCGGGTACTTCAGCCTTGTTCAGTTGCTCAATCACCTGCTCCAGCGGCAGCGAGTTGACCCAGCGGTCGATCACGCCATACAGCTCGTCGCGGCGGCTGTCACGCCCATCGTTGCTGGCCAATTGCGGGTCGTTCGCCAAGTCGTCACGGCCGATGGTCGCCATAAAGCGCTTGAAGATTGCATCGCCATTGGCGCCGATCTGCACATGCTTGCCGTCGGCGCTGGTGTGGATCGAAGACGGTGTAATGCCGGGCATGATGTTACCGGTACGCTCGCGAATAAATCCGAACACATCGAACTCGGGAATCATGCTTTCCATCATGGCGAAGATGGCTTCGTACAGCGCCACATCCACCACTTGGCCCAAGCCGCCGTTGACCTCGCGATGACGCAGCGCCATCAGCGCGCCGATCACCGCCCACAGCGCGGCAATCGAGTCGCCGATGGAGATCCCGGTGCGCACCGGCGGGCGGTCTTCGAAGCCGGTGATATAGCGCAAGCCGCCCATGGATTCACCCACGGCACCAAACCCTGGCTGATCCTTCATCGGCCCGGTCTGGCCGAAGCCCGAGAGGCGCACCATCACCAGCTTGGGGTTTAGAGCGTGCAGGGTTTCCCAGCTCAGGCTGAGTTTTTCCAGCACGCCGGGGCGGAAGTTCTCGATCAGGATGTCGGCGTCGGCCAATAGTTTTTTGAGGATTGCCAGGCCGTCGGGGTGCTTGAGGTTGAGGGTCAGCGACTGCTTGTTACGGGCCTGTACGAACCACCACAGCGAGGTGCCTTCATACAGCTTGCGCCATTTGCGCAGCGGGTCGCCGCCGTGCGGGGATTCGACCTTGATCACCTCGGCACCGAATTCAGCGCAAATGCGTGAGGCAAACGGGCCGGCGATCAGGGTGCCCAGTTCGATGACTTTCAGGCCGGCAAGTGGTTTGGCGTTGAGCGACATGGGGATCCTTACAAGCGCGGGACGATGGTGTCCTGCTTTTTAACATAGGCGAGCCGCCCGGATGCAGCGCAGTATTCGTTGAATGACCTCGCCATCGGTTAGACTGGCCGCCTTTCCTTGTCTTTAGAAGCCCGTTCATGGCCCAGCCGTCCACGACCTACAAGTTCGAACTCAACCTCACCGACCTCGACCGTTCGGTGTACGAGAGTGTCAAACAGACCATTGCCCGCCACCCTTCGGAAACCGAAGAGCGCATGACCGTGCGCCTGCTGGCCTACGCCCTCTGGTACAACGAGCAACTGGCGTTCGGGCGTGGCCTGTCGGATGTAGACGAACCAGCCCTGTGGGAAAAAAGCCTGGATGATCGGGTCCTGCACTGGATCGAAGTCGGCCAGCCGGATGCCGATCGCCTGACCTGGTGCTCGCGCCGCACCGAGCGCACCAGCCTGCTGGCCTATGGCAGCCTGCGTGTGTGGGAAGGCAAGGTAGTGCCGGTGGCCAACAACCTGAAGAACGTGCACATCGCTGCCGTGCCCCAGGAAGTGTTGGAGACCCTGGCCAAGGACATGCCGCGGGTGATCAAGTGGGATGTGATGATCAGCGAAGGTACGATCTTCGTGACCGACGACCGTGGCCAGCATGAAGTGCAACTGCAATGGCTGGTTGGCGAGCGCGGTTGAAAAGGTGGGAGCAGGCAAGCCAGCTCCCACACTTGATCTTTGTTGCGTTCAATATCTGTGTTTAACCGATGTATTAGAAGAGAAGCGCCCGTCACCCCATGCGTATCGATCCCCGCCCATTGCCCGCCGTTCTGCCTTTTCTCGGTGAATTGCCGCCGCTGTTGACCCGTCTCTATGCCGCGCGCGGGGTGCAATCGGAAGCTGAGCTGGACAAGAGCCTGGCGCGGTTGATTCCCTACCAGCAGCTCAAAGGGATCGACGCGGCGGTGGACTTGCTGGTGACCGCCCTGGAGCAGCGCCAACGCATCCTGATCGTTGGTGACTTCGACGCCGATGGCGCCACGGCGAGCACCGTAGGTACCCTGGGCCTGCGCTTGCTTGGGGCGACCCATGTCGATTACCTGGTGCCCAACCGTTTCGAGTACGGCTACGGCCTGACGCCGGAAATCGTCGCGGTGGCGTTGCAGCGCGAGCCCCAGTTGCTGATTACCGTGGACAACGGCATCTCCAGCGTCGAAGGCGTGGCGGCGGCGAAAGCGGCGGGGCTGAAGGTGCTGGTCACCGACCACCACTTGCCCGGCGATGAACTGCCGGCCGCCGACGCCATCGTCAATCCGAACCAGCCGGGCTGCACGTTTCCCAGCAAGGCCCTGGCCGGTGTCGGCGTGATCTTCTACGTGTTGATGGCCCTGCGCGCGCGGTTACGCAGCCTGGGTTGGTATGACAACAAACCCCAACCGAACATCGGTGAACTGCTTGATCTGGTGGCGTTGGGCAGCGTCGCCGACGTGGTGCCGCTGGACGCCAACAACCGCATCCTCGTTCATCAAGGCCTGGAGCGTATTCGTGCCGGTCGGGCGCGGCCAGGCATCAAGGCGATCCTGGAAGTGGCCAAGCGCGACCACGCTCGCATCACCTCCACCGACCTGGGGTTTATCCTCGGCCCGCGGCTGAACGCGGCCGGGCGCCTGGATGACATGAGCCTGGGCATCGAATGCCTGCTCACCACCGACGCTGGCGCCGCACGGGAAATGGCCGCGCAACTGGACGGCATGAACCAGGACCGTAAATCCATTGAACAAGGCATGCAGCGCGAGGCCCTGGCCCAGCTCAAGGACTTGCCGGTGGAGTCGATGCCGTACGGTTTGTGCCTGTTCGACCCGGAGTGGCACCAGGGGGTGATCGGCATCCTCGCGTCGCGCATGAAAGAACGTTACTTCCGCCCGACCATTGCCTTTGCTGACGCGGGCGACGGCCTGCTCAAGGGTTCTGGGCGTTCGGTGCAAGGCTTTCATATCCGCGATGCGCTGGCGGTTGTTGCAAGCCAGCATCCCAACCTGATCAGCAAGTACGGCGGTCACGCCATGGCCGCCGGGCTGACCCTGCCCGAGGCGAACTTCCCGCTGTTTGCGCAAGCCTTCGATGCCGAAGTGCGTCGGCAGCTGCGTGAAGAGGACCTCACCGGCCGCTTGCTCTCCGACGGCACTTTGGCTGTGGAAGAGTTTCACCTGGAACTGGCCCGCGCCCTGCGTCACGCCGGCCCTTGGGGGCAGCACTTTCCGGAGCCGTTGTTTCACGGGGTGTTCCAGTTGGTGGAGCAGCGTGTGGTCGGGGAGCGGCACCTTAAAGTGGTGCTCAAGAGCGAGTGTGGGTCAGTGAAGCTTGATGGCATCGCCTTCGGCGTGGACCGCGAGGTGTGGCCGAACCCGACCGTGCGGTGGGTAGAGTTGGCCTATAAGCTGGATGTGAACGAGTTTCGCGGCAATGAGACTGTACAGCTGATGATTGCTCACATCGAACCGCGCTAGATATTACTGACAATACAAAACAAATGTGGGAGGGGGCTTGCTCCCGATAGCGGTGGATCAGTCATACATCATTGACTGACACCCTGCTATCGGGAGCAAGCCCCCTCCCACATTTGGTTTTGTGTACAGCCCTGGAGCTACTCGGCTTTGGCCTGGTGCTTGACGATAATATCCACCAAGCGCTTGGCCAGCGCCGGGTAGTTTTCATCGAAGTGATGCCCGCCCGGCAGCTTCATGGCTTCGCCCACTGCGGTCTTGTCGGTGCAGCCACTCTCGTCGACTTCCTCTGCACCATAGATGCACACGACCTTCTCAGGTGGCAGCTTGGCCATTTCCGGGCCGGTGGCGGCTTCTTTGCCGGCGTTGCCCAGCCAACCTTCCACTTCGATTTCAAAGCTGCCAGTGCGCGCAAATGCCAACAGGATGATCGCATCGACGCGCTGCTGTTCGTTTTCCGGCATACGGTTGTAAATGGCCGGCAGTACATCGGCGCCGAACGAATAACCGGTCAGCACGAAGCGCTTGGTGCCCCACTTCTGCCGATAGTGTTGCATCAACTCGGTGAGGTCCTTGGCGCTTTGCTCCGGGCTCTTGTGCTGCCAGTAGTAGCGCAGTGTGTCGATGCCGACCACCGGGTAGCCGATCTTCGCCATCTCGCCGGCCACATCGCGGTCCAGGTCACGCCAGCCGCCGTCACCGGAGAGGAACAGGGTCACGGTGTCTTTGGCCTGCCCGGCAGGAACTTCCACCACGGGAATCGCCAGGCCACCGTTGTCCGAACCGACCAGTTGCTTGCGCAGCTCGTTGTTCAGCACTTGCGGGTAATGAATGTCGTAGTCGCTGATGCTGGTGGTGGCACGCGGCGTGTCACGTACGAAGCTGGCGCTTTCATCGTCGGGATTGTCGTTCCACGCCACCAGCCAGTTGCCGTGGGCAGAGGTCGTGGGCAGCGGGTCGTTGCAGCCTTCCTGTTTCAGGGCAAAGCCGACGGAGATCGCGTTAGCCTTGTCATCATTCTGAGTGGCCAGCCAGCGCCAGGCGAGCGCAGCGCCAGGGCCGATGCCGCTGACCAGGGTCGCCGGGCCTTTGAGCTGGGCCAGGGCGCCTTGCAGCGCTTGTTCCTGCAGCTTGCAGTCATCCTTAGGCAGGATCACCTGAACGATTTGCGCCGCGCCGCCCTGGCTCAGGGCAACCAGTTGGCTGTCGGTCAGCGCTTCATCGGCCATCACGGCCACAGCCACACGGGCTTTGGCGGCGCTGGCGGGGGTGACGCGGGTCATTACCGAGCCATCGGCCTGGGGCAATTGCTCCAGGGTCGGTTGCGGGGCAGGGCGATTCCAGTACCAAAAACCACCCGCCACGACCAGCGCGAGCAGCACTACAAAGGCCAATACATACCGCCAGGAGCGTCGAATCATCAGCGTTTCACCAATCCAGTCAAGCCGCCCGCGATCAGGGCGGCGGTATCGGCCAGTGCCACCAGCGGATCAAGTCCTGCGGGCACGGCCATGTAACGGGGTTCCCAGTCGGGCTGGAACTTGTCTTTGAAGCGGCGCAAACCTTGGAAGTTATACAGTTGCTCGCCACGGCGGAACACCATCGAGCCCAGGCGCTGGGTCAGCGGTGCGCCACGGCGCGGTTGCAAGCCCGACAGCGGCACCATACCGAGGCTGAAGCGGGCGTAGCCGTGGTTCTTATAATGTTGAATCAGGCCCACCATCATGAATTCCATCGTGAGCTTGGGCGCGTCGGGGTGGGCGCGCATCAGGTCAAGGCTGGCCAGGTCATGATTGTAGGTCTCGAGCAGGTTGGCGAAGGCTACCGGGCGCCCTTCGAAGCGAATGATCGCGATACGGAAGTGCTTGAGGTAGTCGTCGCTGAAACGGCCCAGGGAGAAGCCTTTTTCCCGCACATTCTTACCTGTAAGCCAGGCATCGGAGATGACTTTTAATTCATCCATCGGCGCCTGGCCCGGTTCGAAGATTTCCAGGGACAAGCCGTCCCGGGTGCCACGGTTCCAGGTGTAGCGCAAATCCTTCATCTCTTTGCCCTTGGCTTCCAGGTCAAAGCGTTTCAGGTCGACGCGGGCTTCTTCGCCCAGCTTGATCGCGGTGAGTCCGATGTCCATGTAGTACGGCAGGTTCTCGGCGCGTACCTGGTAGAACACCGGTCTTGCGTGGTGGATATCGCACAGGTCACGGAACTGCCAGATCATCTCGGCGCGCGGCTGGGTCGGGCCGATCGGGTCGTACAAGGCCACCAGGCTGCGCCCGCGACGGGCGTACATCAGGAAGGCTTCATCGTTGGGGTGAAACAGCAGCGCCTTGTCGCCGGTCAGCGCCAGGCCGCCGTCGGGTTGGGACGAGGCCATCAGGATCTTGCTGGCGCGCTCCAGTTCTTCCGGGGTGGGCAAGTGGATGACCGGGCGCGCCGTGCGCAGCAGCCAGGTCAGCGATACGATCACCAGCAGCACCGCAGCGCCCAGCAACGAGCGCAAACCGCGGGGGGCGTTGGCGTCGAGGGTGAACTGCCACCACAGTTGATGGCTGTAAGGCACATCCTGATAGGCGAACAACAGCAGCCAGATCGAGGCGCCGAGTACACAGACACTGGCCACCAGGTAAAGCGGCGAAAACGGCAGCTCGGTCAAGCGGCTGGCGCGGTAGAACGAGCGGCGAAAGATCGCCAGCAGCACCGCGGTCATGGTCATCAGGCTGGCTTCTTCCCAGTCGAAGCCCTTGAGCAACGAGAGCAGGGCGCCGACCAGCAGCAGCACCATGGTCAGCATCCAGGCCGCCGACAAACGTCGACGCAGGCCCTGGGCGAGCAACAGGCACAACACGCCGATCAGGCTGGCACCAAAGTGCGAGGCGTCAATCAGGCGGTGGGGAATCAGGAAGCCGATGTTTTCCAGGCGTGAGTCGATCTCTGGCGTGGCGCCGGAAAACAGCAGGACCACGCCGGACAAAAAAACCAGGACGGCCAATACCGGCGCTGCCAGCCCCGACGCCACCCGCAGGCTTTGCTGGGTCTGGAACAGGCGCTGGGCCTCGTTGACCAGCAGGAACACACAGGCGATCAGCAGCGGCAATACCACGTAGATCATCCGGTACAGCAGCAAGGCGGCAGCCAGGGGCGCGGCACCGAGTTTGTCGGCGAAGGCCGCCAGCAGGATCGCTTCGAATACACCCACGCCCCCCGGCACATGGCTGAGCACACCGGCGGCCAGTGCCAGCAGGTACACCAGCAGGAACGGGCCGAAGGGCGGTGCTTCCGGCAACAGCATATAAAGGACGGCAGCGGCAGCGGCTACGTCGAGGGCGGTGATGATCAACTGCAGGAAGGTCAGGCGGCGGCCCGGCAGGCGCAGGGTGCGACGCCCGGCCTTGACCAGCAGGTTATCGGGGTAGGGCTGTTCCGGCAGGCGACGACGATAGATGCCGATGCACAGCATGGCCGACAACACCAACACGGCGCCGGAAATCCCCCCGAGCAGGCTTTGCGGTAAATGCAGGTAAGTCGAAGCCGCCGGCAAATTGCTCAGCGTGGCCAATGCGGCCAGTGGCGGCAGGGCACAGCCCAGGGCCAGGCTGGCGAACACGGTCATGTGCGCCACTTCCGATGCGCCGATGCCGTGGCGTGCATATAAACGGTAGCGCACCGAACCGCCCGAGAGCATCGACAAGCCAATGGCGTTGCCGATGGCAAAGGCGGTGAAGCCACCCAGGGCCAGGGTCTTGGCGGGTAACTTCACGCCGGCATAGCGTGCGCCGGAAAATTCATAACCAAGCAGGATAATGAAACCTGCGACTGCCGCTGCAAACGCACCGAGCAAGGCTGGCTTGGGCACTTCCAGAATCGAATCGTGGAGTGCGTAGAGGTCCAGTTCCAGCAGCAGGTGTCGGCAGGCGATCAGGGCGATTGCAAACAGCAGCAGCGTTACGGCCAGGCCAATGGGCTGGCGATACTTGCTCAACAAATCCAGCCATCGCAAGCGGGTCGGCGTGATCGGTTGTTCTGCTGTGACGGTGTCTTGTGGTTCAGACGAGTTGGCGCGCATCAATCACCTCGTGGATTGTGCGCGACAGGATGGGGGTATCCGGCCAAGTTACCAATCCCTATGGACAAAATAATTACAAATATTAACGCGGATCACCGGGGGCGGCGACTGCGGCCATTGGTCGTAGAGGGTAGCGCTTGAGCATTGAGCCCAGCGTGCAATGAGATGGACTCTACAAACCGACTACGGTTTCATGAAAGATGCCATGCCATTGTTTCAGAAGAACTTTTTCGTCGGATACAAAAAAGGCCACTCTTTCGAGTAGCCTTTTTTGATGTTTGGTTGCGGGAGCCGGATTTGAACCGACGACCTTCGGGTTATGAGCCCGACGAGCTACCAGACTGCTCCATCCCGCGTCTGTGGGCGGCATTCTACAGCCAAGCGGCGAGGTGTCAACCGTTAATGAGCCGATGGTGCAAATAAGCGCTAATTATTCTGAAATCAAGGCCTTGGCCGCATTTTGCAGAAGCAGTGGGTGAAAAACAGGCACGCACAAAAAAGGCCACTCTTTCGAGTAGCCTTTTTTGATGTTTGGTTGCGGGAGCCGGATTTGAACCGACGACCTTCGGGTTATGAGCCCGACGAGCTACCAGACTGCTCCATCCCGCGTCTGTGTGTCGGCATTCTACAGAGGAACGCGTGTGTGTCAACCTGTAAATCAAACAAAAGCGCTTGTGGTTCAATCGGTTAGCTCTCCAAGGCGGGCTCGTGAAGCGCTTCGGGCCAGTCAGGCTGAGGCTTTCAGCTCTATCGGAAGCCTGAATTCGATTGAGAAAATAAATTCATCGGGGAAACTTCCTACCACTTGGAAGGAAGAATCAAACTACTGGTGCTATATACAGGGGTGAATGCGATACTGGCCACCCGTTGGTTCACACCCCGTTTATATGACGCAGCGCAAAATCATCCACGTCGACTGTGATTGCTTCTACGCCGCCATCGAGATGCGTGACGACCCGAGCCTGGCGCAAAAGCCCTTGGCTGTGGGCGGCTCGGCGGATCGGCGGGGGGTTATCGCTACCTGCAACTACGAAGCGCGTGCGTATGGAGTTCGTTCTGCGATGTCGTCGCGTCACGCCTTGAAGCTGTGCCCCGACCTGACCATCGTCAAGCCGCGCATGGATGCCTATAAAGAAGCATCGAAGGAAATCCAGACGATCTTTCGCGACTACACCGACTTGATCGAGCCGTTGTCGCTGGATGAAGCCTACCTCGACGTCTCCGACAGCCCGCATTTTGGCGGCAGTGCCACGCGCATTGCCCAGGACATTCGCCGGCGCGTTTCCAACCAGTTGCATATCACCGTGTCTGCCGGCGTGGCGCCGAACAAGTTCCTGGCCAAGATTGCCAGCGACTGGAAGAAGCCCAACGGCCTGTTCGTGATTACCCCGGACCAGGTCGAAGACTTTGTCTCGCAGCTGCGGGTCAGCAAGCTGCACGGCGTTGGCAAGGTCACCGCCGATAAGCTCGCGCGCCTGGGTATCGAAGACTGCTTGCAGTTGCGCGAGTGGAACAAACTGGCGCTGGTGCGCGAATTCGGCAGTTTTGGCGAAAGGCTCTGGAGCCTGGCCCGTGGGATTGATGACCGCGTGGTGCAAAACGACAGTCGTCGACAGTCCATCAGTGTGGAAAATACCTACGATGTGGACTTGCCGGATCTTTCAAGCTGCCTGGCTAAACTTCCCGAATTGATGGAAACCCTCGCGGGGCGTATGGCGCGCATCGACAGCAGCTATCGGGCGGGCAAGCCGTTCGTCAAAGTGAAGTTTCATGACTTTACCCAGACGACGCTGGAGCAGGCGGGGGCAGGGCGGGATCTGGAGAGTTATCAGCAGTTGCTGACCCAGGCGTTTAATCGCGGGGGCAAGCCGGTGCGTTTGTTGGGGATTGGGGTGCGGTTGCTGGACCTGAGCGGCGGTAACGAACAGCTCGAATTTTCCTGGTAGAAACCGGGATTAGAGAGTGTGGGAGACTCAAGTGTGGGAGGGGGCTTGCTCCCACATTTGATCTCCAACAGGCTGCAGATTTCAGCGTGCGCCAGGATCTGCGACCAACCGCCCCGCATCCTTGGTCAGTGCCTGCACAAACTCCTGCTGCAATTCCGGATCATTGCGGGTCAGCTCGATCAGGCTTTGTTCCAGTTCGCTGGCTTCTTCTTCCAGGCCCAGTTCCGACAGGCGCTTGACGCGGTGCACCCATTGGTTCACTTCGTCATCTTCCAGGTCGTCGTAGATCAGGCCATGGGCTTCCAGCAATTTGCCACGCAGGCCGTTGCTGACCGCCAGGGTCGAGTCTGTGTGCACATCGTCCTGACCATCTGCCACGCTGATCTTCAAGGTGGTGACGCGGTTCAGGTCCTGCTCGGCAAACGGGCTGTCCAACAGGTTCAGGCGCAGGATGCCGTTGCGGTCGGTGGTCAGCTCATGGGTCTGCTTGCCGGCAGTGACTTGTACCGGGCGCTCGCTCCACGGCAGGCTCGAATACTCCAGGCGTTTGTCGCGCTGGACTTCATCGATAGCTGCCAGGTTCTGTTGCGCACGGCCATGGGATTGCACGTTCATGAACGGGTTGATGCCGTCCACGCCATAGCTCAGCCAGTCTCGCGTCACACTCGTGGGCAGGTTGCCGAGGGCGAAGATATTCGCCACGTTGGCACCCACGCCCGCCACCAACGCCACGGCACCCAGCGGCATCTCATAGAGTTTGCGCCAGGGCTGGTAGGGCGTGTAGCGATCGTAACGACGGGTGACTTCGAATTCGGTGACCTCGAAGGTCTTCTGCTCATGAATGCGAACCCGGCGTTGCGGCAGCTCCAGCACTTTGGGTTCGCCTACATCGATCTGCAGGCTGTGATCGAGCAATTTACGCTCGACCCGCTCCTCGTGCTCACTGCGTTGCGACATCTGATTGGCGCAGCCGCTGACCAGCAGGGCGCCGCACAAGGCGGCACCCCCCAGGGCTTTGGTGTTTCGCTTGAACATGACTTCTCTTGATCTGGTTTTCAGCGACGAATACGCGCCTGAAGGAAAGACAGCACGTCAGCCACCGGCAACGGTTGGGCTTGCGCTTCGGTCCGGCTCTTGTATTCCAGATTGCCATCGGCCAGGCCACGGTCACTGACCACGATCCGGTGCGGGATGCCAATCAGTTCCATGTCGGCGAACTTGATGCCCGGGCTGGTTTTCTTGTCCCGGTCATCGAGCAGCACTTCAAAACCGGCAGCGGTCAGTTCAGCGTACAGCTTGTCGGTGGCTTCGCGTACTTGCTCGGTTTCATAGCGCAACGGCACCAGGGCCACCTGGAACGGCGCCAAAGCGTCACTCCAGATGATGCCTTTCTCGTCGTTGTTCTGCTCGATGGCAGCGGCGACCACGCGGGAAACACCAATGCCGTAGCAGCCCATGTCCAGGGTGATCGGCTTGCCGTTCTCGCCCAGCACTTCGCACTTCATCGCCTTGCTGTACTTGTTGCCCAGCTGGAAGATGTGCCCGACTTCGATGCCGCGCTTGATTTCCAGGGTGCCCTTGCCATCCGGGCTTGGGTCACCGGCTACGACGTTGCGCAGGTCGGCCACGGTCGGAACCGGCAGGTCACGCTCCCAGTTCACGCCGAAGTAGTGCTTGTCGTCGATGTTCGCGCCGATACCGAAGTCGCTCATCAGCTCGACGGAACGGTCGATGATGATCGGCAGCGGCAGGTTCAGCGGGCCTAGGGAACCGGCACCGGCACCAATGGCGTCGCGCAGTTCGGCATCGGTGGCCATGACCAGCGGGCTGGCTACGCCAGCCTGGTTGGCGGCCTTGATTTCGTTGAGCTCGTGGTCGCCACGGATCACCAGGGCGATCAGCTTGCCTTCTTCTTCAGCGCGCACGATCAGGGTCTTGATGGTCTTTTCAATCGGCAGATTGAATTTCTCCACCAGGGCCACGATGGTTTTGGTGTCCGGCGTGTCGACCAGGCGCAGCTCCTCGGTGGGAGCAGGGCGCGAGGTTTCACGTGGTATGGCTTCGGCCTTCTCGATGTTCGCCGCGTAGTCGGAACCGTTGCTGAACACGATATCGTCTTCACCGGACTCGGCCAGCACGTGGAATTCGTGGGAGCCGGCACCGCCGATGGAGCCGTTGTCCGCTTCAACCGGGCGGAACTTCAGGCCCAGGCGCGTGAATACATTGCAGTAGGCCTGGTGCATGCGGTCGTAGGTCGCTTGCAGGGAAGCCTGGTCGGCGTGGAACGAATAGGCGTCCTTCATGATGAATTCGCGACCACGCATCAAGCCGAAGCGCGGGCGGATTTCATCGCGGAATTTGGTCTGGATCTGATACAGGTTCAGCGGCAACTGTTTATAGCTGCTCAACTCGTTGCGCATCAGGTCGGTGATGACTTCTTCATGGGTCGGGCCGGCGCAGAAATCGCGGCCATGACGGTCCTTGAAGCGCAGCAACTCAGGGCCGTACTCTTCCCAGCGCCCGGATTCCTGCCACAACTCAGCCGGTTGGGTGCTCGGCATCAACACTTCCAGAGAGCCGGCAGCGTTCATTTCTTCGCGAACGATGGCTTCGACCTTGCGCATCACCTTCAAGCCCATGGGCAACCAGGTGTACAGGCCCGAGGCCAGTTTGCGGATCATGCCGGCGCGCAGCATCAGCTGATGGCTGATCACAACCGCGTCGGAAGGCGTTTCTTTCTGTGTGGCGAGCAAATATTGACTGGTACGCATGGTAGGCCGTTGTCGGTTGCTTGGACTTGAAATGACTTGGGATTGTACGGGCGGTTGCTGCTGGAGTACAGGCGTGAGGTGGCGGGGCGTATCTGTCGTAACCGTCGCTTGTGTGGGAGCCGGCTTGCCTGCGATAGCGGCGTTGGGTTCACCATCGCTATCGCAGGCAAGCCAGCTCCCACATTGACCGAGTCGTATCAGTCTTCCTGTGGTGGATTAAGCCGGGCGCGCCGGTTCTCCTGGAACCAGTGCAATGCAATCAGGAGCAGCGTCGGCACCCCCAGCAAGCAGGTGATCATAAAGAAGTTGTGATAACCGAACTTCTCCACCATCACCCCCGAATACCCGCCGATCAGGCGTGGCAGCAACAGCATGATCGAGCTGAGCAACGCATATTGGGTAGCGGAGAACTTGAGGTTGGTCAGGCTCGACAGGTATGCCACGAACGCCGAGGTGGCCATGCCCGAACTGAAGTTGTCCAGGGAAATGGTGACGATCAGCATCTGCAGGTCGGGGCCCATGTCGGCGAGCATCACGAACAAAAGGTTGGTACCGGCCGAGGCCACGCCACCGATGAACAGGATCGGCAGGATCCCGAACCGCACAATCAACAGGCCGCCCATTCCGGCGCCGAGCAGGGTCATGATCAGGCCGAAGATCTTGCTCACTCCGGCGATCTGGTCCTTGGTGAAACCCTGGTCGATATAGAACACGTTGGCCATCACGCCCATCACCGTGTCGGACATGCGATACGTGGCAATCAGCCCGAGCAGCAGCAGCGCCTGCCAGCGATAGCGCAGGATAAAGTCGTTGACCGGCGTCAGCACCGGCGCCAGGCCCCGACGGCCCATGGCCGAAAGGCACAGGGTGGTGAGGATGATATAAAGGATGGCACGCAGGAACGCGCGGTCTTCCATCAGCAGTTCCCACAGGCTCACGCCCTGGAACAGCACGCTGGCGAAGTCGGTGTTGTACAGCTGGGTGAACATCGCCGGCACCGAGACCAACAGCACGATCAGCACAAACACCGACACCAACTGGTGCATGAAACTGTAGCGGCCGGCCTGCAACTGGGTGCGCAGTGGTACATCAGGTTCACGCATGAGGAAGGTGGTGAGCAACGCCGGCACCATCAACACGCCGAACAGCACATAGGTGCCGGTCCAGGCCGAGTGTTTATAGTTGAAGCCGGTGGAGCCAAAGCCTTCGGCAAAGAACAGCGCGCCGGCGGTGGCCAGCAGGGCAGCGATGCGGTAGCCGGACATGTAGCTCGCGGCCAGGGCGGCCTGGCGGCTGTCGTCGGCGATTTCCAGGCGGTAGGCATCCACGGCGATATCTTGGGTGGCCGACGCGAAGGCGACGATCACCGCGATGGCGATCAACCAGGACAGGTGTTTTTGCGGGTCACAAAAACCCATGCCGATCAATCCGAGGATCACCAGCGATTGGGCCAGCACCAGCCAGGAGCGACGACGCCCCAGCTTGCCGAGCAGCGGCAGGCGCCACTGGTCGAGCAATGGCGACCAGACCCATTTAAAGGCGTAGGCCAGGCCGATCAGGCTTGCATAGCCGATGGTCTCGCGAGCCACACCGGCTTCACGCAGCCACACTGAAAGCGTCGAGAACACCAACATGTAAGGCATGCCGGCGGCGAAGCCGAGCAACAACAGCACTAATGTCGAGGGGCTGGCATAGGCGGCGAGCGCGGCGCGCCAGGTTTTACGGGGCATGGGCTGGAGTCTGCCTCAGGTTTGCGGAAACAAAGCGCGCACTCTAACCGCTGTGCTCTACCGGACGCCAGCCATGGCGCTGAATATCAACACGATTGTTCAAGATAGTGACGCCTTCGCTACGCAAACGCGCACGTTGTTCGTCGCCTGAGGCGCTGCCCGCCGGCAGACTTATCCGACCACCGGCGCCCAACACCCGATGCCAGGGTAATCGGGTGTCTTCGGGCAACTGGCTCAGGGTGCGCCCGACCCATCGGGCGGCACGGCCCAGACCCGCCAGGTGAGCCAGCTCGCCGTAGCTCACCACACAGCCTTCGGGCACTTGCGACAAGGTCAGGTACAGCGCGGTACGCCGCATTTCGGCGGGGCTTTGCGGCGTATCGGCAGGTGGCTTCACTATGGGGATATCCGTTGAGATCGTCGCGGTTTTGTCAGAAACGTCTGTAAACATGACGATGAGCATTGAACTCAATATAAATCCTTGAGTCAGTTCTAGCCATGTAACACTATAACGCCCCTATTTTTTGCCACCCCTGAGCCCCGTATCTGCTTATGTTGTCCAGAACCCTGTTGTGCCTTGCTGTTTTCAGTGCTTCCACGCCCTTGCTCGCCGATACCGTCTGGTTGAAAAACGGCGACCGGCTGACCGGCAAGATCAAAGTCTTCGACGGTGGCAAACTGCTGATCCAAACCACCTACGCAGGCTCGATCCCGGTGGATTGGAAGCAGGTCAAGACCCTGGAAAGCGATCAGGAGTTGCTGGTCAAGCAGGACGCCTACAGCGGCGAAAAGGCCAAGTCGTTGCAGGCGTCGGATGACGGCAAGGTGGTGCTGGCCAATGGCGAGGCACCCAAGACGGTCGACCTGGCAAGCATCCAACAGATCATGAAGCCCAAGCCAGTGATCGAAGACCTGGTGTGGAAGGGCAACGTCGACCTGGCGCTGGACTACAAGCGTGCCGACAAAGACACCAACGACTACGACATCGACTTCAAGACCTCGGCCCGTCATGGCCAATGGCGTCATACGGGCAAGGGCGAATACAACCGCGAGTTCCAGGACGACATTACCACCACCGATAACTGGGCGCTGGAGTACAACCTGGACCGCTTCATCACCGAGCACTGGTTCTGGCAGGGCCGCCTGACCTACAAGCGCGACAAGGTCGAAGACCTGGCCCGTCAGCGCGTTGTCGGTACCGGCCCGGGCTATCAGTTCTGGGACGATGAACTGGGCGCGTTCTCCCTCGGTTCGCTGGTCAACCGCACCGATTACGAATACGCCGACGGCGGCAAGGACAACTTCTATTCCCTGGCCATGAAGTGGAACTACAACCGCTACCTGGTGGGCAAGACCGTCGAGTTCTTCACCAACGGCGAATTGGGCAAACCCCTTGCCGGGCCGTCCGAGTATTCCCTGGATGCGGAAATGGGCCTGCGCTACAAGGTTACCGAGTGGGCCTCGCTCAACTTGAAGGCCGAGCGCAACGAGGTCAGCGGCAGTTCCGAGAGCAGCCTGAGCAAGACTCGCTACACCGCAGGCTTTGGTGTGGCCTGGTAAAAGCTGCGTCGGCCACTCTGGCAACCTGCGCGGATATTGATTACCTTGTTTTGAGATCCATTCCCATATGCCATGGGCGGCGGAACACCCGAGGAGTCATACGTTGAGCGCGCACGTTGCCAAGAACGCCCGAGAGCTGTTGCTCAAGGAATACCGTGGGGCTTTGGCCACACAGTCAAAAGCCATGCCCGGTTTTCCCTTCGGCTCGGTCGTGCCCTACTGCCTCGATGAGCAGGGCAGTCCGCTGATCCTGATCAGCCGCATCGCCCAGCACACCCATAACCTGCAAAAAGACCCCAAGTGCTCATTGCTGGTGGGTGAGCGCGAGGCTGATGATGTGCAGGCCGTGGGGCGTCTGACCTACCTGGCCGAGGCCGAGAAACTGGAAGACGGCGCGGCCATTGAAGCGGCCGCCGAGCGTTACTACCGCTACTTCCCCGATTCGGCCAACTACCACAAGGCCCACGATTTCGATTTCTGGGTGCTCAAGCCGGTGCGCCACCGTTATATCGGTGGGTTTGGCGCGATTCACTGGGTCGACCAGTTGACCCTGGCCAATCCGTTCGCCGGCAAGGCCGAGCGCAGCATGATCGAGCACATGAACAGCGATCACACCAAGGCCATCGCCCATTACGTCGACCTCAGCGGTTTGCCGACTGGCGAGCCTGCGCAGTTGGCCGGCATCGACAGCGAAGGCATGCACCTGCGTATTGGCCAAAGCTTGCATTGGTTGCCTTTCGAGACGCCTTGCAACACACCGACACAAGTACGCGAGGCCCTGGTTTCATTGGCTCACGCCGCGGTGTGGCCGAAAAAAACCACTGCCGACGCTTGAATTCACACAATGGCGACGTCATCTAAGGTGAACTGGCAAGGCATTCTTGCGTTGAGGAACCATTTGATGCGCCCTTTTTTATTGCTCTTTCTGCTGTTCCCGGTGTTGGAGCTGTTCGTATTCGTCAAAGTCAGCGGTGCGATCGGGTTTTTCCCGGCGCTGCTGCTGATCATCGCAGGCTCCATGCTCGGCGTCCTGGTGCTGCGCGTGGCCGGCCTGGCCACGGCGTTGCGTGCCCGTGAAAGCCTGAACCGCGGCGAACTGCCGGCCCAGACCATGCTTGAGGGCCTGATGATGGCCCTGGCCGGTGGCCTGCTGATCCTGCCGGGCTTTATCAGCGACGTGCTCGGCCTGGTCCTGCTGCTGCCGTTTACCCGCAAACTGCTGGCCGGCAAGATGCGCCAGCGCGCCGAAGAAGCGGCGATTCGCCAACGCGCGTTTGCCGACGACCTGCAACCACGTGGCGGCCCGGCCCCGCGTCAACCGCTGGGGCGTGAAGGCGACGTGATCGAAGGCGAGTTCGAACACCGCGACAACAAATAACTGCTTCACTGGCACGGCACCTTCGGGTGCCGTGTTGCATTGGCCCGGGGAGCGATCTGAGAAAAAATTTCCTCCCGGCCCCCTTGTAATAAGCGTATGCGCCCTTATGTAACGGTCACCGCAAGGTTTCTGGTGGTGACATCAGACAGACTTCCGCGTCTCGCCCAGCGAGCCGCGACCGGCACCGCCGGAATTTAACCCGCCGGAATTGATACCGGCCGATGAAAAACACAATTAGGAGAGATCGACAATGAAGCTTCGTCCTCTGCACGACCGCGTCGTAATCCGTCGCAGCGAAGAAGAAAAGAAAACCGCTGGCGGGATCGTTCTGCCAGGTTCGGCTGCTGAAAAAGCCAACCACGGTGTGATCGTCGCTGCTGGCCCAGGCAAGACCCTGGAGAACGGTGATGTACGCGCACTGGCCGTGAAAGTGGGTGACAAGGTTGTTTTCGGCCCTTACTCCGGCAGCAACACTGTGAAAGTAGACGGCGAAGACCTGCTGGTCATGGCTGAGAACGAAATTCTCGCCGTACTGGAAGACTGATTTCCTCGCTCATTTTCCCGTTACTACAAAGTATTTAAGGAATATCGATCATGGCTGCTAAAGAAGTTAAATTCGGCGACTCCGCCCGCAAGAAAATGCTCACCGGTGTCAACGTCCTGGCTGACGCAGTAAAAGCGACCCTGGGCCCGAAAGGCCGTAACGTGATCATCGAGAAGAGCTTCGGCGCTCCGACCATCACCAAGGACGGCGTTTCCGTCGCCAAAGAAATCGAACTGGAAGACCGTTTCGAGAACATGGGCGCGCAGCTGGTCAAAGACGTTGCCTCCCGTGCCAACGATGACGCGGGCGACGGCACCACCACCGCTACCGTCCTGGCTCAGGCGATCGTCAACGAGGGCTACAAGGCCGTCGCTGCCGGCATGAACCCTATGGACCTCAAGCGTGGCATCGACAAGGCGACCATCGCCATCGTTGCCGAGCTGAAAAACCTGTCCAAGCCATGCGCCGACACCAAGGCCATCGCTCAGGTCGGCACCATCTCCGCCAACTCCGACAGCTCCATCGGTGACATCATTGCCGAAGCCATGGAAAAAGTCGGTAAAGAAGGCGTGATCACCGTTGAAGAAGGCTCGGGCCTGGAAAACGAACTGTCGGTTGTAGAAGGCATGCAGTTCGACCGTGGCTACCTGTCTCCGTACTTCGTCAACAAGCCAGAGACCATGGTTGCCGAGCTGGACAACCCGCTGATCCTGCTGGTTGACAAGAAGATCTCCAACATTCGCGAAATGCTGCCAGTACTGGAAGCCGTTGCCAAAGCCGGCCGCCCATTGCTGATCGTTTCCGAAGACGTTGAAGGCGAAGCCCTGGCGACCCTGGTTGTGAACAACATGCGTGGCATCGTCAAGGTTGCAGCCGTCAAGGCTCCAGGCTTCGGCGACCGTCGCAAGGCCATGCTGCAGGACATCGCCGTATTGACTGGCGGTACCGTTATCTCCGAAGAGATCGGCCTGAGCCTGGAAAGCGCCACCCTGGAAAACCTGGGTAGCGCCAAGCGCGTGACCATCTCCAAGGAAAACACCATCATCGTTGACGGTGCTGGCGTTGAAGGCGACATCGAGTCCCGTATCGCGCAGATCCGTGCCCAGGTTGCCGAAACCTCCTCGGACTACGACCGTGAAAAACTGCAAGAGCGTCTGGCCAAGCTGTCCGGCGGCGTTGCAGTGATCAAGGTTGGCGCTGGCTCCGAAGTTGAAATGAAAGAGAAGAAGGCCCGCGTTGAAGACGCCCTGCACGCAACCCGTGCAGCCGTTGAAGAAGGCGTGGTACCTGGCGGTGGCGTTGCGCTGATCCGTGCTCTGGAAGCCCTGACCAACCTGACCGGCGATAATGCCGATCAGAACGTTGGTATCGCTGTGCTGCGTCGTGCCGTTGAAGCACCGCTGCGTCAGATCGCTGCCAACTCCGGCGACGAGCCAAGCGTTGTGGTCAACGAAGTCAAGAACGGCAAAGGTAACTACGGTTACAACGCTGCGACTGGCGTCTATGGCGACATGATCGAAATGGGCATCCTGGACCCTACCAAGGTGACCCGTTCCGCGCTGCAGGCAGCAGCCTCCATCGGTGGCCTGATCCTGACTACCGAAGCTGCCATCGCTGACAAGCCGAAGGCTGAAGGCGCAGCTGGCGGCGGTATGCCAGACATGGGCGGCATGGGTGGCATGGGCGGCATGATGTAAGCCAGCCTTACCCGGCGCTATAAAAAGCCCCGCCTGCAGTGATGCAGGCGGGGCTTTTTTATGCACGGCTTGCCTTCCTCTGTAGGAGCGAGCTTGCTCGCGAAAAACGTCAACGATAACGCGTGCGTCCTGAATAAACGCGGCGTCTGTGCGTTTTTCGCGAGCAAGCTCGCTCCTACAGGAGAAGGCGATTAGGCCGGTACAGCAACAGGCAATACAAACCCAGGCAAATCAGCCAGCAAAAAATCGCTGTCCACACGTTGTGGGAAAAAAAGTGTGCCCCTTGCAGCATACGGCTGACTGAGAAGACGCTGCCCAGGCTGACGGCAAAAATGAACGCGTTGCGCGCCAGCCGTGGTCGCCGATCCCTCAGCGCGAAGAACCAGGCGAACAAGGCAAACCCGGTGGCTGCATGTCCGCCGGGCCAGCAGCGACCTGGTTTATCGGTAGGCGGGCGCGGGCTGAGCAGTTCGCTGTAGGTTTCCTGGCCGCCGAATTCCTTGAGGCTCCAGGGGCATTGCACGGCGGTGATGGTTTTCAGTGGCGACACGAACGCCGTCGCCATTCCCAGCGACAGCACGAGGCACACCAGTTCGCGGCGGTACGGCTTGAGTCGTTGCAGAATGAAGCTGCCGACCAGCCCCAGAATCGCCAACACCGAAAACAGGATCACCAGTTGCTTGGCCCGATCATGCAGGATGTCTTCAAGGAAGAAGCTATAGCGGCCGATGAAGCCGCCAGCCTCCGCGCTGTAGAAGCGCCTGGCCAGGTCCATGTCCAATGAGGTCAGTTCCAGCAACAGCAAGACGACTGCGGCGCCGGCAGGCAGGCCCAGGCACAGCCAGAAATTGAGCGGTTTGGAAACCGGTAAAGAAGAGGGGGATTTCATCACGAACCTTGGTGAGAAAGCCCCGTGCTCACCTGCACGGGGCTTTTTGATTAGCGTTTGCTTAAGACTGGAGCCTCTTCCTTGAGCGCTTTCCAGCTCAGCAGTTGCTGTTTGTAGTCGTAGCTGGCGGCCTGATAGTAGGTAATTGCCCGCTGGATCAATGGGTCATCGCTGCCGACGCGCAACTCCTGGCTTTCTCCAAGGGCCTGGTCATGGCGACGCAAGCCTTGGCGCGGGCTGAGGATTGCCAGGTCCTTGCCGTCAAACAAGCCCAGATGCTGGTAGTTGCCCACCACGACTCGCGGTGGCAGCGGGTTGTCTTGCAACAGATTACGGCCGAAGAACGTCGACTCGTAGCTGAGGTTGATCAGGCCCAGCAAGGTCGGCGCAAGATCGATCTGGCTGGCCAGTTGCGCGGACTCCCGTGCGTCGATCAGCTTGGGTGCATAGATAAACAACGGAATCTGGTAGTTGGTGATCGGCAGGTCTTCCTTGCCTGCGCTGCCGGCCGTGTGGTCGGCGACGAACACAAAAATGGTGTTGTCGAACCAGGGTTTCTGGCGTGCAGCTTCAAGGAACTGGTTGATGGCGTAGTCGGTGTATTTCACTGCACCATCGCGACCCTTGCCGGATTTGATATCGATGCGCCCATCCGGGTAGGTATAGGGGCGATGGTTGGAAGTCGTCATCAGTTGCAGTAAGAACGGCTGTTGCTTGGCGTAGTCGGCGTCGGCCAGTTTAAGCGTCTGTTTGAACAGGTCTTCGTCGGCCATGCCCCAGGCATTTTTGAACGAGATTTCTGACTCGGGCACGCTGCTTTGGTCCACGACCCGATACCCGTTGCCGCTGAAAAACGCGTTCATATTGTCGAAGTAACCGCGACCGCCGTAGACAAACACGCTGTCGTAACCGATGGCCGTGAGTTGTTGGCCGAGGCTCGCGAACCCGCGTTCACGACCGATACGCTTGACGATCGAGCGGCCTGGCGTGGGTGGGATCGCCAGGGTAATGGCTTCCAGGCCCCGGTCGGTTCGTGTCCCGGTGGCATAGAAGTTATTGAAGTACAGGCTTTGTTTGCGCAACGCATCCAGGTTGGGCGTGAGGTTGCGTTGATCGCCGTTGCTGCCCATGTACTTGGCGCTGAAGCTTTCGATGGTGACCAGCACGATGTTGGGCTTGCGCAGTGTGCCCGGGTTGGTGATGGCGCGGCGAATATCCAGCGGGTCCGGGTCGATAAAGCGCGCATTGGGCTCGCTGAGTTCGGCGCGCAGTTGCCGGGCGACCACGTCGGTGGGCAGGCTCTGATAGAACTGGGTGTAGTCCAATTCATTATTGCGGAACGCAGCGAAGAATTGATAAGGACCGTTGCTGGCCAGTTCGTTCTTATAGGCGTTACCACCCTGGGCACGCGGGCTGTCCTGGCTGATCAGTTGCAGGCTGAGGCCGGCGACCACCAACAGGCCCAGGGCATTGACCAAGCGGCCACGCAGTGCCGGCAAAGGTGCCGCCATGGCGGCATTGAAGGGTTTACGCAGGGCCAGGCTCATGAGGATCGCCAGCATTGCCAGCAGGCTCAGCAGCTTGCCGATCGGGTAAGACTCCAGCAGGTTGTTCAGCACCTCATCGGAATACACCAGATAGTCGACCGCAATAAAGTTGAAGCGCACCCCAAACTCATCCCAGAACAGCCATTCGGCCACCGAGGTGAACAGCATGGCGAACAGGCTGATCGTCAGCAGCGCCCGCAAAAACCAGCGGTGGCCGCGGCGGCGCCACAGTGCGGGTGGGCAGAGCAGCAAATACAAGCCCAGCGGCAAGGCCGCATAGGCGAGGAAGCCCAGGTCGTAGACCAGACCCACGCCAAACACCGGCAGCAAGTTGCCGCCCACTTCATTCAGGTGAGTCACGAGCAACACGCTGCGAGTAAGCAGGAAAACCAATAACCAGGCAGCGGTTATCAACAGCAAATAGCGCATTGGCGCTGTTTTGAGAAAGCCCATGTCCAGGTTCCTTAGATCGATGGGCGCGATCTTCACCCTGACACTGTGGTCTGTTTGTGAAGCTATAGTGAAAAACTCGTTTGTCCCTGTAATCAGTTGAAAACCCTCATCAGTGGGCCTTTCAGCTCTATCCCTGAGCCCCGCTTGGCCTTAAGCTGCGCGAGCCAACACGGCTGTTACCGCGTACGGAGACACTGCCCATGCGAATTTTATTGGTTGAAGACAACCGCGATATTCTGGCCAACCTGGCCGATTACCTGGGGCTCAAAGGCTACACAGTGGACTGTGCGCAGGACGGCTTGTCGGGCCTGCACCTTGCGGCCACCGAGCATTACGACCTGATCGTGCTCGATATCATGCTGCCTGGCATCGATGGCTACACCCTGTGCAAACGCCTGCGCGAAGACGCACGGCGCGATACGCCGGTGATCATGCTCACCGCACGCGATCAACTGGATGACCGCCTGCAAGGCTTCAAGTCCGGGGCTGATGATTACCTGCTCAAGCCATTTGCCTTGTCGGAACTGGCCGCGCGGATCGAGGCGGTGTTGCGGCGTGCCCAGGGTGGTGGCCGCCGCGCCCTGCAGGTGGGTGACCTGAGCTACGATCTCGATACCTTGGAAGTCACCCGCGAAGGGCGCCTGCTCAAGCTCAACCCCGTCGGCCTGAAACTGCTGGCAGTGCTGATGCAGAAGAGCCCGCACGTGCTACGCCGGGAAATTCTCGAAGAAGCCCTGTGGGGCGATGACTGCCCGGACAGCGACAGCCTGCGCAGCCACGTTCACCAATTGCGCCAGGTGATCGATAAGCCCTTTGCCAAGCCGTTGCTGCAAACGGTGCACGGGGTGGGTTATCGCTTGGCCGAGGGACGTGATGGAGTTTAGACAAAGCCTTGCCCAACGGATCATCATCGCCTTTGCCTTGATGAGTGCGTTGGTGGCGGGGGCCTTCGCCATGGGGATCGTTGCGACGGTGCACCTGGTGGAAGAGAAGCTGATCTCGGCGGGCCTGGGCGGTGACCTGCAACGCCTGCTGTTGATGGACAGCATGGAAGACTGGCGACATCGGCCGGAGCCGGACCAGTTGTTTTACTTCAGCGGCGGGCAAGGCGATTTCGAGCTGCCCAAGGATCTTCGGCATCTGGATCCGGGCTTCCACGAAGTATTTCGCGAGTCTCTGTCGTACCACGCCATGGTCGAGGTGATCGACGGTCGGCGTTATGTGTTGTTGCAGGATCAAAGCGATTTTGAAGAGCGCGAGCGCGTGCTGTTTGCCGTGGTGCTGGTGGGGTTCGTGCTCAGCCTGGCGCTGGCGGTGTTCCTCGGCTGGGTGCTGGCCCGCAAGGTGATGGCGCCGGTAGTGCGCCTGGCTCGCCAGGTGCGGCATCGTGACCAGTTATTAGGGCTGGCGCCGCCCTTGGCACCGGATTATGCAGCCGATGAAGTGGGCGAGCTGGCGGTGGCGTTCGATGCCACGCTGGGGCGCCTGCGGCAAGCGTTGTCCCGTGAGCAGTTGTTTACCAGTGATGTAAGCCATGAGTTGCGCACGCCCTTGATGGTGTTGGCCAGCTCCTGTGAGCTGCTGCTGGAAAACCCCGCCATCGATCAACGCGGCCGTAACCAGGTCCAGCGAATCGCGCGGGCCTGTGAGGAAATGCGTGAACTGGTGCAGACCTTCCTGATGCTGGCCCGCGCCAAACACGATGATGCTGCCATGTCGGCTCAGGTCAACCTGACGCAGGTCGCCGAAGATTTGCTTGGGATCTGGCGTGGGCCCATCGAGCAAAAAGGCCTTGAGTTGATCTACTGCCCTGGCAATCCTCTGGATACTCGCTACAACACCACGTTCCTGCACGCAGTGATGGGTAACCTGTTGCGCAATGCACTGCATTACACCGAGCAAGGGTTTATCCGCCTCACGCTGGAGCCGAGTGGTTTTGTGGTGGAGGACTCTGGCGTGGGCATTCCTGAAGACAAGCGCGAAGCGATGTTCGAGCCTTTTGTGCGCGGCAGTGAGAACCGTGGCGAGGGGCTGGGGCTCGGCCTGTCGCTGGTGCAACGGATCTGCGAGAGCCAGGGCTGGAGCGTGAGCCTGACGACGATGGAGCCCAATGGCTGCCGTTTTCATGTGGAGCTGAGCCAGGTCAAAAGCTGACCGTTCAGTCTGTCGTTTTGCGGATGCAGACTGCCTGCTTTTCAGCGAAGATGGCCCGATGCTACTGAATGTTTCTGTAAAGTCTTGAAATGTATGCAGTTGGACAGGACAAGATTTTCACAATGAGTTGACCTGTTGATTACGTTTAACTGCTTAAGGTTGCAGGCATCAGTTACCGGAGACGTACGATGCCTTCCCCGATCAAGTTGGAATTTTCCGAAAAGTACGACGATCAACACGCGCAACAATATTTGCTCAAACATCAGGACAATCTGGCTCGCCGGTTGTCCCACAAACGCGACGAGCAACTGGCGCGTGGTGCACTGGCCATGGCCGGTGAGCCGGGCCTGGTGCTGGACCTGCCTTGTGGCGCTGGACGTTTCTGGCCGTTGCTGGCCGAAAAACCCAACCGTGTGATTATCGGGGCTGACAATTCGGCGTCGATGTTGAAGATCGCCACCACCGCGCAACCGGCGGAGGTGGTGAAACGGGTACGCCCTTTGCAGACATCTGCCTTTGATATCGATTTGCCAGATAACTCCGTCGACAGTATTTTCTGCATGCGCTTGATGCACCACATCGGTGAAGCGGAGCACAGGCTGACAATACTGCGTGAGTTTCAGCGAGTTACCCGTGACAGCGTGATTATTTCGCTGTGGGTGGACGGCAATTTCAAGGCCTGGAAGCGCAAGCGCAGCGAAGTACGTCGTCGCAAAAGAGGTGAGCAGGAAGGTTACCAAAACCGGTTTGTGTTACCGGCTGCTACTGTCGAGGCAGAATTCGAGCAGGCCGGTTTCCGTGTTCAGGAGTCCCTGGACTTCATACCGCTCTACGCCATGTGGCGAGTGTATGTATTGCGCAAGAGGTAACAGATGGCAGTTGAGTGCGTAGCAGGCAGTCATGTAGCTCCCGAGGAGCGGTTTGATTATTTCTGGCGCCAGAAGGGTGAGTGGGTCGAAGAACCCAATCGCCGGCGTGGCGGTGAAAGTGGTGTGCAGCGAGTGGTCAGCCCTAATGGGCGTTTGCTGTATTGCAAGCGTCAGACCGGGCACATCTACCGCAGTTGGTTGCATCCATTCGGGCGTCCGACGGTGCTGCGTGAGCGTGATGCCTTGAAGGGCCTGCGTTTGCTGGATGTGCGCGTTCCGGAGTTGGTGTTTTGCGAGGCGCGACGCGACCCGGAGCATCAATGGAAAGCCCTGTTGGTGACCGCGTCATTGGACGGTTTCGACGAGATCGAAAACTGGTACGCCGCCGGTGGCCGTGAGCAGTACGGCGAGGCGGTCCACGAGCGTTTGCTCCAGGAGCTCGCCGGCACCCTGGCCCGTATGCACAAGGGTCGCTGGCAGCACGGTTGCTTGTATATCAAGCACATTTTCGTGCGGGTAACCGGTGAGCCTGATGCGGCGATTGTGGAAGTGGCCCTGCTGGACTTTGAAAAATGTCGCCAGCGTTTGACCGCTTATCGGGCGGCGTCCCATGACATGCTGCAATTGCGCCGCCATTCGTCGTGGAACGATACCGACTGGAAAAAACTCAGCTACTTTTACGAGACGGCGTTTGGCAGCGCTATCAAGGGTTTAACCAGATGAAGCTAGAAATAGCACGAGGTTTGTTTTTGGTCGGGGCGTTGGGCATTTCAGCCCTTGCCCTGGCAGCGTGGGAACAACCTCGCACACAAGTGCTCAGTGCGGTAGACGGTGGCGGGCAATGCCTGCTGCCGCGGATTGCCAAGGCAAGTGTGGCGGCCAGGCCTGATCATGATTTGCTGCTATTCATGTTCGGGATGTCTCAAGCAATGAGGCCGCAAAGTTGAAACGAGTAAAACTCCTGGAAAGGGCCTTGCGATGCGAGGCCCTTTTTTTACGCCTGACGCTTTAACGGTAGGAGCAAGCTCGCTCCTGCAGAGGGGCAGTTTTCAGATCAGGTGCAGGTGGTTATCCCAAAACCCCGCCGGTAATTCCAATGGCTTGGCCATCAGTCGTTCCTGACGACAATCATAGAAGCGGCAACGTCCCTGTCCCGACGTAACCACAAACCCGTCCGCCACTGCACCCACACCGGCGCAGTCGGGCAACGGCCCATCCAGGCGCAGCTCGGCGCTGTCCATATCCCAGATGAAGAAACGATTGCCACGCGGCGCCGTGAGCGCTACCAGGCGCAGTTCGCTGTGCACCGCCACGCTGGCGGTGTAGTGCCCCATCGCTTGCAGTTGCTCATCGGCTACCGGGAACGCTATAAAAGGCTGGCCCGGGCGCTTGATTGCGAGCAACTCGGAACGCTCCTGGGACGGCCCCATGAACTGCTGCCCGGTGAGGATGGTGCCATCGCTGGCGATCCCCATATGGCGCACGCTGTTCATTTGCTGGCCCAACGTTTCCTTGCTGATCAAGGTGCCATCGCGCTGCATCAGCACCAGGCTCGGTTCCATGGCGTTGAGGTTCATCTCCACGCGGCTTTCGGCTTCGGTGCGAATGCCGCCGTTGGCCACCACCAGGGTTTCGCCGTCGGGCATCCAGGAGACCTGGTGCGGGCCGATGCCGTGGGTGGAAATCTCGCCGCTGTGTACCAGCCGCTCGCCTTCGAACTTATACACACCCAACAACCCACGACCGGGATCGGAGGTGTCGTTCTCGGTGGCGTACAGCCAGTCGCCGCTCTTGTGGATCACCGCATGGCCGTAAAAGTGCCGGTTGGCCTTTGAGGTGATGGTTTGCAGCAGCGTGCCATCGCGCAGGTCGATCAGGTAGCTCTCGGTGCCCGGACGACGGGCGACGAACAACGCAATTGGCAGTGTGGGGTGGTTGATGATGTCGTGACAGCGCTGGCCGACCTGGGTGGCAAAGACGGGCTTGCCGTCCAGGCGATAGCCGACAGCGTAGTGCTTGCCGTCGGCATCATCGCGTGCCGAGAGCAGCAGCGGCCCCTTGTCTTTGCCTTTGAACAGCGTCCAGCCGCCCAACGTGAGGGCGCTGAGCAGCACGCTACCCAGCGCCAAAGCCTGTCGCCTGAGCATCATCAGTCACCATCGTTGGCGTTGAAGCCCAGTTGGACGCCCAATGCTTTGGCCAGCTCGCCCTCGTGAAGGCGATGGACCACATTGAGGCTGTCGTAGATATCGTTGAGTTGCTGGCGCCCGGCGTCATCGTTCAACAGTTCGTTGAGGGAGCGCTGGTTGCTGGCGAACAGTTTCAGGGACGCAGCATAGGCGGCATCGATCTTCTCGGCCAACGGCTTCTGATCGCTCGGCAGCAGGCCGCGCAGGCCTTTGTTGTCGACACCGACCCATACGGTCTGGGCGGCGGCGAGGCTGGCCTCCAGGCTTTGCAGGGAGGACTGGCTGCGCCATGCATCGGCCTGGAAGGGTTGCGGGATGCCCTTGGTCTGGCGACCCATCGGCGTGCCGAGTTTTTTCTTCAGGGTGTCCAGCGCGGTCACCTGCACGCGCAGCAGATCGGCGATGGCTTCGTGGGAATCAGCGTAGCGCTGGTTCGGAAACTTGGTCATCTGCGCGAGCATACCGTCAGTGCTGTTCCAGCTGGCGAGGATCTCTTCAGCCAGGGCTTTCTGACGCTCGCCGATGGCCATCAGCAGCGGGCAGTAGCGGGCTTTCTGGGTTTCGTCGGCAACGTCGGGCTTGGCGTCGTAGAGGATGTATTCGTAGGCCGACAGGCCCTGCACCACCACGCTCGATTTGGCCAGGGCGGCCGCATCGATCTGTGGTTGGGCGCTGACCAATTGCTCGACCTGGCGGCCCACCAGGTTCTTCTTGTCCGGCCAGAACTGCACCTGCCAGGCGCGGTTGCCTTCGGCCAGTGGGCCGATCAGCAACGGTTGCAACTCGGCCCAGGCTTTTTGTGCGTGCAGGAAGTCGGCGCGGGCAGTGTCCAGGCTTTCCTTGCCCTGGCAGTAGGCCAGGGCGCTTACGGCCAACTGGCGGTCGGCTTCAACCCAGCGGCTGTAGGTCGGCAGGATCACCTGCTTGGCGATAGCCGCCGAGGTCACCGCTTGCGGGTCCTGGGGCGAGCACGCGCCCAGGGCAAGGGCGGCGAGGCTGGTGAACAACAACTTGGGACGAAACATGTCGAGCTCCCTTCTGTGAGTGGGGCGAAGCTTATAAAGAATTCAGGAACGCCAGCAACGCGGCCCGCTGTTCGGCGTTAAATGACAACACATGTTGCTGTGCCGCTTGTGCTTGCCCGCCGTGCCACAGCACGGCCTCAAGCAGGTTGCGGGCGCGGCCGTCATGCAAGAACTGGGTGTGACCACTGACGGTTTGCGTCAGGCCAATGCCCCACAGCGGCGGGGTGCGCCACTCACGGCCAGTGGCGTTGAATTCGGTACGGTTGTCGGCCAGGCCTTCGCCCATATCGTGCAACAACAGGTCGCTGTAGGGGCGTATCACCTGGTTGGCCAGCTCGGGTTCGGCGGCGTTGGCGGCCGTGGTGAATGTCGGCTTGTGACAGCCCTGGCAACCGGCCTCGTAGAACAGGTTCTTGCCGGCCAACACTTGAGGCGTGTTGACGTCTCGGCGTGCAGGCACCGCGAGGTTGCGGGTGTAAAACAGCACCAGGCGCAGGATGTTGTCGCTGACTTCCGGCTCGCCGTCAGGGCCATTGCCGTTTGGCGCCTGCTTGCACGCCACTTGGGCGTCGGTGCAGTCATCAAAGGGTCTCAGGGAGGTCGTGAGGCCCATATCACCCGAAAACGCGTGAACATTTTGTTGGTTGAGGTTGGGTTGCCCGGCTTTCCAGCCAAAACGCCCGAGTACGGTTTTATGCTGGGCGTCATCCCAGACCCAATTGGCGCGGCCGACGATGGCGTCTTTGTCGGCGGTCTTGGGGTCGGTGTTGCGCAGGATATCGGCGTCGCTGATCGCTTCGAGCAGGCCCAGGCCGATCATCGGTGGAGCGATGCGTGCCGAGAAGCGTGTGTCGGGGTGCATCGGGCCGTAGCCGAGCTGGGTAATTTTCAGGTCGGGTTTGCGCAGTTCGACGACGGTGCCGTCCTTGAAGCTGACCTGGACAGGGCTGTAGTCGACCCGCACCTTGCCCTCCGGAACGACGCCCGGCACGGACATGTCTTGCAACTGCCCGCCATACACCGGCTCGGGCACCACGCCGAGCTGTTCGATCAGCTTGGCGTAGGGGGGCTGCTCTGTAATGGAGAGAGGAATTGAGAGGCGTACCAGCATCGACACGGCATTGGGCGCATCAGGCAGTGGCGGGTGGCCACGGCCGTCCTTGATATGGCAGTTCTGGCAGGCGTTGGTATTGAACAGCGGGCCCAGGCCATCCCGTGCCGTGGTGGTGGCCGGCGCGATCACCCAGGGGTTGCGAAAGAAGCTGTTACCGACGCTGAAATCCAGGCGACGGCTGGGTGCCAGGTTGGCCGAGGGCAGGGAAAAGGCGTTCTGGTCGCGCTTGTTTACCGTTGTCGCGCCACCGGATCGCGATTCACCCGGCTCGGCCTTGGTGAAGCGAGGGGCGTCGTCGCAAGCAGTCAGGCATAGAGCCAGCAACGCTGCAGACAGGTAGGAAAGCGAACGGAACATCGAGATTCCTGGACGAGGGGGCAAAATCTGGTCGCAAAGTCTAACAGGGCCGGGCGGTTTGAATAAGAGCAATTATCGTTTGGTGGCATCGCGATTCTTTCCCGCTAGAATGACCACACATTTTTTTTGGAGGTGGCCAATGCAGGCTCTCGACGCTTTGCTCAACCGTGTTTCCGTGCCGCGTTTACTCGACCCGGCACCGACCCAGGAGCAGCGCGACCTGTTGTTCGCTGCCGCCATGCGGGCGCCCGATCACGGTCAATTGCGCCCTTGGCGTTTCCTCACCGTAGAAGGCGCAGCCCGTGAGCAAATGGGCACGCTGTTGGCCGAAGCCGCCCGGATGCAGGATGCCGACGCACCGCAAGCCGTCATCGACAAAGCGCAGAACGGCCCGCTGCGTGCGCCGTTGGTAGTTGTGGTGATTGCGCGTTTGCAGGAGCACTTCAAAGTGCCCAAGTCCGAGCAATTGCTGGCGGCGGCCTGTGCGGCCCACGGCATCCTGCTGGCGGCGTATGCCCAGGGGATTGGTGCGGTGTGGCGGACCGGGGAGTTGTCCTACTCGGCCCATGTGGCCAAAGGCTTGGGGCTGACGGCGGGTGAAGAAGTGATTGGCTTCCTTTACCTGGGCACGCCGCAGAACCCGCCGCGTACGGCGCCGAAGGAAGACCTGACGCCGTTTGTCCAGGCCTGGAGCGGACGCTAAGCGGTGTGCGGTCAAAATGTGGGAGGGGGCTTGACAGCTAACTAGGATGTTGGGGGGGCGAGTACATATCCATTGCTGCGGTAACGGCCACTTAGGGTTCCGCTCTTACAGCGGCTCACTTTTGGAAGGACCGGAATGCCGGCCCAGC